>JANDLU010000118.1 GCA_024330215.1 Candidatus Gaiellasilicea maunaloa
GAAACCCGAAAACCACCGCGCCCTACTCCAGCTCGCCTGCGGACTGATCACCTGGAGGATGGCAACCACCGAGGTCCAAGCGGGATAGGCTCTAAGCTCAGGGGATGAGCAGCCGGGTCTGGTCGGGCCGCACGACCGCCGAGAACGCCGACGACTACGAGCGGCTGCTTCGGGAGGACGTCTTTCCCGGAATCGAGGCTCGAGTCGAAGGCTTCCGCGGCGCGCACCTTCTGCGCCGCGCCCTCGGCAACGGCGTCGAGTTCATCGTGATCACGATGTACGACTCGTTGGCGGCGATCCGACAGTTCGCCGGGGAGGACCACGAGCTCGCCGTGATCGAGCCCGAGGCGCGTAGGCTGCTCGCGCAGGCCGACGAGTTCGCGCGGCACTACGAGACGACAGTCTTTCCGGGCGAGCGCTAACCGGCTGCGCCGCGCGGACCGACGCCGAAGTGCGCGATCGTGTTCGCTGCCGTAGGCTGAGGGCGTGGCCGAGCTGCCGATCGTCCCGTTCTCCGGGCCGGCCGAGTGGCGAGGGTGGCTCGAGGAGCATCCGACCGCCGACGGCGTCTGGGTCAAGCTCGCCAAGAAGGGATCGGGGATCCCGACCGTCACCTACGCAGAGGCAGTGGAGGTGGCGCTCTGTCACGGCTGGATCGACGGGCAGTCGCGTCGGCTCGACGAGCGGTACCACCTCCAGCGCTTCACTCCGCGACGCGCTCGAAGCGTGTGGTCGAAGCTCAATCGCGCGAAGGCCGAGGCGCTGATCGAGAGCGGAGCGATTGGCCCGGCCGGGCTCCGCGAGGTCGAGCGTGCGAAGGCGGACGGCCGCTGGGCTGCTGCCTACGACCCTCCTTCGACGGCGACCGTTCCCGACGACCTCCAGCAGGCGCTCGACCGGAACACGAAGGCGCGCGCTTTCTTCGCCACGCTCGACAGCCAGAACCGCCACGCGATCCTGCACCGGATCCAGGGCGTAAAGCGTTCCGAGACGCGGGCTCGGAACATCGACAAGTTCGTGGCGATGCTCGCCGCCGGCGAGAAGATCTACTCGTGAGCGGCGCGGGCGACTAATCGACCGATCTCGGCGACGACGTAGTCCGCGTGTGGCCGCACACGCGGCTCGAGGTCGTCCCACCGCTCCTCCTCGTCCCCCAAATAGATCGCCCGCGCCCGTGCGAGAACCGACCGATGCGCCTGCGGCATGCGAGCGAGCGCCCAGTCTGCGGCGGCGTCCTTTGAGCGAATCTCGCCGGTCGCCACCGTGCTCCAGATTCGGGCGAGCGTGAGGAGCACGTTGCGGGTGTCGGAGTCGAGATCGCCGAGCAGCGCTTCGATGTCGCCGACCATTGCCCTGATCTGGTCGCCGCGCGGGACGGGATCGAAGATCTCGGCCGGCGGCGGCCCGAGCAGCGACCTATTCGCGAGCAGCACCATCGTGAAGAGCGACGCGAGGTCGGGGTTCGTCGTCGTCGGCCACGGCTCGACGTTGCCGCTCTCGAACTCACGGCGCAGCCAGTCTCCGTACTGGAAGTCGAAGCTCGGAGGATAGCGCCAGGGCCGGATCTCGGACTCGACGACGATCGTCAGCTCGACTGGACGCGGCGCACCGGAGACAGCGAGCAGGCGATCGGCGAGACGGTGCTTCTCCTCCCGTGAGGAGCGACGGCTCGAGACGACGAGCACATCGAGGTCGCTCCGCGGCCGTAGTCCTCCGAGGACCGCCGAGCCGTGGAGGTACACGCCGAGCGTGTCAGGCCCAAGAATCTCTCGCACCAGAGCCAGGATCTGATCGAGCTGCTCCTGCGGTGGGCCGAGCTGCACCCGGCCGACTGTAGAGGCGAGGCTCAGGTCCCGGTGGAGAGGAATCGCTGGGTGGGCGAGCGCGCCGCCCACCCAGCGAACGTTGCGCTCGAAGCTACGCGCCGGCCGCCTCGAGCCGGGCGAACAGGTCGAGCACCGACTGCGGACAGCTCTTGACGAAGCCGGTCGCGAGCACGGCCGCGACGATCTCGGACGGCTTCTTGCCGGTGTCGAACGCGTCCGGGAACGGGGAGTCGCGGTTGATCAGGTTGAAGTACGCGGCGTGGCGCGCCTCCACGGTCGCGATCTGCGCGCCGGCCTGGAGGAAGTCACCGGTGTCGACGTAGCGGATCGCTCCGTCGTAGGCCATCACGCCGGTGTTCTCGAGCACCTGCGAGGTCGCGAGGAACGTGCCGACGCTCGTCAGGCCCGTGCTGAAGTCGAACGTGCAGGCCGGCACCGCTGCGCTCCCGAGGGCTCCCTGCAAGAACTTCACGTGCGTGACCTCGTGATCGCGAACCGCGCTCAGATACTCATAGGCGGTGCTGCGAACACGCCCGCCGAATTCCCGCAGCTCGTGCGAGCCGGTGATGTCGCCGCGACTGAACTTGCCCGAGCTTGCGGGCACGCCGGCCGGGAGAGACTCATGGCCGCTTCCGAGCGCCTCGACGTAGAAGGACGCCTCCAGATACTCGAGCGTGAGGGCGAAGTTGAGGATGTCCACGTCCGGGATCGAGTCGTTGTGGCCGGCGCGTGCCGTACCCGCCCCGGCGCCCAGCAGAACACCGCCGCCGACGAGGGCGGCGCCGCCCACGCCCGCCTTGCGCAGGAAGCCCGCGCGTGTGTCCGCGCGAGTACCAATGGTGCTGATCGAATCGTTCGACATGCCGCAGTTCTCCCTTCGTTGGTCAAAAGAAGGACATCTCCCGAGAGTGGAGCGGTAAACCTCGGGTGGGCGAGCGTGCGTAACGGACGGGACCGCGGGGAGACTGACTCATCGCACGTCGTCAGATTGCCCCGCGCGACCCGGAAGGAGCCCGAGCATGACCGAGACGATCGCCCAGCCGACCACGGATTCCACGGCAGGCGGCTCGAAGCCAATCGCCTCCTACGGTCTGCTGTCCGACTGCAACTCGGCAGCGCTCGTGGGGAGCGACGGCTCGATCGACTGGCTCTGCGTCCCTCGGTTCGACAGCCCGGCGGTGTTGGGTCGGATCCTCGACCCCGCCGCCGGGCACTGGCTGATCGCGCCCGCCGGCACGTTCACGAGCGCTCGCCGATATCTACCTGGGTCGCTCGTCCTCGAGACGATCTTCACGACGGAGACCGGCAGCGTCCTGCTGCGCGACGCGCTCGTCTTCGCGAAGGGCCAGCGTCACCACGATGTCGGCCTGGACGCGCCGCACGAGCTGCTGCGCTCCGTCGAGAGTGTGTCGGGTCACGTCGAGCTCGTCTTCGAGCTCGCGCCGCGGCCCGAGTACGGCCTCGTCCGCCCGCTCTTCCGCCTGACCGCGGACGGCGGTCGCACCTTCGGCGGTCCCAATCAGGTTGTCGTCCGTGCCGGCGTTTCCGTCGCGGTCGAGGGCTCGACGATGCTCGCCGCGTTCACGGTCTCCGAGGGAGAGAGCATCGGCTTCTCGTTGCGCTGGTCGCCGATCGCGAGCACCGGCGTCGAGGCGACTGCGCCCGCTGACGTCGCCGCCAGGATCGAGGACACGGCCGAGGCTTGGAGCTCGTGGGAGGCCGAGCACGACATCTACGAGGGCTCGCATCGCGATCTCGTCCGTTCCAGCTCGCGCGTCCTCAAGGCGCTCACCTACCGTCCGACCGGCGCGATCGTCGCTGCTCCCACGACCTCGCTTCCGGAGACGATCGGCGGCGGGCGCAACTGGGACTACCGCTACGCCTGGATCCGCGATGCGAGCCTCACGCTCCGCGCGCTCTACATCGGCACGTGCTCCGACGAGGCCGAGAACTTCGTCTCGTTCATGACGAGCTCTGCGGGCGGCGGCGCGGGCGACGATCACTCGCTCCAGATCATGTACGGGATCGGCGGCGAGCACGACCTCACCGAGCGCGAGCTTCCGCACCTGCGCGGCTGGCGCGACTCGGCTCCCGTGCGCATCGGCAACGGCGCGTGGAATCAGACCCAGCACGACGTCTACGGCGAGCTGCTCGACGCGCTCCACCTCTTCCACGAGGAGCTTGGCGAGCTCCATCCGGAGATTCAGGAGTTCGTCGCCGAGGTTGCCGACGCGGCCGCCGCGAACTGGAAGGAGAAGGACGCCGGGATGTGGGAGATGCGCGGCGAGCCGCGCCACCACCTCTCCTCGAAAGTGCTCTGTTGGACGGCGCTCGACCGGGCGGTCAAGTTGGCTCCCGGCCTCGGCGCCTTCGCCAAGGTCGAGAAGTGGGAGGCCGCACGGGACGAGATCCGCGACGCGATCCTGACGCGCGGCTGGAGCGAGGAGAAGCTGGCATACGCACAGTCGTTCGATTCGGACGACCTCGACGCCGCCCAGCTCTTGATCCCGATCGTCGGCTTTCTGCCGGCGACCGACGAGCGGATGCGCTCGACGATCGAGGCGATCGCGAAGGAGCTGACGCGGGACGGGCTCGTGCTTCGTTACCTGAGCGAGGAGGGCCCGAACGCCGACGGCCTCTCCGGCGAGGAGGGCACCTTCACGATCTGCTCGTTCTGGCTCGTCTCCTGTCTCGCGAAAGCGGGTGAGCTCGAGCGGGCCGAGGCGCTGTTCGATCGGCTCGCCGGCTACGCGAACGACCTCGGCCTCTTCGCGGAGGAGATCGACACGAGGAGCGGCGAGCAGCTCGGCAACTTCCCGCAGGCGTTCAGTCACGTCGGCCTGATCACGGCGGCGTGGGAGCTCGACCAGGCCCGGGCGAAGAAGGCTGAGGCGAAGCCGTGAGCGACGAGACGATTCCGCTGGGGTCGGGGGCGCCTTTCCCGGATCTCGAGTTGTCGGATCACACCGGTCGCGCGCGGCGGCTGTCGGAGCTTGCCGGTGGCGATCCGGTCGCGCTCTTCGCCTCCCGCGGTTGGTGGTGTCCGAAGGAGCAACGCTACCTTCGCGAGCTCGTGCGGCTGCAGGACGAGTTCGAGGTCGCCTACTCGCGGCTCGTCGTCCTCAGCGTCGACCCGCCCGAGGTGCAGTCCGCCTTCCGGGCCGGGCTGGGCGCACGCTTCACGTTCCTGTCGGACTCGGGCCGCGACTGGCTCGACCGGCTCGGACTGCGCGAGACGACCGACACGACTCACGATCCCTACCGTCCCGCCGCGTTCACCCTCTTCCCCGATCTGACGATCCACGCCGCCTACAACGGCTACTGGTATTGGGGTCGGCCGACGCTCGAGGAGCTGCGACGCGACATGCGCGCGATCTCCGAGCGGATCCGGCCGGACTGGCGGCTGGAGCGAGGGCGGCTGGAGTGAGCGAGCTTTCGTCCGAGCTCGTGTGGGACGGGGAGCAGCTATCGACGTCGCGTGAGACCCCCGGTCGTCGGTTTCGGGCCGATCCGCGCTGTTTCGAGGGCGAGCCGGTTCGCGGCGCGTGGGCGCACGTCTGCGCGCTCGCCGACGAGTCGGCCCTCCTCCCCTTCGACCAGCCGGAGATCCAGCAGGTGCGGCGCGACGCGCTCGCGTGGTGGCTGCCGCTCCTCGGCGGCACGCTCGTGTGCGTGACGACGCTCGCGCTCGACGCGACCAACTACGGAGGCGCGGTCACGGTCGCGCGCAGTCCCGATCTCTTCGAGCTGGATCCGTTCGCACGGATCTTCCCAGGCACCGTCGTCCGCAGCGATCTCTTCTGCGAGGTCGCGCCGCCGGCGGGGCCGGTGATCGAGCGCTACTCGGGCGTCGCCTGGCCCGGCGGCAGCTTCTAGGAGAGGCAAGCGAAGTCGTCAGCAGCACTTTCTGGCTTGAAAGCCAAGAACGGTGCCAGAGACGGTGCCAGAGACGGTGTCAGACACGGTGCCAGAGACGGCGCCAGAGACCGTGTCGGACACGGTGTCAGGCAGGCTCTTTCCTTCCGTGCTGCTCGCGCTGCCCCCGCCCTACGACTTCGCGCTCTCAACTGAGCGCTTTCGCGTCTTCGGAGTCGACCGCGCCAACCTCTGGCACGAGGGAGGCTTGCACCGGGTCGTCGGCGGGCGCGAGGTCAGGATCGAGGCCGCGCCCGGTGGAGTCGAGGTCGAGCCCTGGAGCGAGGCGATCGAGGCCGAGGTGCGGACGTTGCTCGGAGCGCCGTTCGACCTCGACGGCTTCGCGGCTTTCGCCGCAGGAGACGAGGTGCTCGCCCGGCTCTCGACGGGGCTCGCCGGCTTCCGCCCACCGCTTGCCCCGGACCCGTTCGAGGCGCTCGTCACCTCGATCACGGCCCAGCAGGTCTCGCTCCAGTCGGCCTTCGCGATCCGCAGCCGCCTGATCGAGCGCTTCGGCAGGCCGGCGGAGCACGCCGTCGCCTTCCCCACCCGCGTCCGACTCGCGAGCGCGACGGAAGCCGAGCTCGTCGCCGTCGGCTTCTCCGGTCGCAAGGCCGAGTACACGATCGCTCTCGCGCGCGGCGACCTCGACCTCGATGTGCTCGCGACGCTCGGGGACGACGACGTGAAGACGAGCTTCGTCGCCCTGCGCGGGATCGGCGAGTGGACGGCCGACTGGTTCCTCGCCCGTCACCTCGGCCGCCCGCACGCCTGGCCCGCAGGCGACCTCGTGCTCCGCAAGGCGGTGCGATCCTTCTATGGTGATGTCCCGGACGTTCGCAGCTTCGGCGCCCGCCTCCACCCGCACCAGAACCTCGCTGCCCATTACCTCCTGACCGGCCTTAGGACGATGCCTCCGCAATGACCATCCGCCACGCCACCGCCGCCGACCACGAGCTCGTTCGCTCCCTCTGGCAGGAGTTCGCCGGCGACGTCGCCGCTCTCCCCGCCTGGGCGGACGCGAGCTGGGAGACGGCGAGTCAGGAGATCGAGCGCGCGCTCGACGCGAACGGGCTCTTCGTGGCCGAGCGGGACGGGGAGGCGGTCGGCTTCGCGAGCGCCTGGATCGACGGGCACATCGCGTCCGTCGGCGACCTCTTCGTTCGCGAGCCGGAGCGTCGGCGCGGCACCGGGAAGGCGCTCGTCGAGGCCGTCGTCGAGAACATGCGGGCACGCGGCGCCACCTACCTCCGGCTGAACGCGAACCTCGAGGCGCTCGCCTTCTACGAGCGGCTCGGCTTTCGCGAGGAGTCGCGGAACCTCGTCCTCTCGCTCGAGGTGCGCGAGGTCGGCAGCGGCCGCTCGTTCGGGGCGATCCACGTCCAGAGCGATGACCTCCCGGCGATCGAGCGGGCGGTGCGCCAGTTCGTCCCACGGCTGCCCGGCGCGTCGCAAGGAAGCCTGATCTCACCGCCGCGCAACGGCTGGATCGCGGTCTACGACGACGTCTGCGATCGCGACCCGACGATGCTCCGCCGGCTGGCGCGCGAGCTCTCCGACCGGATGGGCGCCGTCGTGCTCGCGCTCGGCGTCGAGCAGGACGAGGTCGTGCGCTTCGTGCTGCTCGACCGCGGCGGCGTCGTGGACGAGTACCTGTCCGTTCCCGAGTACTACGGACCGCTTCCGCCTGGTGACGTGATCGGCCTCGCCGCGAACCCGCGCGTCGTCAACCGGCTCACCGGCGCGGATCCCGGTGAAGTGCGCGTGGTCGCCCGCACCGCGGCCTCGCCGTCGGAGCTGCCGCCCGCGCAGGAGCTTCTCGCGGGCCTGGCGCGCGCGATCGCGGTCGAGGGAGCCGAGCACGGCTGGAGCGACGCGCCCGCGATCCCCGACGCGGTTGTCGTCGAGCGCTGATGCTGACCCTCTACGACGCCGCCCGGTGCCCGTACTGCGCCCGCGTCCGGATCGTCCTCGCCGAGAAGGGCGTCGAATGGGAGATGGTCGAGATCGATCTCGAGCACCGCCCTGCCTGGCTCTACGAGAAGAATCCGGCCGGGAAGGTCCCGGTGCTCGAGGAGAACGGCTGGGTCCTACCCGAGTCGGCCGTGATCTCCGAGTACCTGAACGAGCGCTACCCCGAGCCTCCGCTCTGGCCCGCCGACCCGGGCGAGCGCGCGGCCGGCCGCCTGCTGGTCTTCCGCTTCGACGACTTCTCGAAGCCGTACTACGGCCTCCGGCGCGGCGAGGAAGGCGCGCGCGAGAGGTTCGACGACGAGCTCGCGTTCCTCGACTCGCTGCTCGAGGCGATGCCTTGGCTCTCCGGTCGAGCCTTCGGCCTCGTCGATAGCGGTTACCTCCCCTGGGTGGTGCGTGCTCGCGAGCGGCTCGGGGACGAGCTGGGGCGGTTCCCGGCGCTCGCCGGGTGGCTCGAACGCGCGTCCGCGCGGCCGTCCGTGGCTGCCGAGCTCGAGCTCGTGGCGGCGCAGCACCTGGACCTGCAGGAGCGGCGAGCGTGACGCGGAAGAGGCGGCGCCGCACGGCGCCACGGTAGCCGAGGCTCCGGCGCTCGTACAATCCCGCGATGGACGCGAGGCCGATCGGGGTGTTCGACTCGGGCGTGGGCGGGCTGACGGTGCTGCACGAGTGCCTCGTCACGCTCCCGCACGAGGACTTCGTCTACCTCGGCGATCACGCGCGCCTGCCCTACGGCCCCCGGCCGCTCGAGGAGGTGCGCCGCTTCGCCCGCGAGATCGGCGGCTACCTGGAGGCTCAGGACGTGAAGCTGATCGTGGTGGCGTGCAACTCGGCGACCGCAGCGGCGCTCCCCGAGCTCCAGACCGAGCTACGCGTGCCCGTCGTCGGCGTGATCACGCCCGAGGCGCACGCCGCCGTGCAGGCGACGCGCAACCGCCGGATCGGCCTGCTCGCGACCGAGGCGACGGTGCGCGCGGGCCGCTACGAGGAGCTCGTCCGAACGCTCGACGCAGGTGCGCGGCTCTTCTGCGTCGCCTGCCCGCGCCTCGTACCGCTGATCGAGGGCGACGACGCTTTCGGCGCCGAGACGACCGAGGCGGTCCGCGAGGCGGCGGCACACCTCAAGGAAGCGCGTGTGGACACAGTCATCCTCGGCTGCACCCACTACCCGCTGATCCGGCCGATCCTGCAGCGCGTCTTCGGTCGCGACGTGACGCTCGTCTTCTCGGCGGAGGAGACGGCGCGCGAGGTCGCCGAGACGCTCGCGCGCAAGCGGATCGAGAACGGCCCGGCCCGCGAGGGCTCCTACCGCTTCCTGACGACCGGCGATCCGGATGCGTTCCGCACCCTCGGCCGGCGGTTCCTCCAGCTCCCGATCGACGAGGTCGAGCACGTGGAGATCGCGGCGTTGGAGGCGGTGGCATGACGGTGTCATGCCACCGGGGGGGGGCTCGGGGGAACCGGCGGGTTCCCCCGTCGGGAAGCGCCGCTGCACAGCA
>JANDLU010000119.1 GCA_024330215.1 Candidatus Gaiellasilicea maunaloa
GGACGAGGCCGGAGGGACCGCCGTCAAGTTCCACGAGCTACGGGACAACCTCCAGGTCGACGATGCGGAGCTCACGGACAGAGCTCCCGTAGCCACTGGCACCAGCCAGGACATCTTTGTCCTCGTATGGCCGCGTCTTGCGGCCTATCTGCTTGACGAGCGGAGCGAACGAGAGGTTGCTGAGTCGTTCGAGATCGAGCTCTCCCAGACCCGCGCCTGGCTGAAACGAGCCGTCGCCGAAGGGTTAGCTCAACGGCTCACCAGCAAGCGAAGATACGTCGTCTCGGGCCAACAGAGATCGCTGTTCGCAGCTGATAGGTAACCCTTGTCCAACGAAGTCGGGCGGTTGTTGATCGTCCACTGCCTGACCGTGAAGGCGTTACGTAGGCAGACAACGCCGTGGTAGACCCGTCTGCTGTCCTGGCGGCTCTTGGCCCGAAGGTTGGGCCTATGCCGACTCAGAGAGAACCACGCCGGTGACTTGGACGTCTTCGATGAAATGCTCGCCGCGACGGTGGAGGGAGACGCTGTAGCCCTCAACGATAACGAGGCCGCCGAGGGGCGAAATCTCCACGTTGAGTCGGATGACCTCGTTAAGCCTCTGTGGGAATCCGTCCGTCTTGAAGCTGACATCCAAACGCTGCTCCTCTTCGTGCCGCCTCCACGAGGCGCGGCGCATCGTGACCTCCTGTGGAGGGCCATAGAGCATGAGCTGAGTGAGGAGCGTGACGATGTCTCCCAGCGTCTTGTCGATGGCGCGAAAGGCCGCGTAGTACTCGGCCACCGCGCCGCCGTGTAAGCGCGCCCGGTCCTCTGCTTCCCGGACGGCGGCGTGGCGGTGTTGCATTCGCCGCATGACGCGACCCGGTTCCACGACGTCGATCACGTCTGCCCGAGTCTTGCTGCGATACGCGAGTACCAGTTCGTCGAGCACTCCCTCATCCGAACCGGTCAGAGCCGCCTCGCCAGTGACATACCGCGCCCAGACCGGGCTCGCCATGAGCGCGTCGCTCAGCGCAGCAAGAGCGGCGCGCACGGCCTGTTCTTCGACCCCAACGTCACCGGCGACTTGAGGAGCGACTGTCGGAACCTTCTGTAGTCCCGCCTTCCGAAGGTCGAGGAGCCAGGGCCAATGGGAGTCGGGGAAACCATGATCGGCGACCCGCGAAGAGTTCGGGTCCGTGTACGGCAGTTTGAACCGGATCGGATAGCGCGGCATCCGGGATCGCAGCCACTCGACGATGCCCATGGAAGCGCGGGTGACGATCACGCTGTCATCGCGGAATTCCTCGCCGGCCGGATCGTTGACGAGAGACTCGGTCCCAGGAACATGGCCTAGATTGAGAGACAGCAGGAGTGGCTGCGCATTGAGGTGACCGTAGCCGGCAAAGAGCTCCTGGAGAAGGCGCGGTAGATCGGACCCGGATCGTTGAGGGAGCCCGCGGAGATTGCCGCCGAAGCGGCTGACTACTGCACTCGGACGGAGGACGTCGGCGAGCTCGGCCGTCGCGTCCCAGACCGCGTGCGTCACGTTACCTCCGGCAAGAGTCTCTTGAGCTCGTCGACGAGGGTTTTCAGCGCGACGGACCGCGCGGTGTGCTCGACAAAACCCTCCGCCGTCCCGTGAACCGTGAACTCATCTCCGTCGGGGTTGTCGCCGATGGCGACGATCAGCTGATCGCCTCCGAAGCTGTATTGCATCGGGTGGTAAGTCATCTCTTGCCCTGGGAAGAAGCTGGTGGTCTCCGCCTCGGCGATGTAAGCACGGAATCCGCTCCACCCGACGCTCGCGATGACGCGGTCGGCAAGCGTCGGGAATAGACGGCTCGCGATCGATGCCAGCTCGTGCTTCTGATCTCGGAACTGCTCAGCGACAGCGTTGGCGAGTTCCGCACGTGCCGTCGGTACTGACCGATGGAGGCCATTCGGTTCGGAAGCCGTCAGTCGGTTGACGAGTTCGCGCCAGAGTGCTGCCGCAAGGGCAAGGGGACCGACGTCAGGGCGGAGGGCCACGGCTGCAGGCGACCCAAGGGCGAGAGCCGACGCATCCGCGCCTGTTCTCTCGCTGTCCTCGTCGCCGGGTGCGACAAGCGCATAGATGTGGCTCGGGCCGCGGACGATGACGACACCGAAATCGAGTCCGAACGGAGAGAACCCCAGATGCCGTGCGAAGGCGCGGGCGAGCTCACCCGTGAGATGCGCGTCGGCGGGCGCTGTGTCGAAGCAGGCAGCCCGGGTTGCCGCGACCGGGTTATCAGCGGCCAGTGCACTGCGGTGCTCGGCGGTCAGCCCGCCCTGTTCCGCGAGCAGCTCGCAAGCCTCGTCCCATTCGGGGTCTATGGGGCGAGGCAGGTCGGTCTCAGCTCGAGCAAGAGCGACGGAGGTGAGGTAATCGCGGAAGGCATCGTGGAGCAACGACACCGACGCGGCGAGCTCGTCCTCGAAGAGAAGACCGATTTCCAGGAAGCGGCGGACTACCGCCTCGGCGGTGCGATCGCCGACCTCGTACGTTCCTCGGGTCCGAAGCTTGGCCAACGCGTCGGCGATGGTGGAGAGCCACCAGTACCGGTCGGCGCCGTAGCGCCCTTCGTGAGTCAGGGCGACCGAGGCAAGCCGAAGCGCGGCCATGTCGGTGTCGTCGAGCGTTGTGGCCGTCGCTCGTGCTCGCAATCCTTCGATGAAGCCGTTGAAGATGGCTGGGCGGCCATCAGCGGCGATGCCAATCCGAGTGAGGGCAAGAGCCATGACGAAGAGGAGTGGGTTGTCGATGACATCGCCCAAACGGTCCTCGAGGTCTGAAACGACACCAGGAGCGTCGTTGACCAGGCCTGCGGCGATGAGGACGCGGTCCTCGCTGCTGAGCGGCGAGAGTGTGTACGTCGCGAGTTCGAAGCGTCGTGCGAAGGTCCGTTCTCGGTCGGCGACGATCGTGCGTAGTTTGGGGTGTCGTTCCAGGAGATCGTGGACGTCGGAAGCCAACACATCGAGTTGCTCTGCGGAGAGACTCGTCAGGCCGTCGAGAATCAGAGTGGCCTCAGGCTCGGCAAGGGCGGCGTTCAGCGCGCCTGCGGCGAGTGGACGCCCGAGGACGTCCTCAATCGTCCGACGGACGCGGCGAGAAAGGTCGCCGTGCCGGTACCCAGCGGCTGAGACGGTGACCGCGGTGTGACCGGCCTGGCCAGCATGCTCGACCATCTGGCGAGCGGTCGTGCTCTTGCCCGTCCCACCGGCACCGCATAAGCCGGCACCGCGTGGAACGTCAACGAGACTGATCGCGGGGTGAGGCGGTTGAATTCCGCCGTCCCGGGTTGAGTCAGGCGTGACGATTAGCGTGAGTGCCGGCGTCGTCGCCGTAGGGTCTAGGAGCGCCGCGAGCTCAACGAGGGCGTGTGGCGAGTTGCCCATGGCGACGGACGCTCGGTACTCCTCTGCTACCGGCTGCGTCCACTCATCGCCCGTGTCGACGACCACCAGGTCGACGCCGAGCGCGACCGCTAGTTCGCCTCTGCCGAACGTGCGGCGCTCGATCCTCGCCTCGCCCCCCTCGACGGCGAAGATGCGGAACAGGCGATCGATAGCACGTTCGGCATCGTCAGGCCCGACGGGCCCGACGAGACCGAGGAGTCGACGCGCGCGGTTCTCTGCCATGGCCAAGAGCGCGCCAGTGCCTTCGGTGCGCGTCGCGAGATCCACGTATGCAGCCCGCGCCTCGTCGATCTCGAGTTGCTGCAAGTAGGCCCGGTCATCCTTGGTCAGCATTCCGGACTGCGCACGATCGAGCGCCGGCTTGAGCTTGTTCCCTGTATCCGGGCTGGCGGAACCGTCGCTAACGAACCGGAGCGGCGCATCGGCGCCCCCGCCCGCCGCCTGCCACGCGCGAATTATCTCGGCGACGTCGCTCGGGGGGCCAGTTGTACGGCTCCTGGCGTGACTTGATCTGAACGATTGGCCGCGACGGCGCGATCCGGCGAGCCAGCTCGACATCGACGACGTCGGCCGAACCCTCGATCGTGAGCGAAGTGGTGTCCTGGTCGTCAATGGCGTCGAGGGCGAGGTGGATCGCGTACGCGTGCTGGAACGCAATCCCACGGACAGTGTCGACGCCGGCCATCTCAGCACTCTAGGGAGGGCCAGGGCGTGCGGCGCCTTTGGAGGTATCAGCGCAAAGCCACCGTACGTGTCCCTGCTCCAGCCACCGCTGCCGCGCCGCCTTTCGCAGCGGCTACGTCGATGCTGCGCCACCGCCGCGGTGAACCAGAAGCCCGGTCGCGCGGGCGAGCGCGTCCCGTCGAAGAACGATCTGCTGTCCAGATTGGCAATGTTTCGTGGCCCAAACGTCGGTTCGAGGATTGGCTCAACCATGCGGAGCGCAGCTGGTCCGGGGCGAAAAACGCCTGCAAATGACGCTGTCCCGCGACGTTCGTCGTTGAGCGTTGTTGTGCCCGACTCGGCCTGTCACGCCGGAGGTCGCGGGTTCGAGTCCCGTCGCTCCGTACAAAAAACCCTGTCAAACGGCCTATTCTGTTGTCGCATGCGAGAACGTCGATCAGACCCGGGCAGCAAACGATCAAAACAGGACGCGCGCGGAGCCGTCGTCGGTCGAAACCAACGCGGCCCTGCCCAAACGTGCCGGCCCCCCCGGATCCAACGGAAGGTTGCGGACGAGATCGTTACTTGACCTCCGGCGTGTTATCGGCGTGTCCAGCCTCCGGTTCGTATCACCCAAGGGCAGGGAGCAAGGTCTGGTGAGCGCCCCTGATGTCAGACCTTTTAGGCCGATTCGTGTCCCGATGCCCGGGGGAGCGCCCAACGCCGCTTGCCACTCTTCTCGATCGCCGTTTCGGACCGAGAAGGTGGGGAGCGTGCGTGCGCCTAGCGATGCGCGTCCGTTACTGCCAAACGCTCACGATCACGGCGACTAGTAGGAGGATTGGCGAAATGCGGGCGATTAGCGGACTAGGACGTAAATGAGCACGCCTAGGAGGATCAGCACGCCGATAGCGCCCATTGCCAACGAGACCCGAAGCGGTGGGCGGAAAGCCGGGTGCATCGGGTCGTTCTGAGGCCCTAAATCCATCAGATGTGAAGAGTAACGGCTACGCCGACGCGAGCGGAACGCCTCGCGCTCGCGCAAGTGCGAGGCTGAGGCGTCCGAGCATCACAAGGTCGGCGTGCAGCCGGACGCGCTGGATGCCACGGACGCGCAAAAACGCGAGGCCGTAGTCGTGCTTCAAGCGGCCGAACTCCCGCTCAACTGACGTGCGGCGGCGGTACAGGTCGCCCCACTGAGGGGTGCCGCGCTTGATCGGCGTCTCGGGCTGAATGCGGCCCTTGCGCAGGGGGATCACTGGGGCGATGCCGCGCTCGTGGCATTCGGCGTAGACGCGGTTGTTGTCGTAGCCGCGATCCATCGCGCACGTCTCGGCGGCGAAGCCGCGAGCGTGTACCGCGTCGAGCAGCGGGGCGACGTACAGCGATTCGTTGCGGCGTCCCGTCTCGACTTCCCAGGCGAGCGGCAGGCCCGTCCGGGCACACACAGCGGCATGGATTTTGTAGCCGTAGAAGCCACCGCCCTTCCGCGTCGAGACGGCTGAGCGGTGCCCCCAGGAGGCGTCCGGGTCGCTGTACGCCTGCCGCTCCGGGCCGTGGTTGTAGAGAAACCGCTGACCGTTCGCGTAGGCGGGCATGTCGGAGGCGTCGATAGCGACCTCGCGGCCCATCTCCGGGTACGCCTCCCGCAGGCTCGCGGCGAGCGCGTCGATGCATCCGGCGATCCGCTCTCGTTCCTTGCGGAGCTTCGTGGCGAAGCGGTAGCAGGCCCAATGCGAGGGGGTGCCGCCGAGCGTGTCCGAGAGGCCCGGATGCTCCGCGATCAAGTCAGCAACCCGCGTCCACGTCGGGAGCGCGTAGAGCGCCTTTACGACGCACGCGCCGAGCAGCGCACGCGACCCGTATCCACGCCGACCCACGAACCGAAGCGCGTCAAGCTCCGCAACCAGCACGGCCACTTCCGGTGAGTCGAGAATCGTGGCGACTTCGGCAGCAACCGAGCGCCGTGATACGGTCCCGTTGGCGATGGAGGGTACAACTCCTTCGTCCTGACCCCCGGATGTTTGCGCATCGCGGGGGTCGTTTTTTCGTTCTAGGTAACCCGTATCATAGTGGGCGCATCGGACGTTACTTAGTCGGTATTAGCTCTCCTATCCATTCGTCTTTCTTACTCCATTGGACGACTCCTGAGACTTGCACGAGCATTCGTGAGATCTCCTCATTTGGAATGCGTTCTCGGTCATCGACTACAGAGAGGAGACGGTACCCGTTCGCGTTGGCCAGATCGCCGAACTTCGTATATACAGAAGCGACTTGGTTCCAGTTTCCTTCCGCTCCTACAGGCTCCATAATAATCTCGCCTTTTGGAACGAAGATGCTAGCGCGATGCAAATGACCGGATGCCCCGCGAATTCTTTCCTCCCGCAGGACTTCCACATTCTTTTCTCTTACCGTGTTGACGACAACGCCAGCGAAGTCTGCTTCGGGTCGCTTCTCACGGCGCGGCGGCTCTCGTAGTGACCAGTTACCTAGAAGCAGTCTCACGAGCCCGTCGCCGGCGTGGATGGCGGCGAGCGTCCAGGGCGGGTCCTCGTGGATCACGGCGCCCGTCCAGAGCACGAATGGGAACCCAGATCCAGACCGCCAGCCCGAGCAGCAGGCCGCCGGTTTACTCGTCGAGCTCAGTTGTCTCGCTCGTAGACAAGGATGTGGATGCCGCCGCCAACGGTCCTTGTTTCGGCGAGGCGGAGCTGCTTCGTTGCGCTTGTCGCGGCGAAGAAGCGTTTGCCGGCGCCGACGATGACGGGGTAGACCTGCAGGTGCAGGGCGTCGACGAGGTCGTGCTCGATCAGGGTCTGCGCGAGTTGCGGGCTGCCGTGAACAACGATGTCGCCGTCGTACCGCTCCTTGAGTTTCCTGACCTCGGCGCCGACGTCACCGGAGAGGACGGTGGTGTTGTTCCATTCGGGATTGGTCAGGGTCTGGGAGACGACGTATTTGGGCATCGTGTTGAACTTGTCCGCAAACTCGCCCTCGTAGTGCGGCCAGACGGGCGCGAAACCTTCGTAGGTGACCCGGCCGAGTAGCAGCGCGTCCGAGTTCATCGTCTCGTCGAGCTTGAACTGGTCGCCCTCAGGGCCGCGGCTGAAGGCGTCTGTCCAGCCGACCCGCTCGAAGCTCTCGGTTCCGCTCGGCGCCTCGACGACGCCGTCGACGGACATGTACTCGGTGACGACGATCCTTCCCATCTTCTGTCTCCCTTCGTTTGTGTCTTGGCTGTGAACTCTCGACTCTGCTGCCGGCGAATCGCTGAGCAGCGATCGACTGCCTCACGTGTGCGCGGAAGCTAGCGACGTACGCGGTAGTGGATGTGTGAGGCCTCCGGTGTGTCGATCACCCGAACGACCTCCAGCTCGACGCGCGACGGCAAGACCTCGAACTGCCGACGGCCGCGACCGAACAGCACCGGGATCTGGTGAATCACCAGCTCGTCGAGCACACCGGCCTCGAGCGCCCGTTGGGCCGTGTACGCGCCATGCACCAACACGTACCGGTCACCGGCCGCAGTCTTCGCCTGTGCCATCGCGCTCTCAATCCCATCGGCCACGTACGTCACCAGCGGATAGCTGGCGACCGACGGGCCGGGCGGCCGGTGACTTGGAACGAAGATCGGGACACCGTGACGATCACCGCCCCAGTGATCGATCTGCTCGGCGGTACGCCGACCCACGACGATCGCACCGTACGCATGCATCTCGTCGAGCAACTCCCCGACCGGCCCGGACGGCCTCGAGAAATCCCCGAACCACTCGTGCAGCCGGTCGAAGCCGTCGCCGCCGGGGTTGCCCGGTTCGTCGTTCAGCCCCGCGACGTACCCATCGAGTGACATCGACATGTAGAGCACGGATGTAGACACTTCGACCTCCTGTTGTCTCGATCCCAGCCGGTCTCCTTGTTGTAGACCCGGCATGGCGGCATCTCTCATCGGCCAGCCGGACCAAATCCGAGTTGTGGCTGCTCGGCTCGCCCCATGCGTCCGCGCAAGACGAGCGCCCAGGCAAGGCAGCCGAGGGCCGCCGTCAAGGCCAGCGTCCGGACGATGTTCCAGGCGACCCAGGGGGTGACGAAGTCGTCGCGGACGGCGGCGAGATTCTCGATCCGGGCTGGGTCACCCGCCTCCTTCAGCTCATCGTTGAGCGGGAAGTGGACTGCGAAGCTGACGACGACCATCACCATGTAGAGGGCGAGGGCGGCGCCGATCCAGCCTGCGATCTTGGCCGAGCCGGTGCGACGCGCCTGAATGAAGGCGACCACCGGGAGCGCCAGAGCAGCGAGCAGGGTCAAGGGAAGGCCGGAAGGTCGATCATCTGTTGCATCGCATCGACGAGCGTGCGGTCGTCGGCCGCGGTCAGGCCCGGCATGACGGCGACGTCGAAGGCGTAGAAGAGTCCCGCCAGCAAGCCCATCGCGATCACGGCCGCGACCAGCACGATGTCCGCGTTGCGGTCCGCGCCCGTCGAGCGCTTGTTCAGCGTC
The DNA here is from genome assembly GCA_024330215.1 of Candidatus Gaiellasilicea maunaloa. GTDB lineage: Bacteria > Actinomycetota > Thermoleophilia > Gaiellales > Gaiellaceae > Gaiellasilicea > Gaiellasilicea maunaloa. Next base: position 8,587 of record JANDLU010000119.1, read on the forward strand.
GTCGCCGTCCATCCGTTCTCGGTCTCCGTTGGGGGCTTGCGGGTTGTGGTGCTGCTGGCCATGTTGGCCTCCTTCCGCCCCGTGGGGCGGTTGTGGGTGTCCGGATACGTCATGCGGCCCGGGTGGCCCTCGCGTTCCAGATGCCGGTGGCGGCCGCGTCGCGTGCGTAGTCGCTGAAGTCGCGCGGCTCGCGGCCGAGCGCCTGCTGGACGCCGTCGGCCAGGCGGGCGTTGCGGCCGTCGAGGACCTCAGCGAAGGTGAAGGTCAGCATCTCGACGACCTCGCTCGGAACACCCTGCTCGGCAGAGGCGGCGGCGAAGGCCTCGATCGAGATCGGGAGGTCTCGATCGAGATCGGGAGGTAGCGGATCTCGCGGCCCACCGCCCGGGAGATCTCCATGACCGCCTCCGCGAAGGTGAGCAGCCGAGGCCCGGTGAGCTCGTAGAGCTCACCGGTGTGCCGATCGTCGGTCAGCGCCGCGACCGCGACCTCGGCGATGTCGTCGGCGTC
>JANDLU010000120.1 GCA_024330215.1 Candidatus Gaiellasilicea maunaloa
TCTGGCACCGTCTCTGGCACCGTGTCTGACACCGTCTCTGGCACCGGCGATGAAATGAGCGGTTTCCAGCCGGCGCGAGGATCGGGCAGCTTCGTCAGCGCCGGCTCGATCCGCTCGCGCAGGTGCTCGAACGCGGGCGGCAGCGAGAGCCGCTCGCCGAGGTGCGCAGGATCCTCGTCCGCCGCGAAGCCGGGGCCGAGCGTTGCGAGCTCGAAGAGGACGCCGCTCGGCTCGCGGAAGTAGACCGACCTGAAGTAGAAGCGGTCGATCACGGGCGTCGGCTGCATGCCGGCCTCGGCAACGCGCCGCTGCCAGGGTTCGTGCTCCTCGAGCGGCGAGGAGAAGGCGACGTGATGGACCGTGCCCGCTCCGCCGATCCCGCGCTCCCCAGGTGGGGGGTCGAAGGAGAACCAACCGGCTCGCCGCTCGCCGCGCACCTCCCAGCGTCTCTCGCCGTGCGGCTCGAAGCCGAGCGTCTCCTCGAAGAGCCGCCGGCTCCGCTCGGGGTCGGCGGCGTAAGCGCGCACCCCGTCGAACCCTTGGAGCGCGAGCTCGCGCGGGATCTCGGGATGCTCGGCGACGAGCGGCTCGTCCTCCGTCTCGACGACTGCGAGCTCGAGCCCGACACCTTCCGGATCCTCGAAGCGCAGGCAGCCCTCGCTCCGCTCGATCGTGCCCGCCTCGCCCTCGAGCCGCCGCTCCCAGAAGTCGAGCGCCTCCTCCGAGGCCACGCGCCAGACGATCGTGTGCACCATCCCCGCCCCCGCACGGCCCCGCCGCGCGCCCGGATACTCGAAGAAGGTGATGTCCGAGCCGGCGCTGCCGCGCTCGTCGGCATAGAAGAGATGGTAGACCGTCGGATCGTCCTGGTTGACGGTCTTCTTGACGAGCCGGAGCCCGAGCACCCGCGTGTAGAAGTCGACGTTCCGCGGGGCGTCGCCGGTGATCAGGGTGATGTGGTGGATGCCTTCGAGCCGCATCGCGTCTCCGCTACTTCGCTCGTGGGGTACGGGTAGAAGACTTCTACACGCCCGGATCCGGGATCAGGGTCGCCGGCCTCGCCGGCAGCCTGCGCAAAGCCTCCTACAATCGGGCCTTCCTCGCGACGTGCACCGAGCTGGCGCCGGCCGGAATGACGATCGATTGGGACGAGACCCGCGAGCGCGTCGCTGCGGCGCTCGCCGCCTTCGCCGCGTTCGTCGCGCGCCTCGGCCCCCAAAGCAGCCCATAGACTGACCGAGGTGAAGGTGGGCATCGTCGTGCCGTTCTCGTGGTCCTTCTGGGGCGCGGTCGTCGAGCATGCGGAGCTCCAGGCGGCGGCGCTCCGCGTGCTCGGCCTGGACGTTCGCCTGATCATGGGGAACGATCCGCCGGGCCAGTTCACCCGCATCCTCCATCCACGCGTCGGCCGGCACGGGACGCCGCCGCCGGAGGTGATTCCGATCGGGCGCTCGGTGATCGTGCCGGCAAACGGCTCGCTCCCGAACATCATCCTCAGCCCACGCTCGATTCTCCGGATCCGCCGGGTGCTCGCCCGCGAGCGCTTCGACCTGCTCCACCTGCACGAGCCGATGACCCCGACGCCGTGCATCGCGGCGCTCGCGTTCTGGGACGGCCCGACCGTTGCGACCCATCACGCGAGCGGCGACCTCGGCTGGATGAGGCTCGCAACGCCTGTCTGGGGCTTCCTCGAGGAGCGCGTCGACCGGCGGCTCGCCGTCTCCGAGCAGGCCCGCGCGTCCGCTCGGCGCTGGCTGCCCGGCGAGTACGAGATCGTCCCGAACGGCGTTCTGATCCCCCCCGGGGTCGAGCCCGGCGGACGCGAGCATCGCGTCATCTTCGCCGGCCGCCAGGAGCAGCGGAAGGGGCTCCAGGTGCTGCTCCGCGCCTGGCCGGAGATTCGGCGCCGGACGGGTGCACGGCTACGGGTCGTCGGCGCCGACCCGCTGGCCGTGCGGCTGCTCATGACGCGCCTGCGCATCCCCGACGACGGGATCGACGTGCTCGGATTCCTCAGCCAGGAGGATCTGACGACGGAGCTCACGAGCGCAAAGGCGCTCGTCGCTCCCTCGCTCGGCGGCGAGAGCTTCGGGATGGTGCTGACACGCGCGTTCGCCTGCGCAACGCCCGTCGTCGCCTCCGACATCACGGGCTACCGCGACGTGATGACGCCCGAGACCTCCGTCGCGGTGCCGCCCGACGACCCTGCGGCCCTCGCGGAGGCCGTGGGCGCGCTCGTCGGGGACGAGCCCCGCCGCCTCGCGCTCGGGGCGGCGGCCCGCGCCCATGCGATCGCGCATTACTCCTGGAACGACATCGCCCGCCGGCTGGTGTTGATCTACGAGGCCGTCTCGGGTGTTCCGTCCCGCTTGGTCGCGGCATGAACATCAGGCACAACCGGTCCCTCCAGGTCGTACTCGCCGTCTTGCTGCTCGTCGCGATGGGGACGCTGCTCTACTGGCGCGGCCCCGACTGGAACGTCGTCTACCACGCCTTCGATCTCGTCAACTGGGCGTGGATCGTCTTCGCGCTCGGGCTCAATCTCGGCTCGGTGCTCGTGCGCGCGTCGGCGTGGCGCCTCACGATCGACCAGGCGCTCGAGCCGCCGCAATCTCCGTTCAACCACGTCTTCTCCGCCTTCGCGGTCGGTCTGCTCGGCAACGCCGCCCTGCCCGGCCGGATCGGGGAGCTCGCCCGCGTCGCCGTGCTCCGCCGGCGGCTGCCGCACGGCTCCGGGACGAGCGCTGCGCTCGTCGGCACCGTCTTCGCCCACCGGCTCTTCGATGTCTTCCCGGCCCTGTTGCTCGTCGGCTACGTGCTGACGACGGCCAAGATCCCGTACTGGGCCGTGACCAGCCTCGAGATCGTCTCGGTGCTCGGAATCGCGCTTTTCACGCTCGGCGTCATCAGCGCGCGGCGCGGCGATCGGGCCGCGCTCGAGGGCGCGAAGCCGGTGCGGCGGCTGCTCGCGATGGCGCGGCAGGGTCTCTCGGTGCTGCGCTCGCCGTTGCACGCCGCTGCGGCGATCATGCTCCAGTGCCTCGGCTGGGCGCTGCAGCTCCTCGCAGTCTACGTGGCGATGCGAGCCTTCGACATTCACGCGCCGCTCCCGGCCGCGGGGCTCGTGCTGCTCCTGATGAACGTCGCCACGATCTTCCCGCTCTGGCCCGGCAACATCGGCCTGCTCCAGGCGGCGGTGGCGCTCCCGCTCGTCCAGTACGGCGTCGCCTACTCGACGGGCTTCGCCTACGGGCTCGTGCTCCAGGTGGTCGAGATGTCGGTCGGCGTCGGCGTCGGCCTGATCTTCCTGGCGCGCGAAGGCCTCTCGTTCGCGACGCTCCGCGATCTCCCCGAGCCGGTCGATCTTCCTGCAGAGGAGCCCGAGCCGCGGAGGAAGCGAGCGGGCGCCCTCGGCTAGGAGGTACGGCCGGACTCGGAGAAAGGTGTTGTCGCCTCCGCCCGCTGGGCGAGCTCCTCGATCTTCCCGTGAGCGGCGTCGAGCCTCGCGAGGCAGAGCCGGAGCAACTCCTCGCCACGCTCCCAGAGCGCGATCGCCTCGTCGAGGCTCGGCTGGCCCCGCTCGAGCCGCTCGACGATCTCCTCCAGCTCCTTCTGCGCTGCCTCGAACGTCATCTGTGCACATCCTCGACGACGGCGCCGAAGCCGCCCGCCGCGAGCTCGACCTCGACCCGCTCGCCGGGGGAAAGCCCGTCCGACGCGCGCAGGATCTCGTCTCTCGCTCGCACGATCGCGTAGCCCCGCTCGAGCGTCGCCCGCGGCGAGAGGGCCGCCAGGCGCGCGCCCGTGCGCTCGACGCCGGCTCGACGGCGCTCGACGAGGAGAGCCGGCCCGCGCCGGAGCCGGTCGCGGAGGGAGCGAAGGCGGTCGGCGTCACGCTCGAGCGCTCGCCGTGCCCCGCGCTCCAGGCCATCGTGGGCGCGCCGTAGCACCTCTCGATCGCGCTCGAAGGCCCGCCTGACGCACCGCTCGAGCGAGGTTTGCGCCTGCGCGAGCTCCCCCCGGAGCTCGGCGAGGTCGGGCACGACGAGCTTCCCCGCCGCGGTCGGGGTGGAGGCGCGGAGATCGGCGGCGAGATCGCAGAGCGGCGTGTCCTGCTCGTGCCCGACGGCGGAGACGACCGGGACCGGACAGCCGGCGACCGCGCGGACGACGCGCTCGTCGCTGAACGGGAGCAGATCGCCGAAGCTGCCGCCGCCGCGGGCGAGCACGACGACGTCGATCTCGTCCTCACGCGCGACCGACTCCAAGGCGGCCACGATCCCGACCGCCGCGCGCGGCCCCTGCACGAGCGTCTCCGCGACGAGAATCCGAGCTGCCGGGAAGCGGCCGGTGATCGTGGCGAGCACGTCCCGCTTAGCGGCCGCGTCGTTGCCGGTCACGAGCCCGATCCGGCGCGGGAACCGAGGAAGAGCCCGCTTGCGCGCGTCGTCGAAGAGCCCGTCGGCGGCCAGCGCCGCCTTCAGCCGCTCGATCGCCGCGAGATGAGCCCCGAGCCCGAAGCGCTCGATCGTGAGGATGCGAAGCCGAAGCTCGCCCTTCGCCGCATAGAGCTCCGGCCGCCCGTAGACGTGCACGCGCTCTCCGTCCTTCAGCCCGAGTCCGAGCGCGTCGAAGGTGCGCCGCGGCAGCGACGCCGGCACGCACGCGCCGTCGGCGGGATCCTTGAGCGTGAAGAAGACGCTCGCCCAGCGGTCGTGACGGCGGAGCTCGGTCACCTCGCCCTCGATCCAGAGCGTCGGCAGCCGGGCGAGCCAGTCGGCGACCCCGCGATTGAAGCCGGCGACGGTGTAGACCTTGCGATCGCCGTAGAGGAGCGGCTCCACCTTCACGCCTGCAGCCTACGACTGCAGGCGTGAAAGAGCTACAGCAGAATCTTGGCGGCGGTGCGCGGGTCGCAGCCCTTGCCGACGAGCTCGACCGCCTCGTGCAGGTCGGCGTCGAGAGCGGCGGCGAGCTTCTCGGCGAGGGGAAGCGGATATCCCGCCTCGATCAGGACGTGCAGACGCCAGGACTCCACCTTGGCCCGCTCGCTCCCCCTATCGATCAGCTCGGTTGTGTCAGCCATAGTGCGTCGAGTGTTCGTGCTGCCCTAGACGAACCCTCCCGCCGGAAGTTGGCTCCGAATCGAAGAGTTCAGATCTGACCAAGCCCGGTGCGCGCGTCGTCGATCTTGCGGGCGAGGTCGAGCAATCGGGACTCGAGCACCGACCGCTCCGACTCCGCATCGGCGACCAGCGAGCCGAGCGTTCGTCGCAACTCTGCATCGGCATCGGCGATCCGGCGCGCGAACGAATCGGTCAGCTCGTCCCGCTGGCGGTCGAATGCCGACTGCGACTGACGCAGTCGCGCCTCGAGCCGCTTCTGCTCGGCATCGCCCGTGTGCTCGATCCGTTCCGCGAAGAGGGCGTCGGCCTGACGCACGAACGTGTCGACCGCGCGGTCGAGCTCGCGCGCCAGCCGCCCCGCGGCGTCCTCGCGTGCACCCTTCATCATCTGCTCGAACTGCTGCGTCGCCGCCTCGGCGTAGCGCTCGCCCTCGCGGGCGACGATGCGCTGAAGGTGCTCGATCTGACGCCGCTCGATGTCGGCGAACGACGCCTCGATCCGGCGCGCAGCCTCGCTCTCGCCGCGGTCGATCTGCTCGGCGAGAGCCTGCTCGCGCAGCCGCAGCCGCTCGGCGATCTCCTCGATCACCCGGCGGCGCTCGCCCGTGTGCGCCTCCAGCTCGTCGAGGGCCTCGGCAACAGCTGCCTGCGCCGACTGCTCGAGCTCGTCGCGGAGACGGATCACCGATGCGCGCCGGGCCTCCGACGTCGTGAAGAGATCGGCGGCCTCCGCCTCGATGCGGGTCTCGGCCTCGCCGATCAGCTGCCGCTGTCGCTGTTCGAGGCGCTCGAGCTGCGTACCAAGCGCCTGCTGCCCACGCTCGAGATCGTCCGACCAGCCGCGCACGCGCTCGTCGACCCGGCGCTCGACTGCGGCCAGCGTGTCGGCCAGCTCTGTTGCGACCCGCCGTTCCCGCTCGACCAGCTCGCCGCGACGCTCCTCGGCGAGCCGTCGCTCCTCCTCCGCGAGCAGCGAGAGCGAGTCAGCGCGAATCCGCGCGATCCAGCGCCGGAGATCGGCGCCTACCTCCTCGGTCTCCTCGGCGATCATCCTGTCGATCGTCTCGCGTGCGCGGGCGAACGTCTCCTCGTCGGCGCGGACCCGGCTCGTCGCTCGAGCCAGCGCGGCCGCACCCGCCGCGGCGACCGCGGCCACGAGCAGGCCGGCCGCGACGACTGCGAGATCGCGCTCGGGCCGGAAGGCGAAGACGACCCAACCGGCGACCGCGGCCAGGCCGAGAGCGCCCGTCAGCGCCAGCAGCAGGCGGAGGCGGATCGGGGTGAGAGCGGCCAAGCCGATCGACACCGCCGCGACGACGACCGCGACCGCGAACGCCGCCTGGAGCACGTTCTCGAGCATCGGTTCATCGTAGGCATCCTGTCGCGATGGCGCTCGCGGACGACCTCGCCCGGATCGCGGAGGCCGCAGCCGCTCGAGCGGCACCGGGCGAGCAGGTTGCAGCCGTGCTCCCGACCGAGCCGCACGCGGAGGGCAGGCTCTACCTCTGCGCATTCGAGACATCCGGCGGCGAGCGAAGCTGGCTCGCGCTCGGCGACGATGCGGGAGCGGTCGTCGAGCGACAGACCGTCCGCGACGCCATCTCGATCGCCGCTCTCTGCGAGCTGGCCGAGGAGGTGGCGGCCGGCGGCGACCTCGACGAGCTGCACGCGCAGCTCGTGGCGCTACGACTGACCGAGAACCCCGACGGGATCGACGAGGCCGAGGAGGCGGTGCTCGAGCTGCAACGGGTGATCGGCTCGCCGCCCGCGCTGGCGACGCCGGCGCGGCTCGACGCGATCGGCCTCGCAACGCGGCGGCTCGAGCTCGCGCTCGGCGGTGCGCTCCAGGGCTCGCCGTTCGCCGAGGCGATGCGCGGGGCCGCCGATGTCGTCGATGCGCTCACGAGCGACGTCGAGCGCACCTACCGTGCCGACCTTCGCTAGCCTTGCGCTATGGAAGGCGGCATGGGCTTCCCGTTCGGCGGCGATCCGGAGGATCTGCTCCGCGGGATCCAGGAGTTCGCGGCGCAGCAGGCCGAGTCGGTGCAGGAGGCCCAGCGCGAGCAGTTCGCAACGCTGACCCTGAATACGGCGGTCGAGCTGACGGCGGCGGCGCTCACCCAGCTCCAGCCGACGGGCACGATCGACGAGCAGGCGATCGCGCTCCGCGACTCGATGCGCGTGCTCTTTCCCGAGGCGGTTGCGCTCGTCAGCGCAGCGCGGCAAGGCTTCATGCGCGAGAGGTAGCTCTCGGACTTTGTGTTTCAGAGACACAAGGTCGGGCTGGAGCCCGATGGGTCCCAGCTTCGGTCAGTAGGCCCACCCTCCGCCGGCCTCGCCGCCAGGAACGAGAGCTCGTTGGTCGTTAGTGTCCGATTTTCATGTCTCTGTTCGATCGTGCGATCGTCCGAGCGCTGCCTGTCGTGCCGAAGCCGCTCGTGCAACGGCTCTCCTCGCGCTACATCGCTGGACCCGATCTCAGCGACGCCCGCCGTGTCGTCGCCGAGCTGAACGCCCAGGGTAAGACGGCGACCGTGGACGTTCTCGGCGAGGAGATCACCCGGCCGGCCGAGGCGGAGGCGATCGCCGACGAGTACGTCGCCGCGCTCGATGCCTTCGAGCGGGACGGTCTCGACGCCAACGTGAGCGTCAAGCCGACGGGCGTCGGCCTGAAGCTGGACTACGACCTCTGCAAGCGAAACGTCGAGCGGGTGATCGCCGCGGCCGAGCCGACGAACCGGTTCGTCCGGATCGACATGGAAGACTCGTCGACGACCGACGACACCCTCCGTCTCTTCCGAGAGCTGCGCGAGAAGGGGCACGCACGCGTCGGCCCTGTGCTCCAGGCCTCGCTGAAGCGCACGGCCGGCGATGCCGAGTCGCTCCCGGGCGCGAGCGTCCGGATCTGCAAGGGGATCTACGTCGAGCCGGAGTCGATCCAGTTTCGCGACGACGCGGACGTACGGGCGAGCTTCGTACGCACGCTTGCGACGCTCCTCGACGGCGGCTGCTACGCCGGGATCGCGACCCACGACGAGTGGCTCGTCGAGCAGTCGCTGCAGCTCGTGCGCGAACGGCGTCTGACGCCGGAGCAGTACGAGTTCCAGATGCTCCTGGGCGTGCGGCCGGAGCTCGGCGACCGGCTCGTCGCCGAGGGCCATCGACTCCGGATCTATATCCCCTACGGCCGTCAGTGGTACGAGTACTCGCTCCGCCGGCTCCAGGAGAACCCGAAGATCGCCGGCTACATCGCGGCGGACACGCTCGGCCGGCTGCTGCCCGGACGGAAGTAGCTAGGGAAGCGGCGGTCCGGGGGGACCGGGAGCGACGTCTTCTTCCTCGACCACCGTACGGCGGCGCGGAGCGGCGGCGCGGCGACGAACGGGTCCGCCCTCGACGTACTCCGTGCGCCGGTGGAAGCCGCCCCAGCTCTGCCAGAAGATCATCGAGAGGACGAGACCGAGGATGCCGACGATGAGGAGGATGACGCCGATCGCGTTCACGTCGAGCCCTTCGGCCTCGGCGGTCACGCCCCAGGTGAGAATCGCGCCGGCGGCGATGAGCAGGATGCTGACCGCGATTCCCATCGACGCGAGTCTAGCCGTCTCGTTTCTCGGCCGCCAGGACGACGTGGCCGGGTATGCGGGCGTCGCGGCCCGGCCATTCCTCGAGCCCGCGGAGCACCAGCCCCGACTCGACGACGGCGCTGACGAGCACCCCGAGGCCGGGCGCGGCGAAATAGTCGCCGCGCCAGCGATCGAACCCGTCGATGCAAGCTGCCGCGGGATGCTCGTCGTGGAGCAGCAGTACCCCGCCGATCCTTAGCGATGCGGTCACCCCGCCGGCCAAGGCGGCCGGGTCGCGAAGCCGCGCCAGCGAGCCTGCGCCCAGGTAGACGAGATCCCAGCGGCC
>JANDLU010000013.1 GCA_024330215.1 Candidatus Gaiellasilicea maunaloa
CTCCTCGCGCGGATCCGTGCAGTCCTCCGCCGGGTGGCTCCCCCGAAGGGAGACCGGCTCGAGGTCGGCGAGCTCGTGGTCGACCTGGCGACGAGGCAGGTCACGATCCGCAGCGAGGTGGTGCCGCTTGCCGGCAAGGAGTTCGCGCTCCTCTGCAAGCTCGCCGGCGATCCCCGGCGGGTGTTCACGAAGGACGAGCTGCTGCGCGACGTCTGGGGTTTCCGGGGGCACTGCAGAACCAGGACTCTCGATTCGCACGTCTCGCGGCTGCGCTCGAAGCTCGTGCGGGGCCGCGACGACCGCTTCGTCGTCAACGTCTGGGGGGTGGGCTACAGGCTGGTCGATTGACCTCTCCTCCGAAGCCCGATCAGCTGCGCCTCGGCGAGAAGCGCCACGATCGCTGCCTGCGCGACGGCGACGACGATTCCGGTCGTCGTCAGCGTCAGCCAGTCGGCGAGGACGGCGACCACGCTCGCGAGCGCCCAGAGCGCATTGCCGGCGATGACGAACTTCACGCCGGGTGTAGGCGCACCCATCCGGTCCAGCGACAGGAGCGCACCGGCGTACCCAAGAAGAACGATCCCGAGTCCAACGAGGAACGCCCCCGAGACGCCGAGAATGCCGTCGAGCACGGGCGCCCCGACGGCGAGGAGGAGTCCCGAGGCTCCCGACACAAGTGCGTCGAGACGGATCGCGCGGACGAGGAGTGCCCCTCTGTCGCCGGCGAACGAGCGACCTTCGGATGTAGCGGTAGCGGACACGTTCGGCTCCTTTCGATCGTTGTTCCGCCAGGTTCGCGCTCGCGGAGCCGCCTGGCAATGACCTCCGAGGTAGTCGATTCGGTGCGGTCGACGCTGTAGGTTCGGACGATGGCAGCCGCGGCACGAGCGCCTCACGCCGGTCAGCTGCTGCGCGAGTGGCGGGAGCGCCGCAACCTCAGCCAGTTCCGGCTCGCCAGCGGATCTGCGGTGTCGGCGCGCTATCTGAGTTTCATCGAGACCGGCCGCGCCCGACCGAGCCGGGAGATGGTGCTGCATCTCGCCGATCGTCTGGAGGTTCCCCTCCGAGAGCGAAACCGCCTACTGCTTGCGGCTGGCTTCGCGCCTGCCTACGGGGAGCGCTCGCTCGCGAGCGACGAGATGACGCCTGTTCGTGATGCGCTCGAGCGCTTCCTCGCCGCCCACGAGCCCTATCCCGCGCTCGTCCTCGATCGGCGCTGGAATCTCGTCCTCGCGAACACGGCGATCACCCCGCTACTCGACGGCATCGCGGCTGAGCTGTTGGAGCCGCCGGCGAACGCGCTGCGCGCGACGTTGCACCCGGACGGGATGGCGCCGAGGATCCTCAACTTCGACGAGTGGAGTGGGCACCTCGTTCACCGCCTCCGCCGCGAGATCGCGCTGACGGGCGATGCCGAGCTCGAGGCGCTGCTGGCCGAGTTGCTGTCGTATCCGAATGTGCGCGGCGAGCCGCCGCCGGTCGATGCCGCCGCTGCCGCCGAGATCGTGCTCCCGTTGCGCCTTCGGCACGGCAGTGGCCGGCTCTCGTTCTTCAGCACGCTCACCACGTTCGGCACCGCCGCGGACGTGTCCGTTGCAGAGCTGGGGATTGAGGCGTTCTATCCGGCTGATGCAGAGACTGCGGCCGTGCTCGCCCGCTAGAGCATCGCACCTTCGAGTCGCAGCAACCGCTCCTTCAGGTCGAGCCCGCCGGCATAGCCCGTGAGGCTGCCGTTCGCGCCGACGACGCGGTGGCAGGGGAGCACGATCGGGATCGGGTTCCGGTTCATCACGGTGCCGACCGCGCGGGCTGCACGGGGGGCCCCGACACGGGCGGCGAGGGTGCCGTATGTGGTCGTCTGCCCGTACGGAACGAGCGCGAGCTCCCCGAGCACCTGCCGGGCGAAGGGGGCGGTGGCTCGCAGGTCGACGTCGAGCTCGAAGCTCTCACGACGACCGTCGAAGTACTCGTCGAGCTGCCGTTCGGCATCCTCGACCGTGGCGTGGGAGCGCAGGACCCGCGGCCCGAAGGTCCGGGCGAGCGAGTCGAGCTGCTGCTCCGGGTCGGGCCGGAACCAGACCCGGCAGAGACCGCGACCGGTTGCGGCGACGAGGAGCGGGCCGATCGGCGAGTCGACGACGTCGAACCCGACGTCGAGGAGTCCCTCCGCCGCGGCGGCGTCTCGGAAGCGCTGGTCGAGCTCGGTGGTGACAGTCATGGTGTTCCTCCTTTGGAGCGCAGACGGCGGATCCCGGAAGACGCGGCCTGGCGGGCCGCCTCCGGGCTCGAGCCGAGCGCGGTTGCGATGTCGTCGTAGGCAAGGTCGTACGCGTAGCGGAGCACGACTGCGGCGCGCTCGGTCGGCGGCAGCGCCCCGGCGAGGTGCTCGATCTCGGCGTAGGCCGGCCGCCCGTCGACGACCGGCAGCTCGGGCAGCTCGTGGGCTGTCGGCCGCGTGCGGCGGCCGGTGTCGATCGCGATCCTGGCCGCGATCGTCAGCACCCAGGCACGCAGGTGCTCGCCGTGCTCGAGTCGATCGTAGGCACGGAGCGCGCGCAGGAAGGTCTCCTGGAACGCGTCCTCCGCCGCATCGCGGGGCAGTCGCTTGCGCAGGAAGCCGAGCACGACGTCGCTCTGCTCGACGTAGAAGCGCTCGAACGGCGGAATCGCGGGCACCGCATCCATCATCCTTGTAAACGCGACGGCGCCCGCATCTGTGAGAGTTGCCGGATGCGCATAGCCGTCGTAGGCCATGTCGAGTGGGTCGAGTTCGCCCGCGTCGAGGCGGTGCCGCGGCCCGGCGGGATCGTCCACGCCGGCGAGACCTGGGCGCAGGCGGGTGGCGGCGGCGCGGTCGCGACGATCCAGCTCGCGCGCCTCGGCGCGGACGCCTCGCTCTTCACCGCCCTCGGTGGCGACGAGCTCGGCCGGCGTGTGCACGGGGAGCTCGCGACGGCAGGGATCCGGATCCACGCCACGTTCGGCTCGGAGCCTCAGCGGCGCGCATTCTGCCACGTCGACGAGCAGGGCGAGCGCACGATCACCGTGCTCGGGGAGAAGTCGAGGCCTCTCGGCGACGACGTCGCGCTTCCCTGGAAGGAGCTCGATCGCGCCGATGCCGTCTACTTCGTCAGCGGTGACGCGAGTGCTCTGCGGCAGGCGCGACGCGCTCGAATCCTCGTCGCGACGGCGCGCGAGCTCGAGACGCTGCGGACGGGAGCGGTGCAGCTCGACGCGCTGGTCGGAAGCGGCGAGGACGAAGGGGAGCGCTACCAGCCCGGCAACCTCGAGCCCTCGCCGCGACTCGTGGTCTCGACCGCCGGTGCGCTCGGCGGCTGGGCGCAGCCGGGCGGCCCCTACACGGCAACGCCTCCGCCCGGGCCGATCGAGGACGCCTACGGGTGTGGCGACTGCTTCGCCGCCGGGCTCACTTACGCGCTCGCGCAGCGCTTGGCGACGCCCGAAGCGCTCGCATTCGCCGCCCGCTGCGGCGCGGCCGCGCTCACCGGCCGCGGCGTTTTCGCGGCCGCCGTCGCGCCATAACCGTCAGCGTGGGTTGACAGGGACTGTCCCTGTAGCGGCTGACGAGCTCGTGGCGAAAAATTCCTCGCGGGGTGGACAAGTGGGGGTTAGTGGATTAGAGTGGGGGAAAGTGGGCGGACCAGGGTGAGCGAGACGGGCGGGCGAGGATGTTCTTCGGCGAATACGAGCACTCCATCGACGACAAGAGCCGGCTCACGCTGCCGGCCAGGTTTCGCGATGCATTCGCCGACGGCGTCGTTCTCACGCGAGGGCTCGACGCCTGTCTCGACGTGTTCGCCCGCACCGACTGGTACGCGCGCGTCGAGGAGCGCCTGGCGCCGCTCGATCCCCTCACCAAGGAAGCGCGCCAGCTGATGCGCCATCTCTTCGCAGCCGGTACCGACGCCGCGCTCGACAAGCAAGGGCGCGTGCTCGTCCCGCCGGCGCTCGTCACGTACGCGAGCCTCGGGCGCGAGGTCGTCGTTGCCGGAGTCCGCGATCATCTCGAGATCTGGAATCGCACCTCCTGGGCCGCCCAGGTCACCACGTTCGAAGGGAGCGCAGACGATGTTGCCGAACGTCTTGCAGACAAGCGCGTCTGATCACGTCCCCGTGCTTGCGGAGGAGGTGCGCGAGCGTCTCGCCGTGCGGCCGGGGGAGACGGTGGTCGACGCGACCTTCGGCGCGGGCGGCCATTCGAGCCTGCTCGCGGCCGACCTCGAAGGAGACGGAAAGCTGATCGCGATCGACCGCGATCCGTCCGTGCGTGCGTACTTCGACCGCGTCAAGAGCCGGATCGGCGTCCAGGCGCGGCTCCTTCGCGGCGAGTTCTCGCTCGTGCTCGGCCAGCTCGCAGCCAACGACGTCGAGGCCGATGCGATCCTGCTCGACCTCGGCGTCTCGTCGATGCAGATCAACCGGCCGGAGCGCGGCTTTTCCTACGCCGCGGATGCGCCACTCGACATGCGCATGGATCCCTCGGCCGAGCTCTCGGCCCGCGAGCTCGTCAACGAGGCGCAGGAGCGCGAGCTCCTGCTGATCTTCCGGCGCTTCGGGGAGGAGCGCTACGCTGGCCCGATCGCCCGCGCGATCGTGCGCCGCCGCGCCGAGCGCCCGTTCGAGCGCACGTGCGACCTGGCGGAGACGATCAAGCACGCGATCCCGACGCCGGCGCGCTTCGGCGAAGGCCACCCCGCGAAACGGGTCTTCCAGGCACTGCGGATCGCAGTCAACGACGAGCTTGGCGCGCTCGAAGCCGCGCTCCCCGCGGCCGTGCGGATGCTTCGACCCGGCGGCCGGCTCGCCGTGATCAGCTTCCACTCGCTCGAGGATCGGATCGTCAAGCGGTACATCCGCGAGCAGGCGCGCGGCTGCACCTGTCCGCCGGATTTCCCCATCTGCGTCTGCGGGAACGAGCCGGTTCTGCGTGACCTGACCCGCAAGCCGATCCGGCCCGGCGCCCGCGAGCTCGAGCAGAACCCGCGCTCCGCCTCCGCGAAGCTCCGCGTCGCGCTCAAGCCATGAGCAGCATCGCGACAGCCCGGTCGGCCGACGCCCACGCGCACGCTCTTCCGCGCCCGCGGCCGCGCCGACAACCCGCGACTCGTCCCGTCGCCCGCCCACGCGCTTTCGGCGGCGTCCTCTGGATCGTCGTCCTCGGGGCTCTCCTCGGCGGCGTCGTCGCCGTCAACGTCGCAGTTCTGCAGCTCAACGTCCGGCTCGACGAGCTCGGTCGCGAGCGGATCCAGCTCCGCGCCGACAATGCGCGGCTCAGCTCGCAACTCTCGAGCGCGGCCGCGGCCGCACGGATCGAGGCGCAGGCGCGACAGCGGTTGGGACTCGTGCCAGCCGACCCGAGCACCACGGCATACGTGCAGCTCGCGCCCACTCCGCGATGACCGTGCCGAGGTGATCCTCCGCACCTCCAACAGGCGCATCCGCCTGCTCCTGGCGCTTTCGCTGCTCGTCTTCGCAGGCACGCTCGCGCGAGCCGTCTGGCTCCAGGCGGTGCAGGCGGGCACGCTCGACCGACTCGCGCTGCGTCAGCAGGTGGAGACGATCGTGATCCCGGCGGGGCGCGGAACCATCTACGACCGCACGGGCAAACCTCTCGCGATCGGTGAGCAGGCGACGACCGTCTTCGCCGATCCGCGACTGGTGAAGCAGCCGCGTCGCGTCGCGATCGCAGCCGCGCGCACACTCGGCGTCGATCCGAACGAGCTGTTTCCTCTGCTCTCCGATCGCAGGCGGCGCTTCGTCTACATCGCACGCAAGGTCGACGCGAAGCGCGCGGCCGCCCTCGAGAGCTTGAACCTCGACGGCGTCGAGTTCTACGCTGAGGAGCTCCGCGCCTACCCGCAACGCAGCGTCGCCGCGCACGTACTCGGCTTCGCCGACATCGACAACAAGGGGCTCGAGGGTCTGGAGCGCTCGCTGGATCGCGAGCTCGCGGGACGACAGGGCAGCGAGACCGTCGTCAAGGACGCTCTCGGCCGAGCGGTGGACGTGCTCTCGACGACGAAGGAGCGTCCGGGTCGCGACGTCCAGCTCACGCTCGACAGCCGCATTCAGGCCCACGCCGAGTCCGTCCTGCGCGACTCCGTCCGCGAGGCGCGGGCGCTGGGTGGAACGGCGATCGTGCTCGACCCTGCCACGGGCGCGGTGCTGGCGATGGCGACAGCGCCGAGCTTCGACGCAAATCGCTTCGCGGCGGTCGCGCCGGCGAGGCGGCGCAACCGCGCCGTGACGGACACGTATGAGCCGGGTTCGACCTTCAAGGTCGTCTCGATCGCCGCGGCTTTGGCGGAAGGCATCGTCACACCCCGGACGGCCTTCAAGCTGGACGACTCGATCCAGGTCGCCGACCGGATCATCCGGGAGCACGCGCCGCGCCCGACGCAGCGGATGACCGTGTCGCGGATCATCGCCGAGTCCTCGAACATCGGCACGATCACGATCGCGCAGCGGCTCGGCGAAGCAGGCCTCAAGAAGTGGATCGATCGCTTCGGCTTCGGCACGGCAACCGGGGTCGACGTCGCGGGCGAGTCGATGGGGATTCTCCCCGGCTACTGGTCGGGCTCGACGATCGGCAACGTCCCGATCGGTCAGGGGATCGCTGTCACCGGTCTGCAGATGGCGGCCGTGTATGCCGCGATTGCGAACGGCGGCGTCTGGCGCCGGCCGCACCTCGTCGCGCGCGTCGGCGCCGATCCGTACCGGCCCTCGCCCGGGCGGAGGGTGATCTCTCCGGTCGTCTCGGCGCAGATGATGGCGATGCTCCGAGGTGTGGTCGACGCAGAAGGAGGGACCGGCACCGCTGCCTCGGTTCCGGGCTACACGGTCGCCGGAAAGACGGGTACGGCCGCGAAGCCCGACCGTGGCGGCTACTCGACCTCGAAGTACGTCGCCTCGTTCGTCGGGGTCGTGCCGGCGAAGCGGCCGCGGCTCGTCGTGCTCGTCTCCATCGACGAGCCGAGGACGGCGATCTGGGGCGGCGTCGTCGCCGCGCCGGCCTTCTCGCGGATCGCGCAGTACGGGCTGCAGGAGCTCGAAGTCGCTCCGGACGCGCTGACGCACCGCTAGGTTTCCGCCCGATGGAGCTGGAGCGCCTGATTGCCGCGCTCGCACCGGAGGCAGTCGTCGGAGCGGCAGTCGTCGAGGTGCGGGACCTGGCCTACGACGCCCGGGCGGTGAGCGAGGGCGCGGCCTTCTTCTGTGTGCCCGGCTCGGTGGTCGACGGCCACGACTACGCGGTCCAAGCAGTCGAGAACGGCGCGGTTGCGCTCGTCGTCGAGCGGGTGCTCGAGCTACCGGTACCGCAACTCGTCGTCCCGGATGCGCGAGCCGCGATGGCGACGGCGGCCGACGCCTTCTTCGGCGAGCCGACGCGCAAGCTCGAGGTGGCGGGCGTGACCGGGACGAGCGGGAAGACGACGACGGCGTTCCTGCTCTGGTCGATGCTGGAGGCAGCCGGGCGGTCGCCGGGCCTGCTCGGCACCGTCGAGAGCCGCATCGGTGGCTTGACGCGGCCGGTCGTGCGCACGACGCCCGAGGCGATCGACCTCCAGCGCAGCTTCCGCGAGATGCTCGAGGCGGGGAACCGGAGCGTCGCGCTCGAGGCGTCGTCGCACGCTTCCGTCCTGCACCGGCTGGATCGTGTTCGCTTCGACGTCCTCGTCTTCACCAACCTGAGCCAGGACCACCTCGACTTCCACAGCGATCTCGACGACTACTTCGCGGCGAAGCGCCGCCTCTTCGTGGGCGCGGCGCCGCCGCCCGCCGCGGTCAATGTCGGCGACGAGTGGGGTCGCCGGCTGGCCGACGAGCTCGCGGATCAGCGCCGCGCCCCGCTCGTCACCTTCGGCTTCGCCGACGAGGCCGAGATCAGGCCCGACGACCTCGTCCTCGACGCCTCGGGCGCGCGCTTCAGCGCCGGCGGGATCGAGATCCGCTCGCGCCTCCGCGGGCGCTTCAACGTCGAGAACGTCCTCGGAGCGATCGCCGCGGGAATCCTCCTCGACGTGCCCGAGGACGAGATCGCGGCGGGGATCGAGGCGCTCGAAGGCGTACCCGGGCGGTTCGAGGCCGTCGACGAAGGGCAGTCCTTCGCGGTCGTCGTCGACTATTCGCACAAGCCGGACGCCCTCGACAACGTCCTTCGGGCCGCCCGCGAGCTCACCGAAGGCCGCGTGCTCGTCGTCTTCGGGGCCGGCGGCGACCGCGACCGCGGCAAGCGGCCGCTGATGGGCAAGATCGCGAAGGATCTCGCCGACGTGGTGATCGTCACCTCCGACAATCCGCGCGGCGAGGAGCCGCTGGCGATCATCCAGGACATCCTCCAGGGAGCTGGGACGGACGTCGAGATCGATCCGGACCGACGGGCCGCGATCGGACGGGCGATCTCCCTCGCAGAGAAGGGCGACGTCGTCGTGATCGCCGGCAAGGGCCACGAGCAGGGTCAGGAAGTCGCGGGCCGCCGCCAACCGTTCGATGATCGAGAAATGGCGCGCGCGCAACTCCGCGCTTTGCGCGGATTTGCGTTAGACGAGGGATCGTCTTGATTCGACTCTCGCTTGCGGAATTACACGCGCTGGAGCTGGGGCAGCTCGAAGGCGAAGGGGAAGTGAGCGGGCTCACGATCGACTCGCGCACGGCTTCGCCTGGCGACCTCTTCGTCGCAGTCCAACGCGGACGCGCCTTCGTGGCCGACGCCCGCGAGCGCGGCGCCGCCACTCTGATTCCGCACGACGAGCACGCTGCGCTGGCGGCGATCGGCGGGGTGCTCCGCTCTCGCAGTCGCGCGCGCGTCGTCGGGATCACGGGCTCGACCGGCAAGACCTCGACGAAGGACATCCTCGCCGCGCTCTGTGCCCCCGTGGCCCGCACGGTCGCGACCCGCGCCAGCGAGAACGCCGAGCTCGGTGTACCGCTCACCCTCGGCCGGCTCGAGCCGAACACCGAGCTCTGCCTCGTCGAGCTCGGGATGCGCGGCTTCGGCCAGATCGCCGAGCTCTGCGCGATCGCCCGGCCGGACGTCGCCGTGATCACGGCGATCGGGCCCGTCCATCTCGAGCTCGTTGGCTCGATCGACGGCGTCGCCCGCTCCAAGGCCGAGCTCGTGGCGGCGCTTCCGGCGGACGGAATCGCGGTCGTGCCGCAATCGGCCGAGCTCGAGCCGTACCTTCGCGCCGACGTCGAGGTGCGGCGAGTGGAGAAAGTGGACGTCGAGCTCCGGCAGGACGGCGCCCACGTAGCGTTCCACGGCGGTCGGATCCGCTTCCCGCTCCGCTCGCGCCATCAGGCGCAGAACGCGCTCACCGCGCTGATCGCCTACGAGGCGCTCGGTCTGCCGCTCGAGCGCCTGCAGGAGGGAGCTGACGGTGTCGAGCTCTCGCGCTGGCGCGGCGAGGAGCTCCCGCTTCCGGGCGGCGGGATCGCGATCAACGATGCGTACAACGCCAATCCGACCTCGCTGCGAGCCGCGCTCGAGCACCTCGCCGGCCTCGACGCCCCCCGGAAGCTCGCCGTGCTGGGCGGCATGGCCGAGCTCGGCGAGCACGCGCCGCGCTACCACCGGGAGCTCGGCGAGCTCGCGGGCGAGCTCGGGGTGGAGGTCGTCGCGGTGGGCGAGCTCGCCCGCGGCTACGGCGCCGCCACGTGGGTGGCCGACGCGCCGGCCGCCGTCGCCGTCGTGCGCGAGTGCCTCCGCCCAGGCGACGCCGTCCTCGTCAAGGCCTCTCGCGCGCTCGCGCTCGAAGGGGTGGCTCCCGCCCTGGCGAACGGTCCGAGTTAATGGTCCGCGTCCTGATCGCCGGCCTGATCGCGATGGTTGTCTCGATCGTGATCGGCCCGAAGTTCATCGAGTTCCTGCGCCGGAACGAGCTCGGCCAGCCGATTCGCGAAGAAGGCCCGGCCGGCCACGTCGTCAAGCAGGGAACGCCGGTGATGGGCGGTCTCCTGATCCTCCTCTGCGCCGTCGTGCCGTTCCTCGCCCTCTCGCGCTACACGCTCCCGGCGCTAACAGTCCTCTTCGTCACGGTCGGCTGTGGCGCGATCGGGTTCCTCGACGACTTCATCAAGCTCCGCCACCGCCGCTCGCTCGGCCTGAACGGCCGCTGGAAGCTGCTGCTCCTGCTCGCGATCACGGTCGTCGTCGGGATCGCCGTCCACGAGGAGGGTCGGGTCGGCACGTCGATCTACCTGCCCATCGTCGACGTCGACCTGCCGCTCTCGTACGTCTTCTATCCGTTCCTCTTCTTCGTGATCGCGGGCGCTGCGAACGGCGTCAATCTGACGGACGGGGTCGACGGGCTCGCGGCGGGGACGGCGATCATCGCGCTCCTCACCTTCCTCTCGATCAGCGTGATCGCCTACATCCGCTCGGCACCGGCGTCCGGCGAGCGCTCCGACTACCTGCTCGACCTCTCGATCCTCGCCGCGGCGCTGATCGGGGGCGCGATCGGCTTCCTCTGGTACAACAGCTTCCCCGCCGAGCTGTTCATGGGCGACACCGGCTCGATGGCGCTCGGCGGCGCGCTCGCCGGCTTCGCGATCGTGACCGGCACGCAGGCGCTGCTGCTCCTGATCGGCGGCATCTACGTCGTCGTCGCGCTCTCGGTGATCATCCAGGTGCTCTCGTTCAAGTACACCGGCAAGCGCGTCTTCCTGATGGCGCCGCTCCAGCATCACTTCGAGTTGAAGGCGTGGTCGGAGACGAAGATCATGGTGCGCTTCTGGATCGTGGCCGCGATCCTCTGCACGAGCGGCTTCGTCCTCTACTACCGCTACTACCTCCAGTTTCGCCTGTGACGCTCGGCCGGGTGCTCCTGCTCGGGCTCGCGCGCTCCGGCCGGGCCGCGCAGGCGGCGCTCGAGGCGAACGGAACGGAGGTCGTCGGCGTCGACCGGACACTCGGCGACGACGGCGACCTCGCGCTGCTCGACGGCGTCGAGGTGCTCGTCAAGAGCCCCGGCGTGCCGGGCGAGGCGGCGCTCGTCGTCGCGGCGCGCGAGCGAGGAATCCCGGTGTGGAGCGAGATCGAGCTCGCCTCGCGCCTGCTCGAGAACCCGATCGTCGGCGTCACGGGGACGAACGGGAAGACGACGACGACCGAGCTACTCGGCGCGATGCTGGGTGCACCGACCGCCGGCAACGTGGGCACCGCGCTCTCCGAGCTCGTCGGCACGACCGACCGGGAACAACCCATCGTCTGCGAGCTCTCGTCGTTTCAGCTCGAGGACGTCGACACGTTCCGACCCTGGATCGCCGTCCTGCTCAACCTCGAGCCCGACCACCTCGACCGGCACGGCAGCTTCGAGGCCTACCGCGCGGCGAAGCTGCGGATCTTCGAGAACCAGACCTCGGACGACGTCGCGATCGTTCCGCGCGGCTTCGGTGCGATCCCCGGCGAGGGTCGGCGGGTCGAGTTCTCGGCCGAGGATGAGGCGCCGGCCGAGCCGCTGATTCCCGGCGCGCACAACCGCGAGAACGCGGCCGCCGCGACGGCCGCTGCGCGGGCCGCGGGTCTTGGCGACGACACGATCGCAGAGGCGCTCCGCACCTTCCCGGGAGTCCCGCACCGGCTCGAGCTCGTCGCCGAGCGTCAGGGCATCCGCTACGTGAACGACTCGAAGGCGACGAACACCGCCGCCGCTCGGCGTGCGCTCACCGCCTTCGACGCGCCGCTGCACCTGATTCTGGGCGGTTCCCTCAAGGGCGAGCGCTTCGACGCCTTCGCGGAGGACGTGGCCCGCGCGAAGGTCGTCACCGCGTACCTGATCGGCGAGGCGGCCGAGCCGCTCGCGAGCGATCTCGGCTACGCGGGCGTCCCCTTCCTCTTCTCGACGACGCTCGAGCGCGCGGTCGCGGAGGCCGCCGCGACGGCGCGGCCGGGCGAGATTGTCCTGCTCTCGCCGGCCTGCGCCAGCTACGACCAGTTCAGCGATTTCGAGCACCGCGGAGAGGAGTTCAGGAGGCTCGTCGAGAACCTCTCCCAATGAGGCGATTTCCGTGAACAGGGGCCAGCTCGCCCAACGCATTCTCGTGCTCGTGACGCTGAGCCTCGTCGCCTTCGGGCTCGTGATGGTCTACAGCGCCACCTCCGCCGCCGCCGCAATCGGGAACGGCGACCCGATGACTTACCTGAAGCGGCAGGGGATCTACGCAGCCCTGGGGATCGCGCTGATGCTCGCCGCGTCGCGCTTGGACAACCGGAAACTGCGTCTGCTCGCGCCCCCACTCGTCCTCGTCGCGCTGGGCCTGTGCGCCCTGCTCGTGCTCCCACCGCTCGTCGGGATCGAGCTCGCTCCCGAGATCAAGGGCGCGCGCCGCTGGATCCCGCTCGGACCCGCCTCCTTCCAACCGTCAGAGCTCGCGAAGGTGGCGCTCCTCCTCTTCGCCGCGATGGTCCTCGCCCGGAAGGGGGCTCCGCGCACGCTCGGCGAGCTCTGGCGCCCGATCGGCCTCCTCACCTGCGTCTTCTCCGCTCTGATCCTGCTCCAGCCCGATCTCGGCACGACGATCTCGCTCGTCCTCATGCTCGCCGGCATGCTGGTCGTCGCCGGTGTGCCCACGCGAGTCCTGGCCGCTGCGGGCGGAATCGCGGTCACCGTCGGGCTCGCCGCGATCTGGGTCGAGCCGTACCGCCGCGCGCGCGTCCTCAGCTTCCTCGATCCGTGGCAGGACGCGCAGGGCTCCGGCTTCCAGAACGTGCAGGCGATCATCGGGATGGGCTCCGGCGGGCTCACCGGCGAGGGGCTCGGCCACGGGATCCAGAAGATCAACTACCTTCCCGAGGCGCACACCGACATGATCTTCGCGATCGTCGGGGAGGAGCTCGGTCTCGTCGGCACGGCCGCCGTGATCGCTGCCTTCGGCGCGTTCGCCTTCGCCGGCTTCGCGGTGGCGCTGCGGTGTCGAAATCCGTTCGGAAAGCTCGTTGCCGCCGGAGTGACGTCGCTCGTCTGCGGGCAGGCGGCCGTCAACCTCGCGGCGGTGATGGGGATCGCCCCCCTGACCGGGATTCCGCTGCCGTTCGTCTCCTACGGCGGCTCGAGCCTCGTGATCCTGCTCGGCGCGGTCGGGATCGTCCTTAACATCGCGGGAGATGAGCGCGCCCCCGAGAAGCGTGCGGCCCGACGGCCTGCGCTGTCTGATCGCCGCCGGCGGAACGGCGGGCCACGTCCTGCCCTCGCTCGCGGTGGCGGAAGCCCTGCGCGAGCGCGGGGTGGAGGTGACGTTCGCCGGGTCGCCGGATCGCGTCGAGGCTGAGCTCGTCCCGAAGCATGGCTACGCGTTCGATCCGTTCCGCATCGCCGGGTTTCCGCGCCGTCCGTCCGTCGCGCTGATGCGAGCGCTGCTGCTCGCCGGCAGGGCGCCGGCGGCCTGTGCGGCGATCCTGCGCCGGCGACAACCGCACGTCGTGCTCGGCGGCGGCGGCTTCGTCGCCGGGCCGATGGTGCTCGCCGCCTGGCTCAGGCGGATCCCGGCGGCGCTGACCGAAGCAGACGCTCAGCTCGGGCTCGCGAACCGGCTCGCGTCGCCGTTCGCCCGCCGCGTCTTCCTCGCCTACGAGCTCGCCGGCCGGAAACCGCCGAAGTACCGGGTGACGGGCCGGCCGGTTCCCGTCGCGCACCGCGGCGCGACGCAGGCAGACGGCCGGGCAAGCCTCGGACTGCCGGTGGAGGGCCCCGTGCTCGCGTTCTTCGGGGCGCTGGCCGGGGCGCGCAGTCTGAACGACTTCGCCGTGGAGACCTACGGACGCTCGGGACCGGTAGTGCTGCACATCTCCGGCGAGCGGGACTTCGAGCGACTCCGGCCGCTCGTCGAGCGAGACGACTACGTGCTCGTTCCGACGACTCCGAGTTTCGGCGCGGCGCTTGCGGCTCCCGATCTCGCGGTCTCACGCGCGGGCGGGACGGTCTGGGAGCTCGCCGCCGCCGGAACGCCCTCGATCCTCGTCCCGTACCCGCACGCGACGGGCGATCACCAGACGTTGAACGCGCGGCGTTTCGAGCGCGGCGGTGGCGCGATCGTCGTTCCCGAGCCCGAGCTCGACCGCGTCGCGGCTCTCGTCGAGGAGCTGCTCGCGGATCCGGATCGGCTCGGTGCGATGCGGGCGGCGATGCGCTCGATGGCCCGGCCCGATGCGGCCGACGAGATCGCGGAGGAGCTGGTCGCGCTTGCACGGAGTTGACGACGGCTTCGCCCGCCCGTACCGCCCGCTCGACGGCCGCCGGATCTGGTTCGTGGGAATCGGCGGCGCGGGTCTCTCTTCCTACGCTTTTCTCGCGCGTGCCTGGGGCGCGGAGGTCGGCGGCTGGGATCGGGTCGAGACGCCTTACCTCCGCGCTCTCGACGGCGTCGAGGTCGAGGTCGGCCCGGAGCCGGTCGTCCGCGAGGATTGGGAGACGATCGTCTCGACGGCGTACGCCGCCGAGGTGCAGGGCCGGCCGCGGGCCGAGTTCCTCGCCGAGCTCGTCTCGCTCCAGCGCTCGATCGTCGTCTCGGGAGCACACGGGAAGACGACGACGGCCGGGATGATCGCGTTCGTGCTCGCGGAGCTCGGGCTCGATCCGGCCTACCTGATCGGCGGCGAGATCCCGCAGCTCGGCGGCAACGCGGCCGCCGGCGCCGGCTGGCTCGTCGTCGAGGGCGACGAGTCCGACCGGACGATCGAGAGTCTGCGGCCGGAGATCGCCGTCGTCACGAACGTCGAGCTCGACCATCACGCGACCTTCGCGTCGGCGGCCGAGCTCGAGGAGCTCTTCGAGCGTTGGCTCGCCCAGGTGCCGCAGGTCGTCCGCGGCTGGGAGTTGGAGCCGGTCTCCTTCGAGCTCGCAATCCCCGGCGAGCACAACCGGCGCAATGCGGCGGCGGCGCTCGCGGCGCTCGAGCTCGCCGGCGTGTCGCGCCTGGAGGCCGATCCTGTACTCGCCCGCTTCCGCGGCGCGGGTCGTCGCTTCGAGCTCGTCGGCGAGCGGGGCGGGGTGACGGTCGTCGACGACTACGCGCACCATCCCTCCGAGATCGCCGCGACGATCGCGGCCGCGCGCGAGCGGACGAAAGGGCGCGTGCTCGTTCTCTTCCAGCCGCACCTCTACTCGCGAACACGCCATCTCGCCCACGAGTTCGGGGCCGCACTCTCGGTGGCGGACGCCGTCTGCGTGACCGAGATCTACCGGGCGCGCGAGGAACCCATCGAGGGGGTCGGGGGGAAGCTCGTCCTCGACGCGCTGCGACCTGGACTCCTCGCGGGCTGGGCCCCGACAATCGAGGACGGCGCGAGGATCGTCAGCCGCTGGGCGCGCGAGGGCGATCTCGTCCTGACGCTCGGCGCCGGCGACGTCGACCGCGCCGCGAAGCTGATCCTGGAGTCGCGCTGATCGCGATCGAGGAGGCGGTGCCGCTTGCGCGGCTGACGACGATCGGCACCGGCGGCCCCGCGTGTGCGTTCGCGCGGCCGTCGACGCTGGCGGAGCTCGAGCAGGCGCTGGCCTGGGCGGTCGAGCACGAGCTGGCGGTTGCGACAGTCGGGCTCGGCTCGAACCTGCTCGGCGCGGATGCGGGCGTCGACGCGCTCGTGCTGCGCCTCGGTGGCGAGCTTGCGTCGGTCGCGTCGAACGGAGAGACGCTCCGCGCGGGCGGAGGCGCGCCGAACGCGGTCTGCCTCCACCACGCGCGCGCGGCCGGCCTCGGCGGGCTCGAGTTCGCCTGCGCGATCCCGGGAACGGCCGGCGGCGGCGTCTGGATGAACGCGGGCGCGTACGGGAGCGACTGGTCGCAGATCCTGATCCGCGCCCTCGTCGTCACAGCCGCGGGAAGCGGTTGGCTGACGCCCGGTGAGCTGGGGCTCTCGTACCGGCACTCGAGCATCGAGCACGGCCAGGTGGTCGCGCAGGTCGAGTACCGGCTGACGCCGCGCCCGCCCGCCGAGATCAAGGCTGAGGTCGCTGACCTGATCGCGCGCCGCAAGGCGACCCAACCGACGAACAAGCGCACCTTCGGGAGCGTGTTCAAGAACCCGGAGCACGAGCTGGGAGCGGGGAGGATGCTCGAGGCCTGCGGGCTGAAGGGCCACCGAATCGGCGGCGCCGTGATCTCCCCGATGCACGCGAACTTCATCGAGAACGCGGGCGGCGCCACGACCGCCGACGCGCTCGCGCTGATGGGCGAGGCGCGCCGCCGAGTTCGCGAGCAGTACGGGGTCGAGCTGGAGCACGAGGTGGAGCTGCTCGGTCCGATTGCGCTTCCGAATCCGTAGCGAAATGAGCTCAAGAAGTAGGCCTGGAAAATCCAGCGAGTCCGTTCTCTGTTCATGGCACGATTCTCGGTGCTCGCGGATGGATCGTCTCCTTCCTTGCAATTCTATTCTTGGGAGCTGCAATAGCCGCTCGGCTCATCGCACGGAGAATTGCCAGCTAGATCCGGGGTCAGGTCTTGCACGAGCAATTCTTTCCTTCCTCTGATCTCGGCATCACCCACGCCTACGCGGGTGCAACGGAGATGCGACCTGGCGTGTGAGCGTGTCCGGGACCGATGGGATGACCGGGGAAAGTCAGGTTCTGGTCGAACGATCCTCGTCCGTTGGGTAGTCCCTCGGGTAGGAGGCCTCGGATGCGCGGCGAACTCGCCACCGTGGTCGGAGAACGAGAGGCACGGAGTGGAGCGCGCCCGCCTGCGCGCCCGGCGGAGGCGGTTCTGCCCTTTCGGCGTCGCGGCATCCCCTTTCGCCTCGCCCGCCTCGCTCCCTCCGGCCGCTCCCTCCTCACCGGGCTCGCGCTCCTCGCAGCCGCCGCCGGGGCGTACGGGCTGGCGCGCGGGACGGCCGCATTCGCGGTACGCGAGCTCCAGGTCGTCGGCGCCCCGCCGCATGTCTCCGCCCAGGTGCGGACCGCGCTCGCGTCCGCGCAGGGACGACCTCTCGTCGGCCTCGACCTCGCCGAGCTCGAGGCGGCGGTCGCGGCGGTGCCGACCGTGGCCTCCGTCTCGTTCGATCGCGCCTTCCCTCACACGCTGACCGCGGCGATCGTGCCCGAGCGCCCTGTCGCGGTTTTGCGGCAGGGAAAGGATTCGTGGCTCGCGGCCGCGAGCGGCCGGGTGATCGCGCCGCTCGACAGGGGCGCCCGAGCCGGCCTGCCGCGGATCTGGTTGACGAGGAAGGCCGAGCTCAGGCTCGGTGAGCCGGTACCGGGAGCCGTGCGCCAGGCCGTGCGGGCGGTTGCGCCGCTCGTACGTAGCCCGCTTCCGGCGAGTGTCGCGGCGATCCGCTCGACCGAAGCGGAGCTGACGCTGGTGCTCCGCTCAGGCTTTGAGCTGCGACTCGGCGACGACTCGGATCGGGCGCTCAAGCTCGAGCTCGCCCGTCGCCTCTTGCCCTCGCTACTCGTCGCGGGCGGCTATCTCGACGTGAGCGTTCCCGAGCGGCCGGTCGCCTCCCCAACGTTCAACTCTCAGGTAAAGGTTGAGCTTACGACCTCGACCTCGCCTTGAGGTTGGCGTTGACAGGCGCGGCAGGGAAACATACCCTGCACGCCGAACCGTACGCAAACAGAGCTATCCTCTACTCGAGCTTCAGGTAGAGCGCTTTCGAGACCCTGAACCAGACCAGCGATGGAGTTCCCACCATGAGAGATGCAACCGGCAACTACCTCGCCGTGATCAAGGTCGTCGGCGTCGGCGGCGGCGGCACGAATGCCGTCAACCGAATGGTCGATGCCGGCGTCGGCGGCGTCGAGTTCATCGCGGTCAACACCGACGCTCAGGCTCTTCTGATGACGGACGCCGACGTCAAGATCCACATCGGCTCGAAGGCCACCCGCGGGCTCGGCGCCGGCGCCGACCCGAACGTGGGTCAGGCGGCCGCGCAGGAGTCGCGCGACGAGCTGAAGGAGGCGCTGAAGGGGGCCGACATGATCTTCGTCACGGCAGGCGAGGGCGGCGGCACCGGTACGGGCGGCGCGCCGATCGTCGCCGAGCTCGGCCGCGAGCTCGAGGCGCTCACCGTCGGCGTCGTCACGAAGCCATTCGCGTTCGAGGGCCGCACGCGTCTGATGCAGGCCGACCAGGGGATCCAGAATCTGCGAGACCGTCTCGACACGCTGATCGTGATCGAGAACGACCGGCTCCTCCAGGTCGTCGAGAAGCGGACGCCCGTCACCGAGGCCTTCCGGATCGCCGACGACATCCTGCGCCAGGGAGTCCAGGGGATCACCGACCTGATCACCGTCCCCGGCGTCGTCAACCTCGACTTCGCCGACGTGCGCACGATCATGCGCGACGCCGGCTCGGCGATGATGGGAATCGGCACGGCCTCAGGTGAGAACCGGGCCGCCGAAGCCGCGCGCACCGCCGTCTCCTCTCCGCTCCTCGAGCAGTCAGTCGACGGCGCCACCGGCATCCTCCTCAACATCACCGGCGGCGCCGAGCTCGGGCTCTTCGAGGTGAACGAGGCCGCCGAGGTGGTCACGAGTGCTGCCGACGGGAACGCGAACGTGATCTTCGGCGCGGTAATCGACGAGTCGCTCGGCGACGAGGTGCGCGTGACCGTGATTGCGACCGGCTTCGGAACCGCGAAGCGCCGGCGCCGGACCGAGGCCGTGCCAGCCCAGCAGGGCCCGACGAACGGCGAGCCCCAGCCGCGTCGGCCCGAGCGCGAGCGCACGGACGACGAGCTCGAGATCCCGTCCTTCCTGCGCGAGGACTAGGGTGCGGAGCCTGGGCGCGACGCACGGTTAGCATCCCGTCGGATGCAGACGCTCCTGCGAACGCCGCTCCATGAGCGCCACGCCGCCGGCGGCGCGCGACTCGTGCCGTTCGCGGGGTGGGAGATGCCCGTCCAGTACGAGGGCGTGATTCCCGAGCACAAGGCGGTCCGGAGCGACTGCGGCATCTTCGACGTCTCGCACATGGGCGAGCTGCACGTGGAAGGGCCGAAGGTCAAGGAGCTCCTCCAAGGTCTGCTGTCGAACGACCTCGACCGGCTCGCCGACGGCGATGCCCAGTACACGCTGCTGACGAACGAGCGCGGCGGGATCGTCGACGACCTCATCGTCTATCGGCTCGATCCGGGTCACTTCCTGATCGTCTGCAACGCGTCCAATCGCGAGCCGGTCTACGCCTGGTTGAAGGAGCGCGAGATCCGCGGCTCCGACGTGCGCGATGCCTCGGACGACTACGCGCTCCTCGCAGTCCAAGGTCCGCGCGCGATCGAGCGGCTTGGCCTGCCGGAGGCGAAGCCGTTCACGCACGCGATGGGCGCAGTCGGCGGCGTCGAGGCGATGATCGCGCGCACCGGCTACACCGGCGAGGAGGGCTGCGAGTTGATGTGCCCCGCCGAGGATGCCGTCGAGCTCTGGGACGCCGTCGTCGAGGCGGGCGCGGTGCCGTGCGGGCTCGGCGCCCGCGACACGCTGCGGCTCGAGGTCTGCTATCCGCTGCACGGGAACGACATCAGTCCCGACACGGACGCGATCAGCGCCGGCCTCGGCTGGACGTGCGCGCTCGAAAAGGACTTCACCGGCGTCGAGGAGCTGCGCCGGATCAAGGAGGCCGGCCCGGAGCGCAAGCTCGTCGCCTTCACGATGGACGAGAAGGCGGTGCCCCGAAACGGAATGGCCATCGAGGACGGCGGCGAGGTGACCTCGGGCACGCATTCGCCGATGCTCGACCGGGGGATCGGGATGGGCTATGTCCCCGCCGCGAGCGCCGCGCCCGGAACCGAGCTGACGATCGACGTCCGTGGCAAAGGACGGCGCGCGACGGTCGTCCCGAAACCGATCTACCAATCTCACCAGGAGGAGTAGTGCTAGTGGCCGCAGAGGAGAGCTATCCCGGAGAGCTCAAGTACCACCCCGAGCACGACTGGGCGCGGATCGAGGGCGACGAGGCGACGCTGGGCGTCACGTGGTTCGCGCAGGACGCGCTCGGCGAGCTCGTCCACTTCGAGGCGCCCGAGCCCGGTGCAACTGTCGCGAAGGACTCGACCTACGGCGAGGTGGAGTCCGTCAAGGCCGTCTCGGACGTTGTCGCACCGCTCTCCGGGGAGATTCTCGAGGTGAACCAGAAGGTCGTCGACGCGCCCGAGACGGTGAACGAGGATCCCTATGGCGAGGGCTGGTTGCTCCGGATCCGGCTCTCGGATCCGAGCGAGGTCGAGGCGCTGCTCGACCCCGACGCATACGAGCAGCTCCTCCAGGACGCTTGAGCCAGCTTTCGCTCACGGACTCCGATCGCGTGGAGATGCTTGCCGCGGTTGGCGTCGGCTCGGTCGAAGAGCTCTTTCGCGAGATCCCGGCGGCGGTGCGCTTCCAGGGCAGGCTCGACCTCGAGCCGGCGCTGTCGGAGCCCGAGCTCGTGCGGCACCTCGAGGAGCTCGCGGCGAGGAACGTCGACACGACGAGGGAGCTCTCGTTCCTCGGCGCCGGGATCTACGACCACTACGTGCCCGCTGTGGTCGACGCGGTGCTGGCGCGCGGCGAGTTCCTGACCGCCTACACGCCGTATCAGGCGGAGATGAGCCAGGGCGTGCTCCAAGCGATCTTCGAGTACCAAACCGCGATCTGCGAGCTGACCGGGATGGACGTCTCGAACGCCTCCGGCTACGACGGCACCACGGTGGCCGCTGACGCGTGCCTCGTCGCCCGTGACGTCACAGGACGCTCGAAGGTCGTGCTCGCGGAGACGCTGAACCCACAAGTGCGCCAGGTCGTAAAGACGTATGCGGTGGGATTCGGACTCGAGGTGGTAGAGGTGCCGCATACCGACGGCACCACCGACCCGGTTCTTCTAGCCGCGGCGTCGCAAGACGCCGCGGCCGTGGTCTTCCAGCAGCCGAACTTCTTCGGTTGTCTCGAGCCCGCGCCCGAGCTCGCGGCGGCGGCGAACGAGGCCGGCGCGCTCGCGGTCGCGCACGTCGATCCGGTCTCGCTCGGCGTACTCGAGGCGCCCGGCAACTACGGCTGCGCGCTCGCGATCGGCGAGGGCCAGGGCGCCGGCAACTATCAGTCCTATGCGGGACCGCACTACGGCTTCCTGGCCGCGAAGCGCGAGTACATCAGGCGGCTGCCGGGCCGGATCATCGGCGAGACGACCGACCTGAACGGCGACCGCGGCTACGTGCTCACGCTCCAGACCCGCGAGCAACACATCCGGCGCGAGAAGGCGACGTCGAACATGACGACGAACCAGACGCTGCTGGCACTCGCCGGGCTGGTCCATCTCTCCTGGCTCGGGCCGCAGGGGCTGCGCGAGCTCGGCGAGACCTGCCTGAGCCTCGGCGCCCACGCACAGAAGCGAATCGGGCTCCCGCTCGCGTTTCCGGGGAAGCCGACGTTCAAGGAGTTCGCGGTCCGCGTGCCCGGCAGCGCCCGCGAGACGCTCGCCGCGGCCCGCAAGCTGGGCGTCCATCCGGGGTACGCGCTCGGCCGCGACTACGAGGGGATGGACGACGTCCTCCTCGTCGCCGTGACCGAGAAGCGCACTCCGGCGGACATCGATCGCCTTGCCGAGGTGCTGGCCGAGGTGACGGGATGAAGCTGATCTACGAGCAGAGTCGTCCGGGCCGGCGCGCGTCGAGCCTGCCGCGGTACGACCTGCCGCCGGTCGAGGTGCCGCCCGAGCTGCGCCGCGAGGAGGCGCCGCGCCTTCCGGAGCTCTCGGAGCCGGAGCTCGTCCGCCACTTCACGGCGCTTTCCACCCGCAACTTCGGGATCGATACCGGCTTCTACCCGCTCGGGAGCTGCACGATGAAGCACAACCCTCGCGTGAACGAGCGCGTCGTCGCGCTGCCCGGCTTCAAGGATCTGCACCCGCACCAGGAGGAGGAGTCGGCGCAGGGGGCGCTCGAGCTGATGTGGCGGCTGCAGGAGATCCTGCAGGAGATCTCGGGGCTGGACGCGTGCTCGCTCCAGCCGGCCGCCGGTTCGCAGGGCGAGCTGACCGGGCTGATGCTGATGCGCGCCTACTTCGAGGATCGCGGCGAGGGCGCCCGTCGGGACACGATCGTGACCGCGGACACCGCGCACGGGACGAACCCGGCGAGCGTGACGATGGCCGGCTACAAGCTCGCGAAGGTCGCGACCGATGCGCGCGGCAACCTCGACCTCGATGACCTCCGCTCGAAGGTGAACGAGCGCACCGCGGGCCTGATGCTGACGAACCCATCCACGCTCGGCCTCTTCGACGAGCACATCGTCGAGGTCGCGAAGATCTTCCACGAGGCGGGCTCCCTCCTCTACTACGACGGTGCGAACCTGAACGCAGTCTGCGGGATTTCGCGGCCCGGCGACATGGGCTTCGACATCGTCCACATCAACCTGCACAAGACGTTCTCGCAGCCGCATGGCGGCGGCGGTCCCGGCGGCGGCCCGGTCGTCGTCCGCGAGACGCTCGAGCCATACCTGCCCGTGCCTGCGGTCGTCCGCGACGGCGATTCGTTCCGGCTCGACTACGACCGGCCGAAGTCGATCGGCAAGGTGCGCGGCTTCACGGGCCCGTTCGGCGTCTTCGTCCGTTCCTACGCGTACATCCGCTCGTATGGGCCGGGCCTCCGCGAGATGTCCGAGATCGCGGTCCTGAACGCGAACTACCTGCTCGCGCGGCTCCGCGACGCCTACGAGCTGCCCTACGACCGGCTCTGCATGCACGAGTTCGTCCTCTCGGCACGCAGCCTGAAGCGGGAGCACGGGATCACGGCGCTCGACGTCGCCAAGCGGCTGATGGACTACGGCTTCCACCCGCCGACCGTCTACTTCCCGCTCGTCGTTCCCGAGGCGCTGATGATCGAGCCGACGGAGACCGAGCCGAAGGAACGGCTCGACGCGTTCTGCGACGCGATGCTCGCGATCGCGCGCGAGGCGGCCGAGAGCCCGGAGCTGCTGAAGGAGGCGCCGATCTCGCGGCCCGTCCGCCGCCTCGACGAGGTCAAGGCGGCGAAGCGCGCGATCGTCACCTACGGCTTCGACGAGCACCCGGATCTCGCCGGCGAGGAGAGCTCCGGGAGGCAGCTCGAGGCGCAGAAGGGAGCCTGACTCGATCTTGCGTGCCGGGCTGGAGCGCCGCGTCGACGAGCTCGCGTCCGAGCATTCCGGCCAGGCATTCGCCGCTGCCGTGGCGGCTTACGCCGACACGCTCGACCTCGCCGAACGCGAGGAGCTCGGCGCGATCCTGCTCGAGCGCGCCGGCGGGCCCGAGCAGGCGATCCGCCATCAGTACGAGGAACGAAGCTGGTTCCGGCGGGCTCTGCGGCGAATCGACGGCGAGCGTCCTGAGCGTTAGCCAGATCGACACCACTTGACCGTCGATGGCGTCCAGCCGCCGATGTAGTGTCACGGATCGTGGAAAGACTCGCCCGCCTCGTCATTCATCACCGGCTCGTCGTGATCGGCACGTGGTTGCTGCTGACCGTCTTCGGCGGCTTCGCGGCGGGTCAGCTCGCCGACCGCTGGCTCGAGGACTTCTCGATCCCGGGCGCCGACGGCTACGAGGCCAACCAGCGCGCCCTGCAGGAGTTCGGCAACGGCGAGCTCTTCCCCTTCGTGGTCGCCCTGAAGGGCGACGGCGACGTGACGGAGGTACCCGGGGTGGAGAGGGCGATCGAGCAGGCGGCGGCTGCGAATCCGAACTCGCGCGTCAGCTCCTTCTTCAACACTGGTGACGACGTCTACGTCTCGGAGGACCGGACGGTGACCTTCGCGAACATCTATTCCGGGGGCCAATTCACCTTCGAGGGG
Organism: Candidatus Gaiellasilicea maunaloa; assembly: GCA_024330215.1. Taxonomy (GTDB): domain Bacteria; phylum Actinomycetota; class Thermoleophilia; order Gaiellales; family Gaiellaceae; genus Gaiellasilicea; species Gaiellasilicea maunaloa. The sequence goes on from JANDLU010000013.1 coordinate 23,751, forward strand.
GTCGACCTCGCGCCGACCGAGAAGGCGCTCGCCGCGGCGCTGCCGGAAGGGGTCGACGGCTACGTGACCGGGATCGACGGCCTCTACACCGAGTCGAGCGGCGCCGAGGGCGGCGGCGAGGAGCCGAGCGTGCTCGTCGAGGCGCTGATCGGTGGCGCCGGCGCGCTCGTGATCCTGCTCTTCACGTTCGGCACGCTGCCCGCGATCGCGATGCCGCTGCTGATCGCGCTCGTCTCGATCATGAACACCTTCACGCTGGTCTGGATCCTCACTTACGTGACGGATGTCTCGATCATCGTCCAGTTCCTCGTCGCGCTGATCGGGCTCGGCGTCGCGATCGACTACGCGCTGCTGATCATCTTCCGCTTCCGAGAGGAGTTACGCCACGGCGCCGACCGCGAGGCGGCGATCGTGCAGACGATGCGTCACGCCGGTCGCTCCGTGATCGTCTCGGGCTCGACAGTGGCGGTCGGGCTGTTGAGCATGATCATCATCCCGCTGCCCTTCATCCGCTCGATCGGGATCGGCGGGATGCTGATCCCCGCGGTTTCCGTCCTGACGACGATCACGCTCCTGCCCGCGCTCCTCTACACGCTCGGCCCGAAGATCAACAGCCTGCGCGTGATGCCGAAGCGGCTCGTCGAGGGGAGTGACGACCCGGACAAGGGCTTCTGGAACGGGTGGGCGCGAACAGTGATGGCGAAGCCGCTCGCGGTCGGCGCTGCGGGCATGGCGATCGTGGCGGTGCTTCTCTTCTACGGCCTCCAGCTCAACCCGGCCGATGCGAAGGCCGAGGATCTGCCGGGTGGCGGCCCTGCGCACGTGGGCGCCCAGGTCCTGACCGACGCCGGAATCACCCCGGGCGTCCACAAGCCGTTCCAAGTCGCGGTCGACGGGGAGGCGACGCCGGCAGAGCTCGAGCAGATCGCCGACCGGCTCGACGAGGCGGAAGGGATCGCCGGTGCAGCCGCGCCGCCGCCTGCGCGCACGGACGGCTTCGCGCTCGTCGAGGCATTCTCGACCACCGACGGCTCGAGCAGGGAGACGCGCGAAACCGTGTTGCGCTTGCGAGACGATGTGCTGCCGGCGGCCGAGGTCGAGCTCGGCGGGGGCGCCCAGCTGACGCTCGCGGGAATCCCGACCGAGGAACGGGAGTTCATCAGCGCCGTCTACGGCACGTTCCCGTACGTCCTCCTCTTCGTGATCGTGCTCACGTACCTGCTCCTGATGCGAGCGTTCCGCTCGGTCTTCCTCCCGCTCAAGGCCGTCTTGCTCAACCTGGTCTCGCTCGGCGCCGCCTACGGGATCATCGTGTTCATCTTCCAGAAGGGGAACGGCAGCGAGGCGATCTGGAACGTGCCCGCGACCGACTCGATCATCTCGTGGATCCCGCTGATGATCTTTGCGTTCCTCTATGGGCTCTCGATGGACTACGAGGTGTTCATGCTGACGCGGATGCGCGAGGCCTACGACGAGACGGGGAACACCGTCCGCGCGGTCTCGCTTGGGCTTGCGCGGACGGGCAAGCTCGTCACGAGCGCCGCCCTCGTGCTGATGTTTGCGTTCTTCGTGCTCTCGACGAGCCCGGGCACCGACATCAAGCAGTTCGGGATCGGGCTCGCGGCCGGCATCATCTTCGACGCGACCGTGATCCGGGCACTGCTCGTGCCGGCGATCATGCGCCTCATGGGGCGCTGGAACTGGTGGCTCCCGCCGTGGGCGGCTCGGATCCTGCGCGTCTCGCCCAGCTCCGCCTAGCTCCGCGCCCACAGCTCCTTGCAGGAGTCGAAGTAGCGGCGGTGCGAGCGGCCGGCGTGGCCCGCGACTCGCGACGGCAGCGCCCGCGCTGCTGCGCGCCACGGCTTGAGTACAGGGTGGCCGGTCGAGGCGAAGTGGCGCGGCTCCGGCGCAAGCTGATGGTCGATCAGGTGTCCCAGCTCGTGGAGAAAGGAAAGCGGAACGCGGTCGTGCCGGCGCGAGACACGCAGGTCGATCGGCGGGTCTAGGTAGCAAAGCTTCACCTTGCCGACGTACTCGCGCGCGAGCTCGAGCAGCTCGCAGAGGCTCGTCAGCGCGCTGCCGCGGATCAGGAGGTTGTCCTTCGCGCGGGCTCGATCGGCGTGCGTCTCGCCGACCTCGACCACGTCATGCAGCAGGCGCACCTCGGCGACGCGGTAGTCGGCCGGCGGCACCCACTGATACCCGCTTTCCTCGTCGGCGAGCAGGCGCAGGTGCTTGTTCGTCCACGTCAGCTCGAGCTTCCCGCTGGGCTCCATCCTGGCGAGTGTAGACGTGGCGGCAGAGGACGATGTACAGTGACAGAAGGTGATGTAAGATGGCAAGAATGGTTCGAACCCAGATCAGCCTCTCTCAAGAGGACATCGACCTGCTCGACCAGCTCGAGCGAGCGACCGGCGCGTCTCGAGCCGAGCTGATCCGCCGTGCGGTGCGGGAGCATTACGGGATCACGTCGTCTCTCGCGGAACGGAAGCAGCGCGCCCGACGCGCCTTCGGCGCCTGGAAGGATCGACGCTTCACCGGTGACGAGTACGTCCGGGCGATCCGGTCCGGTGACATGAACGAAAACCTGCGGCGCCTGGACGCATGATCGACCTCCTCGACTCCTCGGTCGCGATCGACTATCTACGCGAAGTCGACGTCGCGTTGGAGGTCGTCGACGCGTCCGACGAGCTCCTCGCAAGCGAGATCACACGGTACGAGGTGCTTGCGGGGATCAGGCCCGGCGAGGAAGACCTGACCGAGGACCTTCTTGCATTACCGATGTGGGTCGACGTCGACGAGGCGATCGCGAGGCGAGCGGCGGCTCTCGCACGTCAGTACCGCAGCTCCTTCTCCGGGATCGAGGACGCCGATTACCTGATTGCAGCGACCGCGCTCGAGCTCGGTGCGCGGCTCCTCACGACGAACGTCCGCCACTTCCCGATGCTACCCGGCCTCCAGCCGGCCTATTGAGTCAGCGCGCCGCCGCGAGCTGGCCGCAGGCCGCGGCGATATCGCGGCCACGGGTGAGTCGCACGGTCGACGGCAGCCGCGCCTTGTCGAGCACGTGCTTGAAGGCGCCGATCGCGTCGCGCGAGGAGCCGTCGTACATCCCCGTCGGGTTGTAGGGGATCAGGTTGACCTTGAAGATCGCCGGGTCGAGCAGCGATGCCAGCTCGCGCGCCTGGTCTGTCGAATCGTTGACGCCGGCCAGCATCACGTACTCGACGTAGACCTTCCGGTGGCGCAGCTCGAAGTAGCGGCGGCACTCCGCGAGGACGGCGTCCAGGGTATAGCGATCGTTGACGGGCATGAGCTGCGAGCGCAGGTGCGGATCGGCGGCGTGCAGCGAGAGCGCCAGCCGGATCGGCTGCTCGACCTCGTCGACGAAGCGCGTCAACCCGGGCAGCCAGCCGACCGTGGAGATCGTCGTGCGCCGGTGCGTGATCCCGACGTCGGGGAGCCGCCGTGCCGCAGCGAGCACGTTGTCGAGGTTCAGCATCGGCTCTCCCATCCCCATGAACACGAGATGGTCGACCGGCTCGATCCGGCGAAAGTGGAGCGCCTGGTCGAGGATCTCGCCCGCGGTCAGGTTGCGTCCGAAGCGCATCGCACCGGTCGCGCAGAACGTGCAGGTGAGCGGGCAGCCGGACTGCGAGGAGACGCAGATCGAGCGCCGGCCGTCGCGGTAGCGCATCAACACCGCCTCGACCGGGTGGCCATCGCCGGTGCGGAAGAGCGCCTTGATCGTGCCGTCGGTCGAATGGGCCTCGTCGGCAAGCGAGAGGGTCGCGAACGGAACCTCCGCCGCGAGCAGCTCGCGCAGGGCTGCAGGCACGTTCGTCATCTCCCCGTAGTCGGCGACCCCGCGCGCGGCCCACTCCCACACCTGGCGGGCGCGATAGGCGGGCTCGCCGCGGTCGGCGAGCGTCCGCTCGAGCAGGTCGAGATCCATCCGGCCAGGGTAGCCCGGTTAGACGCGCACGACGGTGACGCCGACGAGCTCGTCGAAGTCCGCGTCCTGGGTGTAGACAGCCGCAGCATGTGCGACGGCGGTCGCAGCGATCCAGGCGTCCTGCACCTTGGCATGTCCGCCCGCTCTTCGCGTGGCCGCGACGATCTGAGCGAACGAGGAGGCAACGGGCTCGTCGATCGGAAGAGCGGCGTAGCTCGTCTGGAGCGCGCGCAGGGTGGCGAGCAGGCCTGCGCGCGTCGCCTCGGAAGCGGCGAGGTGGATCCCGAGCTCGAGCTCCGCCAGCGTGACGACCGAGACGGACGCCTCGTCAGGGAGCGAATCGACCTCGAGCGGCCTGCCCTGCTCGTCGGCGATGAACACAGAGGTGTCGAGGACGCCCCTCATAACTCGTCGATCGTGTCCGTGAGCGCCTGCTCGAGCTCCGTCCGCAGGCCGGCGTCGGCCTGGACGAGCGCTGCGACGACCCGCTCGCGCGGGACCCAGGCAGCCCGTCCCGGAAGCGGCACGAGCTCGGCGATCGGGCGACGATCGACGGTGACCCGCAGGCGCTCGCCCGCCTCCACGCGCCGGAGCACCGAGGCGGTGTGATTGCGAAGCTCCCGAACGGAGACGTCGGTCACGTCGGGACCGTAGCGCATCGGCTACGTAGACGGCGCCGTAGAATCGTCCCGTGATCGACCTCCGCTCCGACACCGCTACCCGACCGACCGCGGGGATGCGCGCGGCAATCGCAGCGGCCGAGGTCGGCGACGAGCAGCTGCGGGAGGATCCGACCGTCAACGAGCTGCAGCGCCGCGCGGCCGAGCTGCTCGGGCACGAGGCCGCGCTCTTCCTCCCGACCGCGACGATGGCGAACCAGATCGCGCTCCGGGTGCTGACCGAACCGGGCGACCAGCTACTCGCCGAGGAGCGGACGCACATCCTCGTCTACGAGGCCGGCGGCGCGGCGATCCACTCCGGCCTCGTCATGCGCGGGTTGCCCGGGATCGCCGGTCGGCTGACCCCCGCTCAGGTGACCGAGGTTGCGGCCACGGCCGACGAGCTCCAGCCTGCGAGCGTCGTCGTCCTCGAGAACACCCACCGGAGTGCGGGCGGTCGCGTGTGGCCGCTCGCCGAGTTTCGCGCCACGGCGGAGACCGCGCGCGATCTCGGGCTCGCTGTCCACCTCGACGGCGCCCGGCTGCTGAACGCGGCGGCTGCGAGGGGCATCTCGGCCGCAGAGTACGGCCGTCTGGCCGATACGGTCACTCTCTGCTTCTCGAAGGGTCTCGGCTGCCCGCTCGGGGCCGTGCTCGCCGGGTCCGAGGAGCGGATCGAGGAGGCCTGGCGCGGCAAGTTCCTCTTCGGCGGCGCGATGCGGCAGGCGGGGATGGTTGCCGCGGCTGCGCTCTACGCGCTCGAACACCACGTCGACCGCCTCGCCGAGGATCACGAGCGTGCTCGGGCGCTCGCCGACGGGCTCGCCGCCGCCGGTCTTCCGGTCGACCCCGAGGCGACCGAGACGAACTTCGTCGCCCTCGACGCGGCTTCGCTGGGTACGACCACGGCCGAGGCGCGCGAGCGGATCGGCGAGCAGGGAGTGCTCACCGGAACGCTGCGGCCGGGTGTCGTCCGCCTGGCGACCTACCTCGGGATCGAGGACGACCACATCGAGCGCGCGATCGACGCCATTCCACGCGCTCTCGAGGCTCGTGTCAGCGCCTGAAGCGCTCCGCGAGGAGCTCGTCCGGCGACTTCGCACCGCGCAGGCCGAGCAGCGCGCCCCGTCCGTCAGCGCCTCGGTCTTCCGGGGCGACGAGCTCCTGTGGCGGGACGCCGTCGGCCTCGCCGACGTCGACGCCGGAACGGCCGCTTCGCCGGAGACGCAGTACCGGATCGGCTCGATCACGAAGACCTTCACCGCGGTCTGCATCCTCCAGCTCCGCGACGCCGGCGCGCTCTCGCTCGACGACCCTCTCGACCTGCACATCCCGGAGAGCCGTCACGCGCCGACGCTCGGACGCATGCTCTCGCACGCCTCCGGCCTCCAGCGCGAGCCGCCCGGCGAGATCTGGGAGACGCTGCAGGTGCCGAGCCGGGAAGAGCTCGTCGCGCTGACGGCCGAGGCCGAGCAGCCGCTCGCGCCCGGCTCGTGGTGGCACTACTCGAACCTCGCGTTCGCCCTCCTCGGCGAGGTGGTCGCGCGGAGGACCGGCAGTAGCTGGGAGGACGCGCTCCGCGAGCGGGTGCTCGAGCCGCTCGAGCTCGTCCGTACGACCGCGGTCGCGGAGGAGCCCTCCGCGCGGGGCTACTTCGTGCTGCCGTATTCGGATGCGGTCCAGCTCGAGCCCGATCTCGACCTCGGCGGCTCGGGCGCGATGGGGAAGCTCTGGTCGACGACGAGCGACCTCGCGCGCTGGGGCTCCTTCCTCGCCGCGGGCGACGACCGCGTGCTCGCAGCGGCCACCCTCGAGGAGATGTCGCACGTCCGCGTGATGGTCGATCACGAGCGCTGGGCGCTCGCCTGGGGCACCGGCCTCGAGCTGTACCGGCGCGGAGAGCACGTCTTCGTCGGGCACGGGGGCGGGATGCCCGGCCACCTGGCGGGTCTCGTCGTCCATCGCGGCAGCGGGATCGGCGCCTCCGTCCTCATGAACACGAGTGCGGGCGGCCAGCCGGAGGCGCTCGCGCTCGATCTGGCAGGCGCCGCGATCGAAGCGCTTCCGGGGACCTCGGAGCTGTGGCGGCCGGGTGAGCCGCCGCCCAGCGAGGTCGAGCCGATCCTCGGCCGTTGGTGGACGGAGGGCCACGAGCTCGTGCTCGCGTGGCGAGGCCGGCTCGAGGCGAGGCTGGTCGGCGGAGCGCCCGGCCGCGACCTCTCCGTCTTCGCGCCGGAGGGCGACGCTTATCGCTGCGTCGAGGGCCGCGAGCGCGGCGAGTTGCTGCGGGTCGTGCGAGCCGAGAACGGCGAGGTCGAGAAGCTCTACTTCGCGACCTATCCGCTCCGCCGCGAGCCCTCGACCTTCTAGCGCTCGCCGACCGAGAAGAAGACGATCGCGATCCCGAGGTAGGTCGCGATCAGGATCGCGCCTTTGAGCCGGCTCGAGTGGCCGTCGGCCAGGAGGACGGTTGCGACGACCGCCGAGACGCCGAGCGCGAGAATCTCGACCTGGCGGAACGCGAGCGAGAGCGGCTCGATCAGGAGCGCCAGCAGGACAACCGCCGGGATCAGGAAGACGGCGACCTGCGCGCTCGACGCGAGCGCGATCTCCGCAGCCAGCTTAATCTTGCCCCGTGCCGCGACGACGACCGCGCCGCCGTGCTCGGCCGCGTTGCCCACGATTGCAACGATCACCGCCGCGACAAAGAACTCCGACAGCCCGGCCTTGTCGGCGAAGACCTCGAGCGTACCGACGAGGATCTCGGCGACGAAAGCGGTCACCACGGTCGCAGCGGCGAGGATGCCGAGCGCGAACCGGAGCGACCAGCCCCTGATCTCCTCGGCGCTCGCGATGTGCAACGCCGCGTGGCGGCGCAGCGAATAGAACGTGAGCCCGAGGTAGGCGACGAGGAGCGCGATCGAGATGGGGATCGAGAGGTCGGCGAGCGAGCTGCGCTCCGGATCTCCGTTCCAACCGGGAATTGCGACGACGAGGAAGAGCAGGGTCGAGAGCGCGACGAGCCCGAGCGCAAGGAAGCTCGACTGCCGGTCGATCTCGCCGCGCCCGCCGAAGAGGAGCGAGAAGCCGAGCACGAGTAAGAGGTTGCCGATCACCGAGCCGCTCAGCGAGCCTCGCACGACCTCCGTCAACCCCTGGTGGACTGCGAGCAGCGCGATGATCAGCTCGGGCGCGTTGCCGAAGGTGGCGTTGAGGAAGCCCCCGATTCCGGGGCCGGTGTGCTCGGCCGCGTGCTCGGTCGCCTCGCCGATCAGCCACGCGAGCGGGACGAGCGCGGCGGCGGCGAGGACGAACTCGATCGTCTCCGCGGGATGGAAGACGTAATGGATGAGGATCACGAGCGGCGCGAGCCCCACGGAGCCGAAGAGAAGGCGGCGCACCATCGTCCGCCACCCTAACGGCGTCGCCGCGGGGGGCGAGCGGTTCCGATCGCTCCCGCGACTGCCTGAAAACGGCCGAAATGTCAAGTCTTGCGGGGAGGAGCCGCGGCGCCCACAATCCTGGTGTGGCAAAGCCCGCGCAGGCCCCGGTCGAGCTCCCTCTCCGTCCTCAGGACGAGCTCGAGTGCCGCCGCTGTGAGATCCATTGCGACAAGGTCGTCTATCCCGGGGCGTGCCTCGAGCGGGCCTGCCCGTTCGTCTACGCCTACGAGGCCTGGGGCCACACGTACATGGGCTGCCTGCAGAAGGTCTACGAGGTCGAGATCGACCTCGACCTCCTCCGTGCGGCCGAGGCGCGCAGCGACGGCTTCGGTGCGGTTCGCGCCGCTCGCGGCCCCTTGCCGATGTGCAGAGTCGAGGTGTCGTCGTGCTACGAGTCGCGCGGTGACGAACTCGGCTGCCGCAACCCGGAGTTCCACGAGCTCCCGCGCGCCCGCCCGAGCTTCCGCGTCTTCGCACAGATAGCACCGGAACCCGGCTCCAGCTCCTAGCCTCACTTCGCCGGGGCGAGCTCGCCGGCGAAAGCACCTTGTGTTGTTCCAACACAAGGGTTTCTTTCGTCTTTCGCGACGAAGCTGTGACGAACCGGCGCTCGGCCGTGGCGATCCTGGTGGCATGCGCTTCTCGCTCTCCCGGAACGATCGTCGGATCCGCGACCTCGTGATCGCGCTCGATCGTGACGACGTCTCGATGGCGGAGACCTGGCGCGTGGTGGGAGAAGCGGCGTGGAAGCTGGGGTTGCGCCGTCCCGGCTACCACGTGGTCCGGGATCTCGCTCGCGCCGAGCGGGCCCGCCGGGCGGCGCGGAGACACGTGAGACAGGCGGCAGCGGACGTGGTCCTCTCGCTCGGCTCGCCCTACGTCGTCGGGACACGGCGCGCCCTCGACGGGCTCGAGCTCGCACGAGCGAAGGAGAGGTTTGTGTTGGAACAACACAAGCGCTCTTCGGCCGACGATCCGTAGCTGCAGGCGGCTCGGTCGGTCGACCTCTACCGGTGGGCGAGCCAGCGAGCGTGCAGGTCGCGCACCTTCTTCATCTCTGCCGCATCCGGGCCGTGCTTGTCGGGGCCTGGCGTCTCCATCACGGCGGGGAGGCCCTGGAGCGAGGGGTGGGAGAGGAAGACGCCCAGCTCCTCGCCGATCTCGCCCTCGAGCACGTTCGCGTGCCGGTCGCGGTTCGAGCCGAGCGGGGTCGCCGCGTCGTTGACGTGGAGCGCGCGCAATCGCTCGAGGCCGATCGTCCGCTCGAGCTCGGCGAGCGTCTCGTCCAACACCGTGCGGTCGGTGACGTCGATGCCCGAGACGTAGAGATGGCAAGTGTCGAGGCAGACGCCGAGTCGCGGATGACGGTCGAGCGCGTCGACGAGCGCCGCGAGCTCCTCGATCGAGCGACCGATCGTGCCGCCCGCGCCGGCGGAGTTCTCGAGCAGGAGCCAGGTCTCGTCCGAGCAAAGCTCGAGTACCTTCCGCAGCGCCGGCACGGCGCGCTCGAGCCCCTCGTCAAACCCCGTCCCGAGGTGGGACCCCACGTGGCAGACGACGCCGTCGGCGGCGATCGTGCACGCCGCCTCCATCGTCGAGCGCATCGTCTGCACCGACTTCGAATAGATCGCCGGATCCGGCGCGGCGAGATTGCAGAGGTAGAGGGCGTGCACGAGCACCGTCCCGATCTCCGCCTCCGCCCGCCGCTCGCGGAACCGCGCGACGACGGCCGGATCGTGCTCGGGAAAGCGCCACATCCGTGGGCTCTGGGCGAAGAGCTGGACGGCGTCGGCGCCGATCTCGATCGCGTTCTCGAGGGCGCCCTTGACTCCGCCCGAGCAGTGGGCGCCGAAGATCACCGGCCTAGACTAGTCGCGAGATGCCCGCGCTCTCGCACAGGCTCGGCGCGCTCCGCGAGCGCGACTTCCGGCTGCTGTTCACCGCGACGACGATCACGACGCTGGGCGACCACGTCGCCTCGATCGCCCTCGTCTTCGCGGTCCTGCGCTTCGGCTCGGCGACCGACCTCGGCCTCGTCCTTGGCGCTCGCTCGCTCGCGGAGGCCGCGATCATGCTCTTCGGCGGCGTCCTCGCCGACCGGCTCCCCCGGAGCCACGTCCTCGTCGCCGCGTCGCTCGTCCAGGGCGTCGCACAGACGGCGACGGCCGTCGCGATCCTCGGCGGCACCGGCTCGGTCGCGCTCGTGATCGCGCTCCAGATCGTCTACGGCCTCGGGGCAGGAGTCGTGCTCCCCGCCGAGGTCGGTCTCGTCCCGCAGACGGTGAGCGCCGCGCGGCTCCAGCAGGCGAACGCGCTCCAGGGTTTGACTCGAAGCGGCGTCAGGGTGCTCGGGCCGGCGCTCGGAGGCGCGCTCGTCGTCGTCGGCAGCCCCGGAATCGCGCTCGCGGTGGACGGGGTCAGCTTCTTCGTCTGCGCCGCCATCCTCGGCCGGATCCGGATCCCGCGCCGCGAGGCGCTGCCGGCGAGCTTCCTGACCGAGCTCCGAGATGGCTGGCGCGAATTTTCGACCCGCACGTGGCTCTGGGCGTCCGTCGTCCTCTTCGGGGTCGGCAACCTCGCCTTCAGCTCGTGGGCGGTGCTCGGCCCTGTGATCGCGGAGGAGGATCTCGGCGGCGCCGGCGCCTGGGCGATCGTGCTCACGGTTGGCGGGATCGGGTCGCTCGCCGGGGCGCTGCTGGCGATCAGGGTCCGCCCGGCCCGCCCGCTCGTCGTCTGCACCCTCGCCGCCGTCCCGCTGGCCGGCCAGCTCGTCGCGCTCGCGCTCGGCGCGCCGCTCTGGGTCCTCGCCGCGAGCTCGTTCGTCGCTGCGGTCGGGATCGGCGTCCATCTGACGCTCTGGTTCACGATCTTCCAGCAGCAGGTGCCCGAGCACGCGCAGTCGCGTGTCAGCTCCTACGACACGCTCGGGTCGTTCGTCCTGATCCCGCTCGGGCTCGCGCTCGTCGGGCCGATCGCCGCGGCGATTGGGAGGCAGGAGACGCTCTGGCTCTCGCTCGCGATCATGCTCGCGAGCTGGGCCGCGATCCTGGCCCTTCCCTCCGTCTGGGCGATTCGCCGCACGGAAGTCCAGCCGGAGGCCGGCCCGCCGCCCACCCTCTCTACGATGGGCGCGTGAGCGTCCGCGTCCGCATGGCTCCGAGTCCTACCGGCGCGCTCCACGTCGGCGGTGTCCGGACGGCCCTCTTCAACTGGCTCTTCGCACGACATGTCGGCGGTGAGTTCTTCGTCCGGATCGAGAACACCGACACGAGCCGCGAGGTGCAGGGAGCCGTCGAGCACGCGCTCGACTCGCTCGCCTGGCTCGGTCTCGATTGGGATCGCCCGCCGACCTTCCAGCTCGATCGGATCGACGACTGCGCGGAGCTCGCGCGGCAACTCGTCGTGGAGGGCAAGGCTTACGAGGACGAGGGAGCGATCCGCTATCGGATGCCCGAGGAGGGCGTGACTGCGTGGGAGGACGTCGTCAAGGGCTGGATCGAGTTCCCGAACTCGGAGCTCGAGGACCTCGTACTCGTGCGCTCGGACGGGCGGCCGACCTATAACTTCGCCTCGCCGATGGAGGACGTCTGGGACGGGATCACCCACGTGATCCGCGGTGACGACCACATCTCGAACACGCCCAAGCAGATCAAGCTGATCCAGGCGATCGGCGCCGAGTTGCCCGTGTACGCCCACGTCCCGAACGTGCTTGGCACGGACGGTAGGAAGCTCTCGAAGCGCCACGGTGCCGACGGCGTCGACGAGCTCCGCGCCGCCGGCTACGTCGCGCCGGCGCTGCTCAACTTCCTCGCACTCCTCGGCTGGGCACCCGACGGGGAGACGACGGTGATGTCGCGGGACGAGCTGATCGAGCGATTCGACCTCGGACGAGTGATCAAGAGCGCGGCGGCGTTCGACTACGACAAGCTCGACTGGCTGAACGGGGTCCATCTCCGCGCGCTGCCGCCGGCCGAGTACGCTGACATGCTCGTCGCCTACATGCGTGAGCAGGCGAACGACTGGCCGGAGGAGCGGATCCGTGCGGCCGCCCCCCTCGTGCAGGAGAAGATCGGGCGACTCGGCGAGTTCCCAGCCTTCGCGGGCTTTCTCTTTCAAGACATCGAGCCGGATCCGACCTTGCTCGACCGCGCGCTACTCGAGGCGGCGGCCGAGACACTCGACGACGTCGACCCCTTCGAGCCCGATCGGATCGAGACTGCGCTGAAGGCTCTCTGCGAGCGACTCGAGCTGAAGCCGCGACAGGCGTTTGCGCCGATCCGGGTCGCGCTCACCGGCTCGAGGATCTCGCCCGGTCTCTACGAGAGCCTGGCCCTCCTCGGCCGCGAGACCTCGGTGGCGCGGCTCAGGAGCGGGGCGGCCGCAGCGGCTTAGGTGGTGCGAGCGGGTCGAGCGCCCGCTGGAACTCGAGCCAGGCGCGTCGGCGATAGCTGGCGGTCGGAAGCGCATCGTGGAGCCGACGGCGACGTTCGTGCGTCAGGAGATCCTTCACCTCTCGGGGATCCTCGCTTCTCATTTGTAGAAAGGAAACGACGTTTACGCGGCCAGCGTTACGGGCGGCGCGACAGCCCGGCACTCGCAGCGACGAGCGCAAGTCCGAGAATCCACAGTGGCCAGGTCCCGGAGAGCGCCCCGCCGAGCACGAGCGCGACACCCACGCCGAGGAGCACGAGCGGACGCAGCCGCGCCTCGGGCTGAGGCGGCGGCTCCTCGTCGACGCCTGCCTGCTCGAGTCGCTGGAGTGCGAGTCGAACGCCGAAGAGTGCCACCCGCCACTCCCAGAGCAGCGGCGCGGCTGCGGCAGGACCTGCCTCGACGAGCATCTCGGCGACGTCGGCTGTCTCCTCGCGGGCGGCCAGGAGGGCGTACTCCAGCTCGTCGTACGCGCCGTCGTCGGTTCCGAGTCGGGGCACGAGCGCCTGCTCGGCGGCGGTATGAAGCGCGTACTGGAGCGCGGGCAGGTCGTCGCCGAGCTCGTCCAGCGCGTCGAGATCCGCGGCGGCTCGGTCGAGCGCCGACAACGTCGGGCGGAGATCGCGGCGCAGCCTGTCGAGCGCCCGCGCGGAGCTCGCTACCCGATCCGATCCGGCGATCGGCCTCACGACCGCGAGTCTAACCCGTCGCCGACCCCGGCTCGAAATCCGCGCGTCGGCGAGACCTGTGTCTACACTCGGGCGCGTGAATCGCCCGCAACGCACCGTGCTCGTGGTCGACGACGAGCCGTCCCTGCGTCTTCTCTGCCGTGTCAACCTCGAGCTCGAGGGACACCGCGTGCTGGAGGCGGGATCGCTCGGCAACGCGCGCGAGCTGCTCGCCGCAGAGCAACTCGACGTCGTCCTGCTGGACGTCCACATCGGGGCGGACAACGGCCTCGAGCTGCTCGACGACATCGAGGGGCTCGATCTGCCGATTCGCGTGGTGATGCTCTCCGGGACCAGCGAGATCTCGCCGGCCGTGCGGGCGCGGGTCGCCGGGGTGCTGGGGAAGCCGTTCGCGCTCGAGGAGCTCTCCGCCGCGGTCTCCGACGAGGCGGTCCGCTAGCCGGCGTGAGCACCACCGCCGTTCGCACGCCGCCGGACTACGAGGAGCGCCTGGCGCGCTATCTCTTCGAGCGCTCCGAGGAGGCGCGGGCGGTGCGCGTGGGGGAGAAGGAAACCTCCGACCAGGCGACGATCGTCGAGCGCTACGGCGATCTCTTCAGCCACGGTCAGGTGGAGGCGCTGAGGGAGGCCGAGCTGGGCGCCCCGGACGATGGTCGCGAGCGGCTCTACCGACTCCGTAAGACCTGCGAGGCCGGGATCGTCGCGGCTGAGCTCGCCGCGCGCGAGGACGCGCTCGAGAACGCGATCCTCGCCGCCCGCATCACCTGGCGCGGCGAGGAGCTGCCCCTTCGCACCGCTCAGGCCAGGCTGGCCGTGCTTCCCGCCTACCGCGACCGCGACGAGCTCGGCGCGCTTCACAACGCCGAGAGCGCCCGCTTCAACCACGAGCGGCTCGCGCTGCTCGCGGCCGGCGAGACGCTCGAGGCGGATCTGTCCGGCGTGACTGACGCCGTCGAGCGGTCGAACGAGGAGAAGGGAATCTCGCTGCACGAGCTCGAGCGCGCGCTCGACAGCGCCAGCAAGAGCTCGACGGAGGCCTATGAGACGCTGCGCGAGCGCTGGTTTGGGAAGCTGCTCGGCCCGGAGCGGGAGACGGTGCCGACGTCTGCTCATACGAGCTATCTCCGGCGGCTCTCGCCGCTCGAGGCCACGTACACGAAGGAGCGCTCCGTCGAGGTCTGCGTGGAGACGCTCCGCCGGCTCGGCTTCGAGATCCAGTCGATCGCCGGAATCCGGCTCGATCTCGACGACCGGCCGCAGAAATCGCCGCGTGCGTGCGTGATCGCCTCGGACCCGCCCAACGTCGTCCACCTGATCACCCGCGCCCAGGGCGGCCTGCACGACTACCAGGCGTTCCTGCACGAGGCCGGCCACGCGCTCCACTACGCGGGTTGCGATCCGAAGCTCCCCTTTACCTTCCGCAAGATCGCGCGCGACCATGCGCTGACCGAGATCTACTCCTACATCGTCGAGGCGATCTCGCGCGAGCCGGGCTGGCACGCAGAGCACTTCGGGCTCGGCGACGCCGAGGCACAGGAGAACGCCGAGGCGACGACTTTCCTCGAGGCGCTTCTCTTCCGCCGTTACACGGCGAAGCTCCAGTTCGAGCTCGAGTTCTGGAGCCGCTTCCCCGACGATGGGGGAACCCCGGCGGGCTATTCGCAGCGGCTCACCGACGCGACCGGGATCCACTATCCGTCCGAGAACTTCCTCTCCGACACGGACTCGGGCTTCTACTCGGCCGACTACCTCCGCGCCTGGATCCGCTCGGCCCAGCTCCGGCAGCGCCTGGTCGCCGACATCGGCGAGGACTGGTGGCGCCGGGCGGAGACGGGGGAGCGCCTGCGCGAGCTCTTCCGCGAGGGAACGCGACCGACGAGCGAGGAGATCGCCGAGCGGATCGGGTCCGACCCGCTCGACACCGCACCCCTTCTGCACGAGCTCGGCGCCTAGCTTCAACAGCCCTTGACACCGGGCCTCTCGCCGTCGTATCGTAGACCTGAATCGGGTCTCAGGTTTGGGTACGTGTCGGGGTCACTCTTTCACGGAGGCCAGGGAGATGCAGGGAATGCGGTTCAAGCTTGCCGTGCTGCTCGCACTCGTCGTCGCGATGCTCGGCGCGCTCGTGACCGGCGCCGAGGCGAAGACAGCCGCCGGCACGGGCCAGACGGTCGCTTCGTCGTACAAGGTCGGGATCGTCTACTCGCGCACAGGGCTGCTCGCGGCCTACGGCGCCCAGTACATCCAGGGCCTTCGCTACGGCCTCGCCTACGCGACCAGGGGCACGAACGCAGTCAACGGACGCAAGCTCGAGCTGACGCTCGCCGATGACGGCACCGATCCCGTGAAGGCGGTCTCGGCCGCGAAGGACCTGATCGGCAAGGGCTACAAGATCCTCGCCGGCAGCGTCTCCTCCGGCGTCGCGCTCCAGATGGCGCCGCTCGCCGAGCAGAACAAGGTCCTCTTCATCTCCGGCCCGGCCGCGACCGACGCGATCACCGGGATCAACCAGTACACGTTCCGCTCGGGCCGCCAGACCTACCAGGACGTGAAGACCTCGGCGACGTTCCTCCGGGGCGCCGGCCGCAAGGTCGTCGTCTTCGCCCAGGACTCGGCATTCGGCGCCGGCAACTTCGCCGCCGTGAACGCGGTCGTCGGGAGCCAGGGTCACACGGTGAATCGCCTGCTCGTGCCACTCTCGGCGCAGGACTTCACGCCGTTCGCGCAGCAGGCCAAGCAGGCGAATCCGGATCTGCTCTTCATCGCCTGGGCGGGGACGACAGGCCCGGCGATGTACCGGGCGCTGACCCAGCAGGGCGTCTTCGGCGTCTCGAACAAGGTCGTCACCGGGCTCCCGGAGCGCGCGACGTGGCAGAGCTTCGGTGAGGCCGCGACGCGGATCGACTTCCTCTCCCACTATGTGCCGCAGGGGCCGAAGAACAAGGTCAACGATTTCCTCGTCAATTCGATGCGGAAGCGCGGCCAGGTGCCGGACATCTTCACCCCGGACGGCTTCGTCGCCGGCCAGATGATCGTCCGCGCGCTCACCGAGGCGAAGGGCGACAACGTCGACCGGATGATCTCCGCCCTCGAGGGCTGGAACTTCGTCGGCCCGAAGGGGCAGCAGTCGATCCGCCAGGCCGATCACGCGATGATCCAGCCGATGTTCCAGGTGAAGCTCACCCAGAACGGGACGAAGTTCACGCCGCGCGTGACCGCCCGGATCAAAGGCCAGTTCGTCGCCCCGCCGGAGCGGCGCTAACAGGTAGCTCCGACTGCTCCCGGATCGTGGCTCCCCCCGCCCCGATCCTCGCCACGCGGAGCCTCGGGCTCGACATCGGCGGCGCCAGAATCGTCGCCGATGTCTCGCTCGAGGTCCGGGCAGGAGAGCTCGTCGGAATCATTGGTCCGAACGGCGCCGGCAAGACGACGCTCTTCAACCTGCTCTCGGGCCTTTTGAGCCCGACCTCGGGAACGGTCGAGCTGCATGGTCGCGACATCACCGGCGAGCCGCCGTTCCGGCGCACCCGGGCGGGCCTCGGTCGCACCTTCCAGGTCTCGAGCGTCTTCCCGCTCCTGAGCGTGCGCGAGAATGTACGGCTCGCGGCCGACTCGGAGCTCGGCGGGACGATGCGGATCTGGCAGCGGGCGTCGCGAGTCGGCGCCGAGCGGGCCGACCAGGCGCTCGAGCGCGTCGGCCTCGGCGGCCGCGGCGACTCGCCGGCCGGGCTCCTCTCGCACGGCGACCAGCGCAAGCTCGAGATCGCGATGTTGCTCGTCGGCAACCCGGACGTGATCCTGCTCGACGAGCCGATGGCCGGCGTCTCGGTCGAGGACGTCGACGAGCTCGTCGAGCTGATTCGGTCGGTGCACGAGGAGGAGGGCAAGACGGTGCTGATGGTCGAGCATCGGATGGAGGTCGTGATCGGCCTCGCCGAGCGGATCGCGGTCATGCACCACGGTGCGCTCCTGGCCTTCGACGAGCCGGACGAGGTGATGGCGAACGAGACCGTGCAGACTGCCTATCTCGGGGAGCCGCTCTAGTGCTGATCGAGGTTCGCGACCTGCACGTCCACCTCGGCGAGTCGCACGTGCTCCAGGGCGTGTCCTTCGAGGTGCCCGAGGGCGGCGTGACGGCGCTACTCGGCCGGAACGGGGTCGGCAAGACGACGACGCTGCGGGCGCTGCTGGGC
Organism: Candidatus Gaiellasilicea maunaloa; assembly: GCA_024330215.1. Lineage (GTDB taxonomy): Bacteria > Actinomycetota > Thermoleophilia > Gaiellales > Gaiellaceae > Gaiellasilicea > Gaiellasilicea maunaloa. The sequence goes on from JANDLU010000013.1 coordinate 41,121, forward strand.
CTCGTGCCGCGTCGCGGGCGCGTCTCGCTGGCCGGGACCGACCTGACGCGTCTGCCCACCCACCGGATCGTCCGCCGCGGGGTCGGGTACGTGCCGGAGGATCGCGACGTCTTCGCCGGTCTCACGGTCGCGGAGAACCTGCGCCTCTCGGAGCGGAACGGCAATCCCCGCTACGAGCTCGTCTACGAGCTCTTCCCGGAGTTGAAGACGCGCGGGGGGCAGAAGGCGGGCACGCTCTCCGGCGGCCAGCAGCAGATGGTCGCGATCGCCCGCGCACTGCTGAACGAGAATCCCGTCCTGCTCGTGGACGAGCCGACCAAGGGCCTCGCGCCGCTGCTCGTGACCGAGGTCGCCGCGGCGCTCGAGCGGGCGGCGGAGCTCGCGACCGTGCTCCTCGTGGAGCAGAACCTCGCGGTCGTCGCGCGGGTCGCGCAGCAGGTCGTCGTCCTGGACGGCGGCCGGGTCGTCCATGCGGGCGACGCGAAGGAGCTGCTCGCCGACCCAGAGCGTGTGCGTGCGCTGCTCGGAGGTCCATGGAGGCGGGCATTGAGTACGTTCATCCTCCTGACGATTACGGGGCTCGGGCTCGGAGCGATGTACTTCCTGATCGCGTCCGGCCTCTCGCTGATCTACGGGCTGATGGGCGTGCTCAACTTCGCGCACGGCGCTTTCCTGACCGTCGGTGCCTACGCGACGTGGTGGACGTCGACCCACGTCGGCGGCGGGCCGGGGACGAAGCTGCTCGTCGGCGCGATCGCCGGTCTCGCGGTGGGTGCCGTGCTCGCCGCGCTCGTCGAGCTCGTCCTGATCCGACCGCTCTACGAGCGCGCGATCGAGCAGGTGCTCGTCACCGTCGGCCTCGCTCTCGTCTTGAGCGCGCTCGTCGAGGCGATCTGGGGGTTCGACGCGCGCCAGTTCCCCGTCCCGGACTGGCTGATCGACACGACCACGATCTTCGGCGCGAACATCCCGAACGACCGCTTCCTCGAGATCGCGACGGCGGTGCTCGTCTTCCTCGGGCTGACGGCCTTCCTGCGCTACACCCGCTACGGGCTGATCGTCCGCGCCGGCGTGGAGAACCGCGCGATGGTGACGGCGCTCGGAATCGACGTGCGCAAGGCGTTCACGCTCGTGTTCGCGATCGGTGGGCTCGCGGCCGCGCTCGCCGGTGTGCTCTCGGGCGTCTACTTCGGCGCCGTCGACCCCGGCCGCGGGACGTCGCTCCTGATCTTCGCATTCATCGTCGTCGTGATCGGGGGCTTCGGCTCGATCGGCGGCACCGCGATCGCAGCGATCGTCGTCGGCCTGGTACAGCAGTACGCGAACTACTACGCCTCCAGCGGCCTCGGCGATCTTGCAGTCGTGCTCCTGCTCGCGCTCGTCCTGCTCGCCCGGCCCGGCGGGCTCGCTCCGAAAGTGGCGCACTGATGGCGCGGCGCGCGCTCGCGTTCGTCATTCCGCTCGTCCTGCTCGCGGTACTCGCGATCGTGCCGACGCTGCCGCTCGACGTCCCGGTCGTCTTCGCCGGCCCGCTCGACAGTCCCGGCACGCTCGGGCTGCTCGCGCTCTGCCTCCTCTTCGCCGGGATCGCGCTCACCTACGACCTGCTCTTCGGCTTCACGGGGCTGCTCTCGTTCGGGCACGCGCTCTACTTCGCGATCGGCGTCTACGTGACGGCGATCGCGCTGACGCGGTGGGAGTGGTCGCTCTGGCAGGCCGTTGCGATCACGGCCGCGGTGGGGATCGTCGTCCCGCTCGTGCTCGGCGGGGTCAGCCTGCGGGTCGGCGGGATCGCGTTCGCGATGGTGACGCTCGCGTTCGCGCAAGCCGGTCAGGTGCTCGTGCAGAAGAACCCGGACGGCCTCACGGGTGGGGAGGAGGGGCTCGGCCTCGACTCCGATCCGCTGCCCGACTTCTTCGTCGGCGTCCTGAACGCCAAGTACCTCTACTGGCTGGCGCTCGGCTACGCCGCGTTCGTCTTCCTCGTTGTCCGTTTTGCCGTCTCTTCATCGCCGGGACATGTGTGGCAGGCGATCCGGGAGAACGAGCGCCGCGTCGAGGTGATCGGCCTGCGCCCGTTCGGCTTCAAGCTGATCGCATTCGTGCTCGCCTCGTTCCTCGCCACGCTCGGCGGGATCGTCTGGCTGATCGTGGTCGGCACGGGCGCCTCGCCGCAGGTGACGACGGCGAACTTCACCCTGACGCTGCTCGTGATGGTCGTGATCGGCGGCGCCGGGACGAGGTACGGAGCACTGCTCGGCGGCTTCCTCTACACGCTCCTCGATCTCCGGCTCGGCTCGTTCGCGAGCTCGACGCAGGTGCAGGATCTGCCGACCGTGATCCGGACGCCGCTCTCCGAGCCGCTCTTCATCCTCGGCACCCTCTTCATCCTGCTCGTCTTCTTCGTCCCCGGCGGGCTCGCGGGGTTCGGCCGGCGCCTGCGGGTGCTGCGCCGCTCCGCCGGATTGGACAAGGGCGGCCTCGAGGGGTCGCGGCCGTGAAGATCTCCTGGGAGCGTCGAGGGGAAGGGCCGTCGCTGCTCCTGATCCAGGGGCTCGGCTACGCGCGCTGGGGCTGGGAGCCCGTCGTGCCGGGGCTCTCGCGCTCCTTCGACGTGCTCACGTTCGACAACCGTGGGATCGGTGGGAGCGACGCGCCGCCTGGGCCGTACGCGGCGGCGGAGCTGGCGGCGGACGCGGCCCGGGTGCTCGACGAGGCCGGCGTCGAGCGGGCCCACGTCGCCGGCACGAGCCTCGGCGGGATGATCGCGCAGGAGCTCGCGCTCACCTCGCCGGAGCGCGTCGAGAAGCTCGTGCTCGCCTGCACGACGCCCGGCGGCTCGCGGGCCTTCCCGATGCCGCAGCGCACCGTCGACCTGATACTCGCCCGCGCCTCGCTGCGCGAGTACGTCGAGAACGCGCTCGAGCCGGCCGACCGGCCGGATCTGGTCGAGCGGATCCTCGCGCACCGGGAGCGGACGGCGCAGGGGTTCGAGGCGTGGTCGGCCCAGGCCGCGGCGGGCGCCGGCTTCGACGCGGCGGACCGTCTTGGCGGGCTCGTGGCGCCGACGCTCGTCCAGCACGGCGACGGCGACGTCGTCGTCGATCCGCGCAACGCCGAGCTCCTCGCCGAGCTGATCCCGGATGCCCGGCTCGAGGTCTACGAGGGCGGCGGGCACCTCTTCTTCTGGCAGGAGCCGGAGCGCTTCGTGCGCGAGCTCGAGGAGTTTCTCCTATGAGCGAGCTGACGCTCGATCGCTGGATCCGCGACCGCGCCCGGACGACGCCGGACCGCGTGGCGATCGACTTCCTCGGCGCGGAGACCACCTACCGCGAGCTCGACGCGCGCTCGGAGCGCCTCGCTGCGGGGCTGCTCGAGGCGGGGCTCGTCCCGGGTGACCGGGTCGCCACGTTGACCGGCTCGAATCCCGAGCACGTCGTCGTCTTCTTCGCCTGCGCCAAAACCGGCCTGATCCTGCTGCCGCTCAACTGGCGGCTGGCGAACGCCGAGCTCGCCTACCAGCTCGCGGACGCCGAGCCCGCCTTGCTGCTCGCGTCGAGCGAGCATGCCGAGACCGCCGCCTCGCTGCATCAACGGAGCGCGGGGCTGGAAGACCTTGTGTTTCAGAAACACAAAGTCCTTCCTCGGATCGGCGACGACGACGGGCTCCTGCTCGTCTACACCTCGGGCACGACGGGGCGGCCGAAGGGCGCCCTCCTCACGCACGCGAACTGCTTCTGGACGAACCTCTCGTTCGACCGGGTAGCCGGTCTCGGCGACGAGGACGTCGTCCTCCAGCTCCTGCCGCAGTTCCACGTCGGCGGCTGGAACGTGCAGCCGCTGCTCGCCTGGTGGAAGGGCGCCCGCGTCGTCCTCGAGCCGTCGTTCGAGCCGGGTCGGGCGCTGGCCTTGATCGGCGAGAAGCGTGTGACGACGATGATGGGCGTGCCGGCGACCTACCTCTTCCTGGCCCAGGAGCCGGGCTTCGCCGACGCCGATCTCTCGAGTCTGCGCCGTGCCGTCGTAGGGGGCGCCCCGATGCCCGAGCCGCTGCTCGAGCTCTGGCACGAGCGCGGGGTCGAGATCGTGCACGGCTACGGGCTGACCGAGGCGGCGCCGAACGTCCTCTGCCTGCCGCCCGAGGACGCGGCGCGCAAACGCGGCTTCGCCGGCCGGCCCTACCCGCACGTCGACGTCGCCCTCCGCGACCCCGAGACGGGCGCGCTCCTCGAAGGGACGGCCGAGGGCGAGCTGATCGTCCGCGGCCCGAACGTCTTCTCCGGCTACTGGCGCGATCCCGAGGCCACCGCGGCCGCCTTCGCGGACGGGTGGCTGCTCACGGGAGACATCGCCGCGCGCGACGAGGAGGGCGATTACCGGATTGCCGGCCGGCTCAAGGACATGGTCATCTCCGGCGGCGAGAACGTCTATCCCGCGGAGGTGGAGAGCGTCCTCCACGAGCATCCGGCGGTCGCCGAGGCGGCGGTGGTCGGCGTCCCGGACGAGCGCTGGGGCGAGGCGTGCGCGGCGTTCGTCGTGCTCTCGACCGATGCCGGCGAGGAAGAGCTGATCGCGTTCTGCCGCGAGCGGCTGGCGAGGTTCAAGGTTCCGCGGGAGCTTCGCTTCGTCGAGGAGCTGCCGCGAAACTCGATGGGCAAGGTCGTCAAGTCGGAGCTCCTGGAGCGGGTCTCGTGAGCGAGCTCTCGATCGGAGTCCAGCCGACCGGGGTTGGTGGGCGCGCGCTCTCGAGCCGCGGCCTGCGGACGCGCCGGCGCCTGCTCGAGGCCGCGGAGCGGGTCTTCGCCGAGCTCGGGTATCACGACGCCTCGATCGTCAAGATCACCGAGGCCGCGGGCGTCGGCCAGGGCACCTTCTACCTCTACTTCGACGGCAAGAAGCGGATCTTCGACGAGCTCGTGCTCGATCTGAACGCCCGCGTCCGCCGCGCTATGACGGAGGCGTCCTCGAAGGGATCGACTCGCGCGGAGCGCGAGCTCCTCGGCTTCGGCGCCTTCTTCCGCTTCACCGCCGAGCACCCGGCGCTCTATCGGATCGTCCGCCAGGCCGAGTTCGTCTCGCCCGCGATCCTCCAGCTCCACTACGAGCGGCTGACCGAGGGCTACGTGGCGGGGCTGCGCCAGGCGATGGCCGCAGGCGAGGTCGCGCAGGGCGATCCCGAGGTGCTCGCCTGGAGCCTGATGGGGATCGGCGAGCTCGTCGGGATGCGCTGGATCCTCTGGGGCGGCGGCACGGAAATGCCCGAGCGGGTCTTCGACGAGCTGGCGCGGATCCTCGTTCGCACCATCGGCGCCAGGGATCTCGACCCGTGATCGGCTTGGTGGCGACGGCGTCGTATCTCCCGGAGCGCCGGCTGACCGCGGCCGAGATCGGCGAGGCGAGCGGGATCCCGGAGGCGGTGATCGTGGAGAAGTTCGGCCTTCGCGGGAAGCACATCGCGGCGCCCGACGAGCACGTGAGCGACATGTCGGTCACAGCCGCCTCGCAGCTCCTTGCCGAGCAGGAGCTCGATCCGGCCGAGATCGACGTCGTCCTCTACTACGGCTCGATGTGGAAGGACTATCCGGTCTGGCAGGCCGCGCCCTGGATCGCACACCGGCTCGGCTGCACGAGCGCCTACGCGCTCGAGTACGCGAACGTCTCGTGCGGGACACCGGTCGCGCTACGGCTGGCGCGGAACTTCCTGCTCGGCGAGCCGGAGCTGCGGAATGTGCTCCTCGTTGCCGCCTGCCGCGAGTCGTACCTGATCGACTACTCGAACGAGCGCTCCCGCTTCATGTTCAACTTCGGCGACGGCGCGGTGGCCGGACTCCTGACGCGTGACGCCGGCCACGAGCTCTGCGGCGCGCACGCGATCACCGACGGCTCGTTCTCGCTCCAGGTGAAGGTGCCGGCAGGAGGCTCTGTCGAGCCGGCGTCCGCCGAGTCCGTCGCGGCTCGCAGGCACTACCTCGACGTCGCCGACCCGGCTCAGATGAAGGGCGGACTCGACGAGGTCAGCCTCCCGAACTTCGTCGCGGCCGCCCGCGGCGCGCTCGAGAGCTGCGGTGCGAGCCAGAGCGACATCGCCTACCTCTGCAACATCCACATGAAGCGCTCGATGCACGAGGCGATCGTCGGCGAGCTCGGCTCGCCGCGTGCGACCTACCTCGACGACACCGGGCACATGAGCGGCGTCGATCCCCTGCTCGCGCTCGACCGCATCTCGCGAGCCGGCGAGCTCGAGGAGGGCGATCTCGTCCTGCTGCTCGCCGCGGGTACCGGCTACACCTGGGCGGCTACGGTCATCAGCTGGTGATTCGCGATCTGATCGGGCAGGAGCTCGTCTCGGACTGGCTTGCGATCGAGCAGGAGCGGATCGACGCGTTCGCGCACGCGACCGACGATCCGCAGTGGATTCACACCGATCCCGTGCGCGCCGCCGAGGGGCCGTTCGGGACGACGATCGCGCACGGCTTCCTGACGCTCTCGCTCGTCGTCCCGCTCTTCGAGCAGGTGCTGCCTCAGCTCGAGGGCTACCGATTGACCGTGAACTACGGCCTGAATCGCGTCCGTTTTCCGGCGCCGGTGCCCTCGGGGAGCCGGATCCGAGCTCGGTTCATCGTCGAGGAGGTCGAGGACGTGAGTGGCGGCGAGCAGGCGCGCGTCGCCGCCAGGATCGAGCGAGAGGGTCAGGACAAGCCCGTCTGCGTCGCCGAGGTGCTCTTCCGCTTCCTCCGCTGATCTGATCCGGCCCTCTCGACCAAGCACGCGCTGCCGGGCGGCGGCAGAGGTCCAACTTGGGCCTACGCTGGCGGCCGATGCGCTACCGTCGGAGCATGAAGGGCGGGCGGCACCCGGTCGGAACCGGCAGGCGAGCGGCTCTGCTCGTGCTCGCGGCGGCGCTCGTCGCGGGCTGCAGCGCCTTCGAGGCGAAGCGATCGGTTGCAGCCGCTCCGTACTATCCGCGAGCCGAGGCACCGGTCTCCACCGCGAGCGTCGCGCCGCGCCCGCCTCCCGCGCGGCCGGTGCGACGGACGAGCGAGCTCGCGAATCCCGTCGCAGTCGCGGCGAAGCAGCCTCGTAAGACGGTCGGCTGCTGGGCTGTCGTGCGGCCGCTGCGGACGCGCGCTCTGGCCTTCGCGGCGGTCGTGCGGACCCGGGCCCGCGTCCACGTGACTCCGGGTGGAGAGTCGCTCGCCCGCTACGACCGGCTGAACGCGAACGGCGTGCCGACGGTCTTCGGCGTGCTCGGCCAGGCCAACTGCGGCGGCCGCTGGCTTCGGGTGCAGGTGCCGAGCCGCCCGAACGGCGTGCTCGCGTGGGTGCGCGCGCGCGACGTCCAGCTCGTCCGCGTCCACACACGGATCGAGGTCGACCTCTCCGCGCGCCGCGTCACGCTCTATCGGAGTGGTCGCGAGCTGATCGCGGCGACGGCCGCGGTCGGCGCGACCGACACACCCACGCCCACCGGGAGCTTCTACGTCAACCAGCGTCTGGTGCCGTCGCATCCGGGTGGCCCCTTCGGACCGGGAGCGATCGGCGTCTCCGCATTCTCGCCGGTGCTCCAGGACTGGATCCAGGGCGGTCCGATCGCGATCCACGGCACGAACCGTCCCGACCTGCTCGGCGGCGCCGTCTCCCACGGCTGCGTCCGCATCCGGAACGACCTTCTCGTCCGGATGTTCCGGCTCGCGGTGGCCGGAACGCCGGTCGTGATCCGGGCCTAGTAGCGGTCGACCGCCTGCCAGGAGGCGACCTCGAGCCACCGCGCGCCCGATTCCGAGCTTCGACGACCGGCTCGGCCACGAGCACGAGCTGACTCGACTCGAAGGCGCCAGAGTCCAGCACCCGCTCGTTGGTATCCCAGCCGCGGAGCATCGACTCATGCCTCCCCGGATCGCGCCGCCCGGAACCGCCGCACGGCTTCGATGTGGTCGACGATCGGCTCCGGGTAGTCCGCCGGCCGCAGCAGCCCGAGCTTCCAGGGCTCGTGGATCGCGACCGCCTCGACCTCCGTCAGCTCGGGGACGTAGCGGCGCACGTAGTCGCCGTTCGGGTCGAGGCGCTTGGCCTGCACCATCGGGTTGAAGATCCGGTTCGGCCGCGTGTCGATGCCCGTGCCGGCGACCCACTGCCAGTTGCCGACGTTGTTCGCGACGTCGCCGTCCACGAGCAGATCGAAGAAGTGAGCGGCGCCGAGCCGCCAGTCGAGGTAGAGAACGAAGCGACGAGGAGGCGGGCGCGGTTGTGCATGTAGCCCTCGCGTGTGAGCTGCCGCATCCCGGCGTCGACGATCGGAAAACCGGTGCGACCGTCCTTCCAGGCCGCGAGCGCCGGCTCATCCTCCCGCCAGCGGTCACCGCGATCGCGATAGTCCTCCCACGAGGTCTCGGGCCGGGCCGCCAGGAGCTGGGTGTAGAAGTCGCGCCAGCAGAGCTGCCGGACGAAGGCGCCGGACCCGGAGCGCTCGCCCGCCCGCTCGAAGATCTCGAGAGGGGAGAGGCAGCCGAAGTGGAGATAGGGACTGAGCCGCGAGGTGGCGTCGGCCGCGAGATCGTCGTGCAACCGGCCGTACTCCGAGACGCCGTGCCGGAGGAAGCGTTCGAGCCGCCGCCGCCCCTCGCTCTCTCCACCCCGAGGGAGCTCGGGCGAGCGCGGGCCGGATGCGATCTCGGCGAGCGCGGGGAGCCGGCCCTTGCGGAGCCCGCTCGGCAGGACGATCTTCCTGGGCGCGGGCTCGAGTCTTCTGCGGGGCGCCGGGCGCCATTGCCGCCAGTACGGAGTGAAGACGCGGTAGTGATCCGCGCCCGCCGGTGCGAGGTCTCCGGGCGGGACGATCGTCACCCCGGGCAGGACGCGCAGCTCGATCCGCTGCTCGTCGCAGACGCGCTGGAGCCTCTGCTCGCGCGCCTGGGCGTACGCGCTGACGTCGTCGCTGACGCAGATCGCGCAGCACCTGTCTCGATCGCAACGCGCATCGTCTCGGCGACCACGTGGCCCTGACGGACGGCAAGCCCACCGCCTCGCTCTCGTAGCGAGCGGGCGAGGTCGCGGAGCGAGTCGAGGAGGAAGGCGACGCGGTTCGGCGCTCCGAAGCGCTCGAGCACGCCCGGATCGAAGACGAAGAGCGGAACGACCTGCTCGGCCGTTTCGACGGCGGCGGCCAGGGCGGGTTGATCGTGGACGCGCAGGTCTCGCGTGAAGAGGACGATCGCCGTCCGCACGCCTACCGGCCCAGGTAGCCGATCATGCGGTTCGTCAGCGCCGTGACGAAACTCGGATCGAGGCTCCCCGGACCGGGGAGGTGGGAGAGCTCGGCTTCCAGCTTCGCAGCGAGCGCCGGGGTCTCCTTGCGCACCAGCCCGACCGCCGTGTCGACTCCCGCCCTCGCCGTGGCGGGCTCGGCGCTCCACACGATCTCGAAGCGACGTTCTGAGTCGCCCCCAGGCCACTGCCCCGGCACCTCTCGACCGACGATCAGCGCCGACGACCGCGGCGCGAGGTGGATCAACCCCCATTCGCGCTCCAACGGGTCGCCGCGACGAATCGGCACCTGGGCCGGCTCGTGCTCGGGAGTAGACGGTTCGAGGAAGTCTGCGAAGACGACGGCGCAGCGCGAGCCGCGCGAGAGATCGCGCCAGCGTTGCCTGGCCCGATCGTAGTGCTGCCGTTCCTGAAACGCCCCCACGAGCACAGCCCGCTCGGCCCTAGCGGAGCACTCGTCCTCGATCGCGTGGGTGAGCAGCGTCAGAGTCCGCTTCGTCACGAGCTGCGGCTCGAGCCTCGCACCCCGGGTGATCTGGGCGAAGAGCGACTCGTCGCGCTCCTCGAGGGCAACCGCTCTTCGCGCGATCGCACCGCTCAGCGTCACTCCTGCGGCACGCTCGGCGAGGACGCGCCGAACGGCTTCGACATCCCTGGCGCGGTAACGCCGCTGGCCGCCGGGAAGCCGAAGCGGACGTGGAAACCCGTGTCTGCTCTCCCAGGCGCGCAGCGTCGCCGGCTTGAGGCCGGTCTCCTCGGCGAGCTCCGCGATCGTCAGATGTTTCGACACGACGTAGAGAGAAACCTAGACAACCTGTGGGGTTCTCGGCGACAGGGGAGGTTGAGATGGGGTTGAAGAGGTGAGCTGGGCGCGCTCCGCGGGTGCGGGAGCTCTGGCCGCGACCGCGTGGGGACTGGTCGAGCCGCTCGACCGGCGGCTCTTCCGCTCGGATTACTCCGACATCGCGCTCCTCGGCAAGGCCGTCACGCGCGGCCCGCGTTGGCGAGCTGCCGGCTTTGCGCTGCACGCCGGAAACGGCGCGCTCTTCGGCCTGGCCTTCGAGGGCATCCGGAGGGCGACGGGCTTCGAGGGTCGGCGGCTCGCCGTCGGCCTCGCGTTGGCCGAGCATGTTGGTCTCTATCCGCTGGGCTACTTCGTCGATCGTTACCATCCGGCTCGCGGCGAGGCAGGGATCCCGCCGCTTCTCGCAAATCCGCGCGCGTTCGGCCAAGCGACCGTACGCCACCTGCTCTTCGGCCTCGTCCTGGGTCGCCTCGCCCGACCCGGAGTTTAGACAGCGTGTCGAAGGAAAGTAGACAGGGTGTTGGTTCCCGCGAACGAAAGGATGCACATGTCGAAGGTCGAGGAGTCGATCGAGCTCGAGGTTCCGGTTCGGACCGCCTACAACCAGTGGACGCAGTTCGAGGAGTTCCCGCAGTTCATGGAGCACGTGGACGAGGTGAAGCAGCTCGACGACGAGCATCTGCACTGGAAGGTGACGATCGCCGGCAAGACCGAGGAGTTCGACGCCGAGGTCGCGGAGCAGATCCCGGACACCCGGATCGCCTGGAGGAGCACGAGCGGCCGTCAGAACTCCGGTGCCGTCGACTTCCATCCGCTCGGGGACAATCGCTCGCAGATCATGGTCGCCCTGGACGCCGAGACAGAGGGGGCGATGGAGAAGGCGGCCGACGCGAGCGGCTTCGCGGCGCGACAGCTCCGAGGCGACCTGAAGCGCTTCAAGGAGCTGATCGAGCAGCAGGGCAGCGAGACCGGCGCCTGGCGCGGCATCGTCGAGCGCGACGCGAGCTGACCTCACGCGCTCTCGCGGCGAATGGGCGGCGATCGTCGATCATCTCGATCGCCGTCCGTTTGCATCGTCGTCCTCGAGCCGGATCGCGTCTGAGGCGTGACCGCCGTACGGCGTCTCTCCGGCCACGGAACCTGTCGTGCGGGCGCGGTGTAACTCTTCGCGAGATGATCGTCTGATCGTTCGTCTGCTCGCTCTGCTCTTGACCCTCGCGACCGCCGCCGCGGCAGCTGCGTCGAACTTCGTACCTGGCGGGGCGGCTGCGAATACGACGATCTTCGCGGAGTCGTCACCAGGTGCCGCCGCGGAGCCGAGGCCGCTTCGTGGCGTGCCGCTCACCGGCGTCACCGGCCTTCGGCTTCTCGTCGCGAACAATCCGCCCTTTCTCCTCGACGTCGACACAGGACGGATCACGCACATCAGAGGCCTGACCGTCCGCGGCCATGCCGTTCTGACCGTGCTCGCCGTAGGCAGGGACGCGATCGTGCGGCTCGAGCGGAACCCGCTTGCGAACAAGATCCCTCGCGACGAGATCTATGTCGTCCGCCGGGGCTCGACGAGAGCCACGCGGCTCGCGACTGCCTCGGAGGTCGCGCCGGCCGCCGGCGGGTCCGCGGTCTGGCTGAAAGCCCACGAGGACGCGAGGAACTGCACCCTTCGCAAGCTCGCACTAAATGGAAGCGAACGGCAGAGTCCGAGACCGGTACCGTGCTCGACCAGGCTTGTCGACGCGGACGGTCGGGCGCTTCTGATCGAGGGACGCTCCATCATCGACCCGAACACGGGAGAGACGTTGCTCGACGCAGCCCGGCTCTGGGCGATCGCCGGCGAGTTCGCCGTCACCACCGAGCGTTCCCTGGGACCGCTCACGCTGACGGACCTACGCAGCAACCAGACATGGCGGCTGCGTTACCCCAGCCGGGTCGGCGGCCAGGGTGGCACGGATGAGGCAGCCGTCGGGGAAACGGGAACAATCGCTCTCTCCTTTTCGGATCCCGCGTACCAGCTCGGCGGGACGCAGGTCACCGATGTCTGGCTCCTCGATCCGGCCGCGCGCCGCTTCCGCCACCTTCCCGATCTGCCGGCTGTGGTCTCGCTGAAGTCCACGAGCATGTCGTGGACGAGCGATGGTCGGCTGGTGATGCTCGCGGAGACTGACCAGCGAAACGTCGTCGCCGTCTGGCGGCCCGGGCAGAAACGGATCAGAGTGCGACCCGTCCGGATTCCTGCTCGGAACAGCGGCAGCGACGCATTCGTCGTCTGGTGAGGTGCTCGCCCGTCCGGCAACGTCGCTAGGGCGACCAAGATTTGCGGCCGGGGTACCGGGGGTGGAAGGCCAGGCGCGCGAGGCGGTCCCCTTGACTGAGGTCTGCGACCTCGAGCGGGGGAACGCGGAAGCGCCAGACGTCGCGGGGGAGCGACCGCATCGGTGGTAGGCCGCGCTCGGCGAGGTGGCGGTAGCACTCCGCCCACACCGTGGCCTAGTCACCGTACGGAAGGTGTGTGTACAATGAGCGCATGGCGAAGATCAAGGAGCGATGGGACTTCCGCGTTGCAACCGAGACGGACAGCCTCGTCAGGCACGCAGCGGAGACCGCTGACAGAACGTTGACCGACTTCGTGGTCGACGCGGCTGTCGTCGAAGCCGAGCGCGTGCTGGCCGATCGGACCGAGTTCGTCCTGGGTACCGAGCAGTGGGCCCGCTTCGTCGAGCTGCTCGACCGTCCACCACAGGACAAGCCGGGGCTCGAGAAGCTCTTCGCCAAGCCGAGCGCCTTCTCAGCCGAGTAGCCGTGGCGTACCGGCGCCCCGAGGCGCTCGGGAAGCACCACCGCGTCGACGAGTTCCAGTGCGGCGAGCCAGCGCTCGACGAGTGGCTCAAACGGCACGCACGTGCCGCGCAGGCCTCCGACTCCGCCCGTGTGTTCGTCGCGACGCTCGAGGCCGGAGAGACCGTCATCGGCTACTACGCGCTCGCCGCCGCCCAGGTTGCTCCCAAAGACACGACGGCGCGAGCGCGCAAGGGCCAGCCGCAAGCGCGGCCGGTGGCGGCGATCCTGCTGGCCCGGCTCGCGGTCGACCAGAAGCACCAAGAGGCAGGACTCGGCCGCTCACTTCTCCAGGACGTCCTCCTACGCTGCGTGGAAGCCGCGGACGCGATCGGCGCGCGCGTCCTGCTCGTCCACGCCAAGCACGACGCGGCGAAGTCCTGGTACATGCAGTACAGCTTCGAGGAGTCACCGACCGACCCGCTCCACCTGCTGATGCTGATGAAGGACGTCCGCGCGTTCCTCGACCAACACGGAGTCGGGTAGCCTCCTAGCGTTCCGACTCCGGGCGACGTACCGGATCACGACGCCGCAGCTTCGAGTTGGAGTCGCGACCGGAGCTTGGCTACCGCGAGTTTGCCCTGTCAGGCGTTGTCGCTCTAGTTGGTTCCCAGCACGGCGGTCCGACGCTCGCCAGTCACGCTAGCTGCGCACCATCTCCGCCCCGACGCTCATGACCCGCTAGAGCATGGTTGCATGAGTGCTCGCGCCCTACAGGTTGCAGGGCTCTGTGCACAGCTTGCTCGGTAGTCTGAGTTGACAACGAGCCGTAGTATCACGAGGTATGCATCAAATGCGTTCGCGACATCCACCGCTCGCCTGATCCACGGTTCAAGCGAACCCCACGCGGTCGCGGAGCTCAGAAAGGCCTATACGGGATTCGAACACCCCTGCAAATCACGGATTTATGATGCCAGCGGAATCACCGGGCATGCACGCCGTGAGCGTACCGACCCACAACAACTCGAAACGGGGTAGTTCTGGGTCCCAAACTACCGCTCGCCCTCGCTGCCCGATGACCCCTCTGCCGCGGTTCCGTTCGCACTTCTCTCGGTATCGTTCTGTCCATGGCTGATCAACTCGAACTGACGATCGTCTTCGAGCCCGGCGAGGACGGCTGGGTGATCGCGTCGATTCCGGAGGTCGCGGGCGTCTTCAGTCAGGGCCACACGCGGGAAGAGGCGCGCGCGAACGTGATCGACGCGCTACGGCTGATGCTCTCACCCGAGCCGGCCGGTGACGACGACCAGCGCGAGCGCGAGCAGCTGCATCTGACGATCGCTGCGTGAAGCGGCGCGATCTCGAGCGCCACCTGCGCGCTCAGGGCTGCCGGGAAATCGACGAGGGCGCGAATCACACCCGCTGGGCCGGCCCGGAAGGCGCACGCTCGGTCATTCCGCGCCACCGCGAGATCGACTTCGGTCTCGCGCGCAAGATCTGCTCCCAGCTCGACGTACCGTCGCCCTCCGGCAGCCGATAGGCACCGCCGGTCCTAGGAGCGGGTCGTTCAGTCTCCTCGCGAACCAGGAGCCACGAGCGGCGCGTAGTCGATCTCGCTCTCGTCGACGAGCACATGCGAGTACGTGTTCGCGGTCACGGCGAGGTTGCGCTGCCCGACGTGCTCGCCGATCCGTGCCCACGGCAGGCTGCCCAGATGCAAGAGGGAGATCCGGCGTGACGTGGGTCGTGCCGCGAGAATGCCGGGACGCCGGCGGCGGTGCAAGCGCGCGCGATGGCGGTCCGTAGACGGTCTGCCAGCGGCGAGCGTGCCAGAACACGGGGCAGCACCGCTCGACCCAGCGCCACCAGCCCGGGCGGGCGGCGAGCGCGAGGATGGATTGCGGGCGCGGTTGCGGAAGCTCTCGGCCGAGCATCCGCGCTGGGGCTACCGGCTCGCCTGGGGCGCCGTCCGCGAGGAGGGCTGGGCCGTCAACCGCAAGAAGGATCCAGCGGTTGTGGCGCGAGGAGGGCCTGCGCGTGCCGCAGCGCAAGCGGAAGCGTCTCCGGCTCGGCGAGTCGACCGTGCCTGCCGAGCGGCTGCGGGCCGAGCGACCCAACCACGTCTGGCCGCTTGATTTCCAGTTCGACACCACGGTCGACGGCAGAACGTTGAAGTTGCTCCACGTCGTCGACGAGCACACCCGCGAAGCATTGGCGATCCGCGTCGCCCGTTCGATCGACGCCGACCACACCGTCCGGGTGCTCGACCAAATCGTCCGTGAGCGCGGCACGCCACCCGAGCTCGTGCGGATGGACAACGGCCCCGAGCTGACCGCCAACGCGCTGCGAGACTGGTGCCGCTTCGATGGGACCGCCCGCAGCTTCATCGAGCCCGGCTCGCGCTGGCAGAACCCGTTTGTCGAGTCGTTCGGCTCCCGCGTCCGCGACGAGGTGCTCTCCGTCGAAGCGTTCGACTCCCTGCTCGAGGCGCAAACGGTCATCAATGACTGGAAAGACATCTACAACCACAAGCGGCCGCACAGCAGCCTCAGCTGGACACCGCCGGCCGTCTACGCCGCTAGCCTGACCAGACCACCCGCGGAGGTGACAACCCGACTCTCATAGCGGTCGGACCAACAAACGGGGGCCGGTCAGTAGCGGTCGACGTAGCCGCCGATCCCTTGTCGGGCGTCGTCGAGGTCTCGTATTGGTTCAGCCAGACCTCTCTTTCTTTGAGT
>JANDLU010000121.1 GCA_024330215.1 Candidatus Gaiellasilicea maunaloa
CGGTGCCAGACACGGTGCCAGACACGGTGCCAGAGACGGTGCCAGAGACGGTGTCAGAGCAGCGCCGCGATTTTGACTTTCTCAGCAGCCGGTGCGACAGTCCGGGCAGCGACGGAGGGACAGAGTGCCCGGTACCTGGCGGAATGTTGCTGCGGCGTTCGGCGGAGCGGCCCTTGCGGGCCTCGCACTCGTGACGCTCGCCGCCGGTGCGAGCGCGCGCACGGCCGCGGTCGTCGAGCTCCAGGTCGCGCCGCGCGGGCCTGGGACTGTCTCAGCGTCGCCGGCCGGCGTCGATCTCGACAACGGCAACGTCGCCGTCACCGAGCCTTGCGACCGCAGCGACGGCGCCGACTCGTGCCGCTGGGGCTTCGAGCGCGGCACGGCAGTGACGCTGAGCGCGAAGGCGGACTCCGGCAGGAGCTTCGTCGGCTGGAGCGACCCGGACTGCCCGGGGACGGGCTCCTGCACGTTGACGCTCGATGCCGATCTGACCTCCGTCGTCGCCGTCTTCAGCCCGCTGAAGCTGGCCGTACGCTACTCCGGCGACGGAGATGGCGGCACGGTCACGATCGATCGCTCGGCCAACACGTGCACGGAGGACGGGGCCGACGCCTGTTTCGAGCTCGCACCGCGTAGCGAGGTGAGGCTGACCGCACAGCCCGCCGCCGGTCACACGTTCAAGGGCTGGAGCCCGGGTTGCGAGCCGACCAACGCTCCGACCTGCACGATCAGGGTGAACGACCAGCCGACGTGGGCGGGCGCGATCTTCGACGACGATGAGCCCCTGCAGCTCCCGACGTCGATCAAGGTGCAGTTCCGGCTCAGGAAGACCGGCTCGGGCGGCGGCCAGGTGACGGCGTCGAAGCTCGACTGCGGCGGCCAGTGCACGGCGCAGTACGACTACGGCCAGGCGATCACGCTGATGGCGACGCCCGACAGCGGCTCGCTCTTCGACGGCTGGAACGGCGTCTGCGCGAGGACGGAGACGACGTGCCGGTTCCCCGTCGGCCCGATCACGTCGATCAAGGCGCAGTTCGTTCGCGACGCGGCTCCGCCGACGACGCCCGGTGGCCTCGCGGTTCGGAGCGCGACGCGAACGGGCATCGCCATCGCTTGGACGGCCTCGACCGACAGCACCGGTGTCGCCGGCTACCGCGTTTACCTCGACGGCGCGGCTGCCGCCGAGACGGCGGCGACCGAATACGCGCTCGCGAACCTCAAGTGCGGACGGACGTACGGGATCGCGGTCGATGCCGTCGATTCCGGCGGGAGTCGCTCTTCCCGAGCGACGCTGAGGGCGGCCACGCGACCGTGTCCGCTCGCGGCGCGCCTGGCCGGAATCGGAGTCGTCTACGCCGGCGGCAGCCGCACCGTCGTCGTGAAGCTGCGGGTGAACCGGACGACGACCGCACGCGTCGCTCTCCTCCGCGGCGGGCGCAGCTTTGCGACGACCAGGCCGAGAGTCCGCCCGGGCACGAACGCGCTCCGGCTCCGGGTCCCGGCGGGATCGCCAGCGGGCGTCTACCGGGTCGCGATCGTCCTCGTCGATCCCGACGGCGGCAACCTCACGGTGCCGAGCCGCAACGTCCTCGTTCGGCGGCGCTGATGGGCGCGCCCACGCAGGCGCCGGCCGAGCCGTCGGCAACGCCACCGCCGCCGGTGCGACGCTTCCGCGTGCCCTCGGTCGGTCAGGTCAGCGCGATCGTCGGCCTGATCGCGGGCATCCTCGGCCTCGTCTTCATCGCCTTCCCGGCGTGGCGCCCGCAGGCCGCTCCGGATTCCGGCTCGATCGAGGTCTCGGATGTCCGCGTCCGCCAGCCGGTCAGCTTCGGCCGTTACCTGAAGCGCCTGAAGCTTCAGCCCGAGACACTGAGCGAGCAGCAGCTCGCCCGCCGCGGCGTGATGATCGAGTTCCAGACCCAGATCGAGGGCTTCAAAGGCAAGGGGCTGCCGTTGCGCTGGGAGCTGAACGATGCCGGCACCAACGATCCCGTCGACGAAGACGAGGCGGTGACGATCGTTCCCTCGACGAACGATGAGGGCAGAACCTGGTTCGTCTGGGCGCCGGCGCCGGAGACGACGGGCAAGTACTACGTCACGGTCACGATCTACCAGCCGCCGAAGGGCGAGGTCGACGTGCCGCTCGAGGCGTTCGATTCGCCCGAGTTCACCGGACTCGCAGCGGCTCCCTGAGCCCTCGACGGGTAGAGTGCCGCTCGCAATGGACTGGCGGCTCGAACTGGTGCAGGTTCCTGTCTCCGACGTGGATCGCGCGAAGGCGTTCTCTACCCAGAAGGCCGGCTTCACGGCGGATCACGACCACCGGGTGAGCGACGAGATCCGCTTCGTACAGCTGACGCCTCCCGGGTCGAGCTGCTCGATTGCCCTGGGAACCGGTCTCAACGGGATGACGCCGGGATCGGTCGAGGGCCTCCAGCTCGTCGTCTCGGACATCGAGGCGGCGCGTGCCGAGCTCCTCGAACGCGGAGTCGAGGTCAGCGACGTTCAGCACTTCGACTGGGGGTCGTTCGTCTTCTTCAGCGATCCGGACGGCAACGGCTGGGCCGTCCAGCAGCTCCCCAGCCGCGGCTGAGCCGCGCAAGCGATTCACGGGTGCGGGTCGCCGGCGCCGACCTGCGTGGCGTCGTGCTCGTCGAGGGGGTCAGCGACCAGAGCGCGCTCGAGGCTCTCGCCGAACGCCGCGGGCGGGATCTCGGCGCTGAGGGCATCGCCGTTGTCTCGATCGGAGGCGCGCAGGCGATCGGCAAGTTCCTGGATCGGTTCGGCCCGAAGGGTCTCGACGTCAGGCTGGCGGGCCTTTATGACGCCGGCGAGGAGCGGGACTTCCAGCGCGGCCTCGAGCGGGCCGGCCTCGGCTTCGACCTCGCGCGCGCGGAGATGGAGCAACTGGGTTTCTACGTGTGCGTCGCGGATCTCGAGGAAGAGCTGATCCGCGCACTCGGTGCCGCCTCGGTCGAAGACGTCGTCGACGCTCAGGGAGACCTCGGCGCCTTCCGAAGCCTCCAGAGGCAACCTCCGTGGCGAGGGCGACCGGCCGAGGAACAGCTTCGTCGCTTCATGGGCAGCGGCAGCGGCCGCAAGATCCGGTACGCCCGCCTGCTCGTCGAGGCACTTGATCTGACTCAGGTGCCGAGACCGCTTGATGCTGTACTTGCACATGTCTCTGAAGCACGCGAGTGAGCCCCGAGGCTAGTGCAAGGGAACGCGAAGAGCCCTTGGCTTGATCCAGGTGAACGATGGAGGCGGCGGGAATCGAACCCGCGCAAGGTTCCCCCCGCTCTCACAGCCTGACTGTCCTGGCTCCTCGTCCCATCCGGCCGCTCCCGTAACCTGGAAAACAGTCGAAGGCGGGAGTTGAGGTGGCCGAGCAGCAGGTTCCGTACGTCACCGCTTACGGGAACATCACGAAGGCGCTCCAGAAGATCCAATCAGCAGCCACGCCTGATCGCTTCACGCAGGATTTCCTTGCCACGAAGCTTGGACTAAAGGGCGGCTCGCCGAAGCCGCTTATCCCGTTCCTGAAGAGAACTGGTTTTCTCGCCTCAGACGGAACACCGACGTCGCTCTACAAGCGATTTAGGAACTCGACTCAACGAGGAGCAGCCGGGGCCGAGGCTCTTCGTAAGGGTATGCCGCTCTCTACGAGGTCAACGAATACGCACATGACGCAACCGCTGCAGAGCTGCGAGGCATCGTTGTACAGGCAACCGGGCTGGAGGAGTCCTCAAGCACGTTCAAGGCGATCATCGGTTCATTCAACGCTTTGAAAGCGTTCGCGGACTTCGCAGCCCCAGAGACCGCGGCTCCCGAGCGCACCGAGGAAGAACCTGCCTCAGCCGACATGACTCGTCATGAGCAAGAGGGCGGTGGAGAAATTGCTGGGATCAACCTCGGCTATACGATTAATCTCCATCTTCCCGCGACATCGGACATCGCCGTTTTCAACGCGGTCTTTAAGAGCATTCGCGAACATTTGCTCCGCTAGACCAGCGATGTCTCGGTCGGCTGAAGAAGCAATCAAGCTGTTCGGAATGACGAACCAACTCCTTGAGCACGATCTCGATCGTGTCGAGCGGAACACGCGATCGATCTTCAACGCGGACACCAAGTGGGACTGGTGCCAGATGAGTCCTACTACCCTCAGATCGAGAGCGAAATCCGGGCAGAGGCCGCAAGCATGGCGCCTCAGTACGAGGTCTTTTACTCCCTGGAGACGACGATTCGCACGCTGATCTCAGACTCCCTCGAGGCTACCGAAGGTGATCAATGGTGGAGTAGCGCGCGCACTCCTGCCCAAATAAAAAGGGACGCTGAGAGTCGTCGCCAGAGGGAAATCGACACGGGAATGACGCCTAGGTCTCAAGAGCCCCTGGACTTCACCACCTTCGGCGAACTGAGCGAGATCATTAAGACGAACTGGGATGTGTTCGGAGCGATTTTCTCCAGCGTTAAGGCGGTCGAACGCGTCATGGCGAGTCTCAACACACTCCGCGGGCCGATCGCCCACTGTAGCCCGCTGGCGGAGGACGAGGTCGTACGACTCCGCCTAAGCGTCCGTGATTGGTTTCGCCTAATGGAGTAGCGAGCATTAACTGCGGGTCGAGTGCCGGCATTCAGGCCAGAGGCGGGTTCAACAGGTCAACAGGTTCAGGTCCGCTCAACCGGTACTCCAGCCGGGGCGGCGATACCGGAAGGCATCCGCAAGCTCTGTGCCTCCGACCCTGACTACGCCTGTGCCCGCAGCTCGTCCACGATCGGCTCGACATCGCGCAGGGCGACACCGAACCAGAAAGCGTCCTGCAGATGCTGGACATCGATTTCTATTCGCGGCTCCTTGATCGACTCGACGGCGTGGCGGAAGCCGCGATCGAGAAAGGCTCCACCGTAGGCCAAGCCGCCGGGCGACTCGAGTCCGAGCGGGATCCCGCGACCGAAGACCTCCGCAGCGGCAATCGTCAGCGACTCGGCGCGCGCCCGCTCGGGGTCAAAGCCGTCATTCACCGCCTCCCTGATCCTGTCCTTTGCGAACCCCGTCCCCCTACCTTCGGCGAGACGCCAGACGTAACCGGCAGAGCCGGCCAACCAAATGCGCCGACTGGCCGCGTCAGACGGAGTGTCAGGATAGCCGAGCCCGACCATCATTCTTCGCAGCGCGCGCTCGAGATCTCTGCCGATCGTGGGGTTGTTGCCGCGCTGGTAGAGCTCGGGCTGGTAGAGCTCTTGGAAGCGCTCGCAGGTCTCGTCGAAGAGGTAGTCCGCGAACTGCTGATCCATCTCTACCTCGGTGTGCGCGTCCTCTTCCTCGGACTCGATCATCAGCACCTTCCCGCCACCGAGCCATGCCTCGTCCGTGTCAACCGTCGCTTTCGTGCGGCGGGCGTAGGCCGTGAAGAGCTTGGGATGCTCGAGGAGTTTCATCAGGCCGGCGTCGGTGACGGAAGTGTCAGAAACGTCGAGCTCCTCGAGTGACGGAACATCGAGAAGGCGCGCCAGGCCAGCGTCGGTGATAGCCGTGCCGTTCAGCCACAGCATCTCAAGCTGTTTGAGGCCGGCGAGATACGTGAGCCCCTCGTCGGTGATCTTGCTACGGGAGAGCTCAAGACGCGTGACCGGCGTCCCCGTTAGATAGGCAAGGCCCTGCCCCGCGATCGAAGTGCCGGAGAGATCGAGAAAGTCGAGCGCGCGCAACCCGCTCAAGTGGAATAGTCCTTCGTCGGTGATGCTTGAGCCGGAGAGGTCGAGGGCTTCAAGCTCCAGCATCTCGGGGAAGCGCGCGAGATCAACGTCGGTCGTCTTCGCGCCGGAGAGGTCGAGGCGGGTGGCATCGGAAGACTTCGCGGTACGAAGCACGGTCTCCGTTTCCGCACGCTCCTCCTCCGCTATGTGCTCGTAAGCGGTCCGTGTGAACTCGTGCGCCGGGCGTGCAGCCCACAGCCGCGCGGCGTCAGCCGCGTCTTGCTCTTCTACGAGCCGCGCTCCGGCACCTGCCATCATCGCGTAGAAGGGAGCCTTGCCGAGGTCGCGGACGCCCGGCGGGCCATGCTCACGATAGTAGGCGCACTGCACAGCGAGGTTGTCGAGGATCGGCGCGATCGTCGCCTCGCGACCGTCGAGGACAAGCAACGTCCAGTCCCACAGGGCCCACAAGCCAGCCTCGGCGGTCTCGGCGGTCATCGTCTTCATCACCTTCATCACTTCGAAGTGCGTGGCCGCTGTCGCTCTCTGGCGCTCGTAGGCGAGCGCGACCTCGATGCGAATCAGTGCGAGTGGCTTCTCTGGCGGCGCTTTGTCGACGAGTGGCACTACGCCAATGCGAGCGTCGAGCTGGCCGTCGCGCCTCTCGGACAGCTCCCCGCCCACGCGGGCGACGACGTCCTCGAGTCTGTCCAAGAGGGCGTCCTGGGCAGCGCGGAAACGCGAGAGGTTGTAGAGGATCTTGTCGAAGTAGACGGCGAGGACGTGCGGGATCGTTTCTTCGTCGCCTTCCCATTCGACCGTGCCGCCCGTGATCTCATCGGCGGTTGGTGGGCCGTAGAGACGGATTCGAGCCTCGCCGTGACCCATCTGCCATCCGCGCTTGCGACGGAAAAGAGGCATCCCCCCCAGGATAGGGGGCGGAGCGGGCGGAGGCCGCCCCCGCTTGAGAATCGCGGCGGCGCAGCGCGCCCGTTGTAGGTTCGAAGGATGAAGATCGACTGGTGGGACAAGCGCTGCATCGTCTGCGTGCGCCAACGCGACACGGGCCAGGAAGGTCGCCAGACGACGAGGGGACACGTGATCCCCGAGTCGATTGGCGGGCGGCTCTGGTCGCCGTTCCTCTGCAAGGACTGCAACAGCAAGATGGGGACGCTCGAGGACAAGCTCCTCGGCGACGTCTCGGTGATCGGGGTGGTCGAGCAACTCCTCCCGGAGCTCCCGCCCAAGGTCGGCCTCAACATCCACTCACGAGCAGGCTACTTCCGAGACGACGAGCAGCACGGCCGCCTCTACGCTAAGCCACGCCGTGATGACGGTGGGCTCGAGCTGTCGACGATGGATGAGAAGACGCGCCGTGACGAGGACGTTCGCGCGGAGGTGAGAAAGAAGCTGCGAGCTGCTAGCGTGGCGGACGACCAGATCAAGGCGAAGCTAGCGGAGTACGACGCTGCATCGCCGGGTCAGGAGTTCGAGATCGTCCCAGGCGAGAGGGTGCGCAAGCCGATCAGCGTCGCCGGTCAGGCGTTCAGCCGTACCTGGGATGAACCGATCGTCCCGGCCGTCGTTCCCCTCGGCATCGCCTACCTGTTCCTGGCGTGCTGCATCCGCGAGGAGATTTATGAGGCGCGGTTTGACGCGGTGCGAGAGGTTCTCTTGCAGACGATCGGCGGCGCCGCGGATGCTGCCTCAAAGTGGACGATCGATTGGCTGCGCACGCCTGATGTCCCGGTGGCTGCTCTCCACGGGCTCGCCTTCGAGGAGGTCGGCGGCGAGGCAACCGTCCGCGTCGTCATCTTCCGGTGGCTCGTCTGGCGCGTGCACTTCCCGATGCTCGAACCTCCCATGAAACGAACGCATTACAGCCGCTACCTCGAGACTGGCGACGAGGACGCGAACCTTGGGCACATCGTCCGCGCGTAGGTAATCGTTCCGAGACCACGGGGGCCTATAGAGAATGGATCTGGACGTCGTCAAGAGATCAGGACCGACAACCCGCTCGACGTTGAGGCGTATTGGCATCGACGCTACTCGGAAAGCCGCATCAAAACGAGTGGTTCGATTTGACTCGACGTCAGGGCGTTCAGGCGCTGGCGAGGATCTTGTGACGGCGCCGCGCTCGGCGCTGTAAGGGCGGCCTCTTGGCCAGTTGAGCGCGCGTGGAAGCACCGCTCAGTGGACCTGAGTCTCTGGCGTCAGTCCATCGGCGGCTCAAAGATGTCCAAGTCGTCTTCAAGCCAGCCGGAGTAGAACCAGACGAGCTTGCGCTGCAGCTGCTGCGCGCCGCGGTACGCGAGCTGCGAAACGCGGTTGCCCTCGAGGAACGCGTGATGCAGCGTCACCGGCATGTAGAGGAAGGCTGCGCTCTCAGGCATCGAGAACTCGAGGTCTTCGATCTCGAGCGGAGGCAGGTACATGTAGTTGATCAGGTGGTCGAAGCGACGCAGATCGCTTAGCGCGATTTCCTTGATCACGCTTCGCTCGACAAGTTCTGCGAGCGGGACAACCGGGACGAGCGTCCGAACGGGATGGCCGTAGCCCGCCGTGCCCTGGGCACCGAGCGAACAACTCGGCGTGATCAGCATCGCCGGCCCGAAGGTGAGTGGGCCGCTTACGAACCGCCGGCCGGCTCCAGCCTCGTCCTGGTCAACCAATAGCTCCTCCGCAGGCAGCGGGTAGGCGAGCGGCACGTCACGGAACAGATCGCCCTGGCTGAAGAGCTGGACGCGATCGCGCTCGTAGTACTCCGCATCGGAGGGTCGTTCCGGTCTCGACGGCATCGGCTGGCCAGCCTATCGGCGTACCCGGCCGATGCTGGTTCGTCTACTTCTTGGCGTCGCCGAAGACGAGCCGGCCGCTGCGCTTCCGACCGGGGTTCACAACCGGTCCCTCGGTTGCTGGTGCGAGCTGCTCAAACATCTCAGCTCGCAGCCGCTCGACATCCTGCGGAGCGAAGCGCCGGAACCCGCTGCCGGGAAGGCGAACTGCGCGCAGCAAGCCGCGGCTCTCCCAGTTACGGATCGTGTTCTCGTGCACGCCCAGCGCACGCGCCGTGTCGCGGACGTTCAGTAGTTCCTTCGTAGCCATCGTACTCCGACTATAGCTTCCGATGTCGTCTTTGTCGAGTGTGTGTACTTTGTTTAGTCGATCCAGGTCGGCGCAAGAGCGCTCACCATTTCGTCGACACCCTCGTAGTCGCCACCGAAGTTCCAGCGGAGAGCCGTCGCAAGAGTGTTCGCGTCCCATCCGCGGTACTCGTCGGGGTGCTCGACTGCCCAAGCGACAAGACCGCACAAGACTGAGATCTCT
>JANDLU010000122.1 GCA_024330215.1 Candidatus Gaiellasilicea maunaloa
TGACCGTCACACCGGGACCGCCGTCGCGAAGTTCCACGACGAGCGGGACATCCTCTCGACCTGTGTCGGAGAGGGTGTTGCCGCTCCAACCGAGGTCTGGCCGACTGTCTGCCCCTCTTGAAATGGTCGCGACGGTCGTGCCGCGGCTGCCTCTTGGAACCCGGTGCTCTCTTCGGAGAGAGTGAGCGCGGGCGGCCGCCCTGCCCCGGCGGTAACCAGAAGTGGACTATCCGGATCGAGCTGCTTGGTCGGGAGTGGCAGCGCGCCCTGCCGAATTAGGGCGTCGTTGCCCTTGCTTCCGTCGTCACGGACATAAAGTGGTACCCAAGCCGCCTTGAGGTTCTCGAGCGCACCGGCGGTAGTTCCGCCTTTCTGAGGGCTGCTCGCGACGACGACCGCGGCCTCGGCCATGCAGTAGATAAGGGCGTTGCGGCGCATCGCGTGCCCGACGTTGAAGCGGGCCGCCGGGTGGTACGGCGTGATGAGGGTCAGGTTGCCGTCGATGATTGGTTCGCGCAACTCGCGGCGCTGCGCCGTCTTCTCCAGCGAATCTGCCAAAACGCCGACAGAACTTCCTCCCGAGTCGATCGCGGCAAGCATCGCAGTGATGTCGACGCCTCGGGCAGCGCCGGAGACCACGGCGAGGCCGTCACGTGCACATCGCCGGCCGACCATCTCGGCGAACTCAAGTCCCGACGGGTCGACATCACGCGAACCGACAACGGCGAGGCTGCGCTGATCAAGAAGTGATTGCTAACCGGCTCCGAAAACGACCGGCGGAGCTTGGGCGCGGAGGCGGCGCTTCCAAAGCGGCGGATACTCGTCGTCTGCGCGCGTCAGCAACCAAAGCCCACGGCTTGTAAGTTGCTCCAGCTCGAACGCGAGCTGGCCGCCGCGAGCGAGCAGGGCAACGAGTCTCCGGGCAAGCTCGCGTGGCAGGCCGAGCTCCGCGAGCTCCTCGTCGTTCAACTCGAGCAGCTCGCCCGGACGAACGCGCGGCGATTGCTTGATCTGCGTCGCAAGCTGATTCCATTCGCGCGGAGCTAGCGGCTTGAGCTCGCTTCGCGGCGGGAGCGCTAGCGTGGAGCAGAGGAGCGCAATCGCCTGGCTGTCTGCGGTGAGGGTCGTGGTCGCCATCAGTCGCGAAGGGAGGCGGCGGCGAGGGTGACTGGGAAGACAGGCCCGGCGCCAGCACGGCGCAGCTTGACGCCGCAGACGGTCAATGACCAGCGTGAGTCGACGATGTCGTCCACCAGAAGCACCGGCTCATCGGCGACGATCTGTTCCGGATCGGCCACGAAGGCGTCGTAGATGTTGGCGACCTGCTGGGCGCTGTTCTGCATCGACTTCTGCGGCGCGGTCTCGCGTGTCTTGGTGAGCGCCTGTCGGTACGGTAGTCCGAGGCGCTGGGCAAGCCGCTCGGCGAAATCGGGTACGAGCTCGGTGTGATTCAGCGACGGGACCGCCGTTGCCCATGTGGGCGGAGGCTCGGGTTCCCAGCGCGACTCGATCATCTCCGCGACTCCCTCGACGAGTTCGTCGTCGAAGAGCAGCGTGTGGTACTTCGCTTCGGCCACGAGCGTGCCCCAGCCAGCGTCCTTGTAGATCGACAGCGCTCGCCCTTCCTCCAGTTGTTCCGCAACTGAGATGGTGCCACGCGGCTCGGAGAGACCGCCCGGCCACCGCTTGCGGGGCTGGATTGGCCGGTGGCCGCGTTTGAGGAACGTGATCGCCTCCTGCTTGAGCGTGGGTCGGTTTCATTGGTGACGAACGCACCCCGACAGTTTGCGCAGCGGCCGCACCGGTGCGCGTCGGGATCGTCGAGCTCTCGCGCGAGGAATTCCATCAGGCAGTCGTCTGTCGCGACGAACTCCTGCATTCGTTCTTGCTCCTGCCGGCGCTCGGCCGTCACGCGCGCCATCCGCTCAATGTCTGGCTCCCACGCGCTTGCGGACCGCAGGTAGCGACTGCCCTCCTTGTAGAGCGCCCCGTCGACCTCGAGCAGTTGAACGGCTTGCTGGAGCTTCCCCGTTGGCACGTTGAGCGCTGCCTCAAGCCCGCGAATCGTCACGCCCTCCGTGGCGGCCACTGTGTCCACCACCGAGCGGAGAATGTCCTCGCCTGGAAACGCCCCGCGGATGAAGAAGTCGGCGATCTCGTCATCCTCGTGGCCGACGAGCAGCACGACTTGGGCGTCTTCGAGTTCGCGGCCCGCGCGCCCGATCTGCTGGTAATAGGCAACGGCAGAGCTGGGACGCTGATAGTGGACGACGAAGCCGAGATCGCGCTTGTCGAATCCCATCCCGAGCGCGATCGTCGCCACCAGTGCCTTGACGTCGTTATCCAGCAGCCGCTGCTCGAGCACCTCGCGCTGCTCGTTCTCGAGCTGCCCGTGGTAGGCCGGCGCGTCGATGCCATTGTCGCGCAACCAGGCGCTGACCCGCTCCGCGTCGGCAACCGTCAACGTGTAGACAATGCCCGACGCCTCGAACGCCGGCAGCTGCTCGGCCAGCCAGGCGAGGCGGTCGGCCTGGTCGGGAAGCTCCAGTACCTGCAGACGAAGACTCTCGCGCGCGAGCGGACCACGGATGACGATGAGATCGGGGCCAAGCTGCTCCTCCACGTCCGCAACCACACGATCGTTCGCGGTCGCCGTAGTCGCCAGCAGCGGCACATTGGGCGGCAGGAGCCGCACGAGCCGCTCGATGCGCCGATAGTCGGGACGGAAATCGTGCCCCCAGTCGGAGATGCAATGCGCTTCGTCGACGACGAAGAGCCCGATGCCGCGCGGCATCGCTTCGCGGATGAGCCGCTGGAAGTCTTGGTTGCCCAGGCGTTCGGGCGACACGAGAAGTAGATCGACCTCGTCGGCGGCAAGGCGCCTCTCGACATCAGGCCAGTCATTCTGGTTCGTGCTGTTGATCGTCCCAGCAGTCACGCCAAGCCTCGTCGCCATCCGTATCTGGTCGCGCATCAACGAAAGGAGCGGACTTATCAGCAGTGTTGGCCCCGCCCCGCCGTCGCGCAGCAGACGTGTCGCAATGAAATAGACGACGCTCTTGCCCCACCCTGTTCGCTCGACAACAAGGGCGCGGCGGTGGTCGTCGACCAACGCCAGAACTGCCTCAAGCTGCCCGTCGCGGAACCGCGCGTCAGCGTTGAGAGCTCGTTCGAGAAGCGCTTGCGCACGAGCAGTCGTTCGCTCGAAGTCATGCCGTCAGGCTAGACCCTCGTTGACGATAGAGGCGAAGACGGTCCGCGAGGAGGCCATCCGAGCTAACGACTCAGGGACGATGTGACGCGCTGACCCGTGAACGTTCTATTCGTGCGACCGGCTACGCGCCCATCCGAGCAATAGCCATTTTGCAGGCGCTTTTTCGAATTAGCCTTGGGCCGCGATCGGGCCACGAACCATCTGATATACGCCTAAGCAGACAACGTTAATGGCCTATTTGCAGGCGCTTCAACAGACGGGAGCGACGGGACTCGAACCCGCGACCTCCGGCGTGACAGGCTTGTTCCACAGATACGACGATCGGCGACGATTGACGCGCTATCGCTCTATTCATGCGGGTTTGCGGGCCTCCGGCGCTGATTTGTGCACGATTGCGCAGGCTCGGTTTCGGACGTTTGCTGCCCTTCTGCTGCCCGGAACATGCAGAGCTGGGACCTCAGAATGACCGATGAAGGGGGCGCCGTCGCTCGCTGACACGCGATACCGAACGCGTGTGAACCCGCTGGGGCTGCGCCTGAACTCCAACCCGTGAGGTTGGGACGCGCCAGCGGAGGGCCCTCCCCTGCGGCTAGCGCGGGGCGGTGGGACGCCTGCCGGTTGGGGAGAGAGAGGATCCCGGCACACTGACCATCCTCATTTGGGGCCTCGCCTCGTTTTGATTTGCCGGCCGACCGAGTCATCGAGACTGACGTCGTGCTGAACCCGGCGCAGGAGGGGCTCGATGGCGGCGAGGACTAAACCTGAAGCCGAGAGACGATGCGCTGCTTCGCGTCGAGAAGATGCTGGGTGATGATCGCCTCACAGTCGTGGCTCGCCAACCTCAGCGCATCGACGATCGCTCGGTGCTCGTCGACAATCGCGACGTTCGAGTCGCCGTGCAACGCGTCGAGTCGAAGGATGCGCTCCAAAATACCGGCATGGTGGAGAAACGCCTCGTGGATGCGCCCATTTCCGCTCATGCGACAGATCTCCGCATGAATACGAAGATCGGCACGGACGATTTCTGACGCGTCTTCGTCTACGGCCGCGCGCTCCATTCGGGTAAGCGATTTGTCGAGAAGTGCAAAATCCCGCGCCAGATATTCGACATTTTCAACGATCGATCGCGCGCAGGCCGTCTCGAGTGCGATCCGCAAGTCATATAAATCGCTTACGTCCTCCGGGTCTAGCCTGGAAACCGTTACACCGATGCGCGGCCCAGAAGCGACGAGTCCTTCGGCCGTCAGTTGCGCGAACGCCTCGCGAATTGGTCCGCGGCTGACTCCCAACTCGCGGGCGAGCGTCGTCTCGACGAGTCGCTCAGCGCTGGCCCACCGTCCAGCCAAGATCTGCTCGCGGATTACGTCCGCAGCTTGCGACGCAAGAGTCGGAGGTTGGCGCAGAGGCGTCAGCCGACGCCTCTTTAGCGTCAATGACGATGGCTTGGGCGGGGCGGGTTCGGACATCCCTTCTCTCTAACGCGTCGTCGGCCGGCGGGCCGGAGGCGTAGTTGGCGCGCCTAACTGGGTGTGATCCAAGTTGTTCAGCGGAAGGTGCAGCCCTTCGTTCTTCCGATCCTGGCGCCAAACTGGCGTAAACTTGCTCGACACATGTCAAGAGTTTAGCCGTGGCGGATGGCTTGGATATTGTGTCGCCGAGCCCCTAGCCCATCCGGACGCGCAGCATCTCGAGGTACGCCGTATTCAGCTCCGTCCGTCGCGCAACCCGAATTGGGGCAACCGAAGTCATTACGGGAGACCGCTGGGTCGGATGCACAGCGCACGACAGAGCGCCACGGCAACCGCCGTATCGCCGCCAGTGTCGCGTGTCGCGGATCCGTCGATCTGTGGCATGTGCTCGGTGTCGGAGTGCCACAGTTCGTCTGACACCGCCCGCGTGAGATTGCGCTGGATGAGGTCGTGGGCGACACGAGCGTCGGGCACAATCCTCGTGTGACGGTAGCGCTTCGGTCCCAATCCTGAGAGACGAAGCCTTCGCATCAGCCGCTCGACGCGTTGCGCGTGTCGTAGATCGCCCAGAGCTTCCTGACGGGAGCACCGCTTTCCCATCGCGCGCTGCTTCCGGCCGGGGTGACGACGACATCGCCGGCGCCAGCGTGGAGCGGTGGTCCGCCGTCAACGTGGAGCGTGACGTCGCCCTCGAGGATCAGCGCGACCTCGTCGTAGGGACGTGTGAACTGCCGACGCTGTGCGTCACGGTGCCAGAGACCAATACTGAAGCGGCCGTCGAGTGACTCGAACGCGGTGCATTCCTGACCCGCGGGCTCCTTCTCATCCGTGTTCGTTTCTGCTGGCATCCACACGAGATCCCGTGCAGTAAGAATCCTGATCTTCGTGCGTGTGTCGAGGCTCGTCACTTGCGCATTCCTCCATTCATTCTGTGTGCTGGTTACGACTGCGATTCGGCTTCCACTGATGTCGTGTGGCGGCGGCCGGTGACATCCAGGCTGCCGTTCCGCACGAGCGCATCGATAGCTTCGGCGAATGCGGCCGTATGGACGTCGACGTCGTCGAGGGTCGTTGCCGGCGACATCAGCGCCATGTTGTGGAACGGTGTGAGCAAGATGCCCCGATTGAGTGCGTGCAGATGCATGAACTGGGAGAGCTTGGCGTCGACGGCGGCTGCGGCCTGACCGCCGTTGCGGGGAGCCGTCGGCGAGAACCAGTACTCGACTCGGCACCCAAGTTGGCCGACGTGCCAGTCCAGGCCGTACTCGCCGAGCACCATGCGGACACCGTCCGCCCAGGCGCACGCGACGCTCTCCATGCGCTCGAAGGCCTCGCCGGTCAGCACGGATTCGAGCGTCGCGCGCATCGCGCCGAGCGACAGCGCGTTGCCGGACAGCGTTCCGCCGACGCCGCCCGTATCGGACTTCTCAAGCAGGCCGTCATCGCGCAGGATGGCAGCCGCGACTTCTGCGCTGAGTCCGTACGCCGCCGCGGGGATCCCGCTCGCCAGTGGCTTGCCGATCGTGAGCATGTCGGGTTCCAGCGTGAACCGACCCGTATAGCCGCCCGGACCGGCGCAAATCGTGTGAGTCTCGTCGATGACCAAGAGCGTCCCCGTCTGGCGCGTGAGCGTTCGAAGCGCGTCGTGGTAGCCGGGGTCGGGGTGGATGATCCCGATGTTCGTCATCGCCGGCTCGGCCAGGACGC
Organism: Candidatus Gaiellasilicea maunaloa; assembly: GCA_024330215.1. GTDB lineage: Bacteria > Actinomycetota > Thermoleophilia > Gaiellales > Gaiellaceae > Gaiellasilicea > Gaiellasilicea maunaloa. Next base: position 6,391 of record JANDLU010000122.1, read on the forward strand.
AGGCGATGTCCTCCTCGCGGAGGGCGCCCTCGAGCGCCTCGATCGAGTTCCACTCGATGACGCGCGTCGTCAGCGAGGGATCGACGGGCGGGCCGATCGAGCCGTCTCTCACCATCGGTCCGCCGCGCTCGTCGAGCGTTATCAGCGCTTCGTCCACCGAGCCGTGGTAGCACCAGTTGAAGACGAGCACCTTGTTGCGGCCCGTGAGCGCGCGGGCGTGTCTGAGAGCGAAGCGGTTCGCGTCGGTCGCCGTGAGGCAGAACTGCCACTGATCGAGTCCGAAGCGGCGGGTCAGCTCCTCCGCGACCCAGATCGAGTCCTCGGTCGGCAGCATGAAGCTCGCGCCATCGGCAAATCGCTCCGCGACGGCGCGGGCGACGGCCGGCGGCGCGTGGCCCGTCATCGCGCCGGTGTCGCCGAGACAAAAGTCCACATATTCGTGCCCGTCGACGTCGACGAACCGAGCGCCCTGCGCGGACGACACGAAGAGGGGGTACGGGCTCGCCCACTCGGTCATCCACGGCATCGGTACGCCGGCGAGCAGGCTCGTCTGCGCGCGCTTGAAGCAAGCGGCGGACTCGGCGTGCGTGTGAGTGAAGCGCTCGCGCTCGGTCGCGATGAGCTTGTCGAGATGCGATCTATCAATCAACTGCGCCTCCTCATGAGTTGCGTCGCCCGTTGACCGTATACTGTAAACCGGCGGAGCGGAAGACGGGGCTCGCGCTTTGTGTCGTGGCGACGTCGGTCCGGCGCCCGGCGTAAGCTGATCATTCGGAGGGTTAGGTTGTCCGCGAACACGTACGACGTCATCGTCATCGGGGCTGGTCACAATGGGCTCGTTGCCTCGTTCTACTTCGCGAAGCAGGGGCTGAAGACGCTTGTCCTGGAAAGGCGCGAAATCGTCGGCGGCGCCTGTGTCACCGAGGAGTTTGCTCCTGGCTTCCGGGCGTCTCCCGCGGCTTACGTGCTGAGCATGCTTCGGCCTGCGATCTGGCGCGACATGGAATTGGAGCAGCGCGGACTCAGCATCAGCGCGGCAGGGCCGACCCTCAACGTCTTCCCTGACGGCGGCCATCTGTACCTGCACGAGCGCGCCGACCTGAAGAGCGAGGAGATCGGTCGCTTCTCGAAGCGCGATGCCCGCCGGTTCGCGCAATTCGAGGAGGGGCTCGCGGACGTGGCGCCCGTCGTCATGGGGTTCTACGACCGGCCGCCGCCACAGCCCGATGCGCGAAGACGCCGCGACCTCGCCTCACTCGCGAGCCTGAGCTTCACATCCCTGCGTCATCGGAGTGAGTTAGCGCATCTCGCCTACCTGTTCTCCACGTCGATGGCGCAGTATCTCGACGGACATTTCGAGTCCGAGGCGCTGAAGGCATCGCTCGGCTGGGAGTGCATCAGCAACACGCTGGCCGGGCCGTCGACGCCCGGCACCGCCTTCGTTCTGCTGCACGACGTCGCGTCCGCGGCTTCGGGCGGCGCCGGAAGACAGTGGGGCTTCGTGCCGGGAGGAATGGGAGTCGTCACGCAGCTGATGGCCGATGCCGCACGACAGCAGGGCGTCGAGATTCGGCTCGCGCAGGAAGTGAAGGAGATCACGACGGCGAACGGCCGCGCGACGGGGGTCATCCTCGTCGGCGACGAGGAGATCACCGCCAGCGCGGTCGTCTCAAATGCCGATCCCAAGCGGACGTTCCTGAACCTGCTGGATTCGTCTGCGCTCTCGGAGGACTTTCGCAGCGCCGTCGAGGCGTATCGCTGCACGGGCGCGAGCATGAAGATCAACCTCGCGCTCGCCGAATTGCCCTACATCAACGGCCTTCCGAAGGACGGTGTTCAGCCGTACCACCACGGCCTGACGCAGATCACGTCGCCGCTCGAGAAGCTCGACGCGGATCAGGAGAGCGCGAGGCGGGGCGTCCCGGTCCTGGATCCTCACATGGAGATCTGCTTCCCGACGGTTCACGATCCGAACCTCGCGCCACCCGGCCGCCACGTGCTCACGATCGGCGCCCGCTCGCAGCCATACGCGCTGCGGGACGCCTCGTGGAAGACGCTGCGCGATGGCGCGGCCGACGCCGTCATCCGGCATCTCACGCAGTTCATGCCGGACCTGCCGAGCCTCATACTCGATCGCGAGGTGCTGAGCCCGAAGGACCTCGAGACCCGTTTCGCGCTGACAGGAGGCCACCACCTGCACGGGGACATGGCGCCCGACCAGCTGCTGTTCCTGCGCCCTGTTCGCGGCTGCGCCGGCTACCGGACGCCGATCCGCTCGCTGTACCTGTGCGGAGCAGGCACGCATCCGGGCGGAGGCGTGACCGGAGCTAACGGGCGGAACTGCGCACTCGACATCGGACCGGAAATTG
>JANDLU010000123.1 GCA_024330215.1 Candidatus Gaiellasilicea maunaloa
GCTGACGAGCCGTAGGCTTCTCCTCGAGCTCGCCGCCTGCCTGCTCAGCTACAGCGCCTCCGGCGCTCATTCGTGAGAGCCTCTCTAGTGTTGAAACAACACAAGCTCAGTGGTCCAGGCTGACGACCTCGCGTTCCACGAGCGCCAGCTCCCACTCGCGCGAGCCGAGGTACCGCTCCGCGTCGGCGAGCAGCCGTTCCGTCTCGCCATGCTCGCGCGTGACGACGGCGAGCGTGATCCGCGCGCGCTGCCAGACGTCGTGATGGTCGACCTCGGCGACCGAGGCGCCGAACCGGTTCTGGAGCTGCGCCTTCGCCGAGCGTAGGTGCATCCGCTTCTCCTTCAGCGAGTGCGCCTCCGGAAAGTGAAGCTCCGCCGAAAGGATCCCGACCCAGCCCGTGGCCACGACGGGCGCTACGAGGACGAGGAGGCTGACGCACCGGCGGGCTCGTCGAGCGAGGTCCGCTCGACCTGCCGCACCTCGTAGACCTCGAGGATGTCGCCTTCCTTGACGTCGTTGAAGCCGTCGAGCAGGATCCCGCACTCGAAACCCTCGGCGACCTCGCGGGCGTCCTCCTTGAACCGCTTGAGCTGAGAGATCGTCGTGTCGTAGACCACGGTGCCGTCGCGGACGACGCGCACCTGCCCGTTGCGGCGAATGACGCCGGAGGTGACCATGCAGCCCGCGATCGTGCCGAGGCGCGAGACCCTGAAGAGCGCGCGCACCTCGGCCTCGCCGATCGTCTCCTCGGTCTGGACAGCGTGGAGCATCCCGACGAGCGCCTGCTCGATGTCCTCGGTGAGCTGGTAGATGACGCGATAGGTGCGGATGTCGACGCCCTCGCGCTCGGCGAGCTGGCGCGCCTCCACGTTCGGGCGGACGTTGAAGCCGACGACGAGCGCCTGCGACGCGGCGGCGAGCATGATGTCGCCCTCGGTGATCCCACCGACGCCCTGATGAACGACGTTGACGCGCACCTCGGGGTGCTGGATCTTCCCGAGCTCGGAGACGGCCGCCTCGACGGAGCCGCCGACGTCGCCCTTGAGGATCAGGTTCAGATCCTGGACGGCGCCCTCCTGGAGCTGCGAGAAGAGCGACTCGAGCGAGACCCCGGACTTCGAGCGCTGCGCGTGCTGCTCGGTGCGCAGCCGCTGGCCGCGACGCTGCGCGACCGAGCGCGCCTCGCGCTCGGTCTCGACGACGCGGGCGAGCTCGCCGGCGGGCGGCGGCGTGTCGAAGCCGAGGATCTCGACCGGAGTGCCCGGCCGCGCCTCTGCGACCTTCTCGCCGCGGTAGTCGTAGAGGGCGCGCACCTTGCCGTGCGCGTCGCCGGCCACGATCGCGTCACCGACGCGCAGGGTGCCGCGCTGGACGAGCATCGTCGCGACGGGCCCACGGCCGACATCGAGCCGTGACTCGACGATCGGACCGGACGCCTCCGCCTTCGCGTTGGCGGTCAGCTCGAGCTCCGCGTCCGCGACGAGCAGGATCCGCTCGAGCAGATCGTCGAGGTTCAGCTTCTGCTTCGCCGAGACGTAGGAGAACTGGGTGGTGCCGCCCCAGTCCTCGGGCTGGAGGCCCTCGGCGGCGAGGTCCGACTTGACCCGGTCGGGGTTCGCGTCCGGGAGGTCGACCTTGTTGACCGCGACGACGATCGGGACGTCCGCGGCGCGGGCGTGGGAGATCGACTCCTTCGTCTGCGGCATCACGGAGTCGTCGGCGGCCACGACGAGCACGGCGATGTCGGTCACCTTCGCGCCGCGGGCGCGCATCGCCGTGAACGCCTCGTGGCCCGGCGTGTCGAGGAACGTGACCTTGCGGCCGTCGATCTCCACCTGGTAGGCGCCGATGTGCTGGGTGATCCCGCCGGCCTCGGTCGCGACGACCGATGTCTCCCGGATCGCGTCGAGCAGCGAGGTCTTGCCGTGGTCGACGTGCCCCATGATCGTGACTACCGGCGGGCGCGCGGTCAGGTCCTCAGCGGCGTCCTCGAAGCTCTCCGGCAGCTCTTCCTCGTCGGCCGCGTGCTTGATCGTGATCTCGCGGTCGATCTCGGCCGCGATCAACTCGACCTCCTCGTCCGAGAGGGACTGCGTGATCTGAACCATGTTGCCGAGCCCCATCATGATCTTGATGATCTGCGCGGCGGTGATCCCGAGCGCCTGCGAGAGGTCGCGGACGGTGACGCCCGAGGGAACGGTGACAGGACCCGTCGGGGCGACGATCTCCTGCTTCTCGCGCTTCGGAGCGGCGTCGCGACGGTCGCGCGCCTGACGGGGGTTCGGGCGGTTGCCGCTCTCGATGACGACGCGGCGCTTCCTACCGGGCGCGCCCTGACGGGGCCGGATCGGGCGGTTCGGCTTGTTGGGTCCTCCTCCGTCAGCCATTCAAGCTCCAGTGTAGAGACGCGAGAGCCCAGGATCGATCAACAGAGCATCGATCGAGACGGTGCGCCGCAGCACCCGCGCGAAGGCGCGCCGATCGACAGCCCGCTCGAAGCAGGCGAGTCGCCGGCACGTATAGGCACCCCGCCCCGGATTCGTCCGTCCGGATACGAGCGCTCCGTCTGCCGCGGTGAAGCGCAGGAGCTCGGCCTGCGGCGCCTTTCGCCCGCAGCCCACGCACGTCCGTTTCGGCAACGTCATGCCCCAGCGGTCTCGGCCTCCTCGGACGAGACCGCGTTCCCGGTCTCGTCGGCGGACGGCGCGATCGGCGGCTCGCCCTCGGACGGGCTCTCGGCCTCGACCGCCGCGACCGCGGCGAGCTCCGCCTCGAGCTCCTCCGGCTCGAGCCCTTCCTCGCCGGGGTCGGGCGCCTCGGCCTCCGTGCCGACAAGCGCCTGGTGCGCGGGTACGCCGCAGTATTTGGAGCCGGGCAGCGACGCGTTCGGGCAGCGCTTGCCGTTCGTGAGGACCGCGGAACAGCGACCCGTGTACTCCTCGCCGTCGGCGCCCTCGCCGCCGTAGGCCGCCTCGGCCTCGGCTCGAGCGAACTCCTCGTCCGACTGGATGTCGACCTTCCACCCTGTCAGGCGGGCCGCGAGCCGGGCGTTCAGGCCGTCCTTGCCGATCGCGAGCGCGAGCTGATCGTTCGGGACGACGACCGTCGCCTCCTTGGTCTCGTCGTCGATGTAGACCTCGCGCACGCGTGCCGGCGAGAGCGCCTTCGCGACGAAACGGGCGGGCTCGGTGTTCCACGGGATGATGTCGATCTTCTCGCCGCGCAGCTCGGAGACGACCATGCGGACGCGCGAGCCGCGGGGGCCGACGCACGCACCGACGGGGTCGACGCCCTGGGCGTGCGACTCGACCGCGATCTTCGTCCGGTAGCCGGGCTCACGGGCGACGCCGCGGATCTCCACGAGCCCGTCGGCGATCTCGGGCACCTCGAGCTCGAAGAGGGTCTTGATCAGCTCTGGATCGCGCCGAGAGAGGATCACCTGCGGCCCCTTCGTGCCGGAGCGGACCTCGGTGATCACCGCCTTGATCCTGGATCCCTGCTCGTAGCGCTCCCCGTCCACCTGCTCCGAGCGCGGGAGCAGCGCCTCGACCTTGCCGAGGTCGACGAGCACGTTGTTGCGGTCGCCGGCCTGCTGCACGATCCCCGTCACGACCTCGCTCTGGCGGTCGACGTACTCCTCGTACATCATCGCGCGCTCGGCCTCGCGGATCCGCTGCTGGATCACCTGCTTCGCCGTCTGCGCCGCGATCCGGCCGAAGTTGTCGGGGGTGACGTCGGCGCGCTCGATCTGATCCTCGGGAACCTGCGACCAGTCGAGATCGAGGTCGTCCTCGTTGATCAGCGTGTGCTGACGCTCGCCCGTCTCTTCCTCGAGCCGCTCGAGCTCGTCGATCTTCGCCTCCATCGCCTCCTCGAGCAGCCTCGACTCGAGATCGCCCGGAATCACGATCGAGTAGACGCGGAACTCGCCCTCGTCGTCGAGCTCGACGACCGCATGGCGGCTCGCGCCCGGCGTCTTCTTGTACGCCGCGAGGAGCGCGTCCTCGAGCGCGTTCACGAGCGTGTCCGTCTCGATCCCCTTCTCGCGCTCGATCGTGCGTACTGCTTCCAGGATCTCCTGAGACATCTCCCCTACTCTCTCTCGTCGGCGTCGGTGTAGATCAGGTTGCCCCGCGCGATCGCCTCGTACGGGATCTCCAGCGCCTCGTCGCCCGCCCGGATCGTGACGGCGTGCTCGCCGGCCTCGAGGACCTTGGCGCGCAGCTTCTTCTTCCGCGACGCAACACCGGGAGAATCGATGCGGAGCGAGACCTGTCGACCCACGGCACCGCGGAAGTGCGCAGGGGTGCGGAGCGGACGCTCGAGCCCCGGCGATGAGACGTCGATCGCGTAATCGCGTCGGTAGTCGGCGAGCAGCTCGGTCACCCGGACGCAGAGCGCGTGGTCGACGCCCTCGGGATGGTCGATGAAGACGGTGAAGCGGTCGTCCGCGCTCAGCTCGACGGCGAGCACCTCGACGCCTGGTACGGCCGTCTCGACGTCCTGCTCAATCGCTTTCTGCAGGGTCTTCTCCTTCTCGTGTGTCGCGCTCATAGCGGCTTCTCCTCACAAAAAAATGGGCGCCGCGCGCCCATTTCGTCCAGCAGGTGAAAATGGTGAGCCAAGTGTAGCAAGGCCGGGCTACAGGGGCCGCGCGAGACCGGGCGCCGCCGTGAGGATCTCGATGTCGGCGGTGAGGAGCTGACAGCCGCGCTCCTCGGCCAGCGCGACATAACTCGCGTCGTACGCCGTCAGGCCCCGCGCGGCCCACGCGGCGACGCTGTCCAGCGTGGGATCGTTGACGCGCAGGCGAAGGCGAGCCAGGCCCGCGACGAGTGCGCCGATCTCGCCCGTGCTCCACCGCCATTTCCGAGCTGCCGCATTGACGAGCTCGAGCCCGAGCAACGACGGCACAACGAGCCCGAGCTCTCCCCGCTCATGTTGGTCGAGAATGAGAGCGGCGCTCTCACTGCCTTCCTCGGCTCGGAACCACGTGAACGCGACCGACGCATCGACGACCAGCTCGGAGCTACTTCTCCGAGAGACGCCCAAGGTGCTCGGTTCGTTCGTCCCGCATCGCCCTGAAGATCTCCTCGGACGCTTCGGCGGTCGTCCCGTTCCGCGCGAAGAGCTCACGCAGATCCGTGACCGCGCGCCGAATCTCGCGCCGTTCCTCGGGGGAGCGTCGCGTCGAGCCGACCTCACGTTGGGCGAGCTCTGACAGGAAGCGGCTGCGGCTCAACCCGCGCGTCTTGGCCGCTTCGTCGACGCGCCCGAGCAGACGTTCATCCATCGAGATGAGGATCTTTTTCGTCACGCACCGAGGATATCCGAGATATCTTCTCAGGGCAAGACGATCGTGACCGGGCCGTCGTTCACGAGTTCGACCTCCATCCGCGCGCCGAACTCGCCCGTCTCGACGGGGATGCCGAGGTCGCGGAGCCCGGTGCAGAAGCATTCGACGAGCGGCTCGGCCTCGGCCGGCGCGGCAGCCGCCGTGAAGCTCGGCCGGCTCCCCTTCGCCGTGTCTGCGAGAAGCGTGAACTGGCTGACGACGAGCGCCGCGCCGCCCGTCGCGAGCAGTGAGCGGTCGAACCGGCCTTGCTCGTTCTCGAAGATTCGGAGTCGCGCGACCTTCCCCGCCAGCCTTGCCGCGTCCTGCTCCGTATCGCCGTCGGCGACGCCGAGCAGGACGAGCAGCCCGGTCTCGATCCTGCCGCGCGCGCCGCCGTCAACGCGAACGGAGGCGCGAGTGACCCGCTGCACGACAACCCTCACGACGCCGCGGAATATGCCTCACCTGCCACGCGCTCCGCCCAGACGCCGGTAGCCGCGGTGCGCTCGGCGTAGTCGCCGAAGCCGCGAGGCTCGCGGCCGAGGGCGCGCTGCACCCCGTCTGCGAGTTGCGCGTTGCGGCCGTCGAGAACCTCGGTGAAGAGATACCGCATCAACCACACCACCTCATCCGGCGTGCCCTGCTCGGCCACGGCCGACACGTAGTCGTCGATCGACAGCGGGACGAAGCCCACCGGCCGTCCGGACGCCCGCTCGATCTCCTCGACCGCCTGCTCGAAGCGCAACAGGCGAGGACCGGTCAACTCATAGACGTGGCCCGCATGCCGATCCTCGGTCAGCGCCGCAACCGCGACGTCCGCGATGTCCTCGGCGTCGACGAACGGCTCGGGCACCGTGTCGACCGGCAGCGCCAGCTCCCCGGAGCGAATGGGCTCGAGGAAGAAGCCCTCGCTGAAGTTCTGGTTGAACCAGCTGCACCGGACAATCGTCCACTCGGCCCCGGCCGCCTGCACCGCCTGCTCGGCGCGCCCGGCCTCCAGCTCGCCACGGCCGGACAGCAGCACGAGCCGCCGGACGCCGCTTGCGACCGCGAGCTCGGCGAGAGCCTCGACCGTCGCCGCGGCGCCCGGGACGGCGACGTCCGGGACGAACGAGATGTAGGCGGACGTGACGCCGCGAAGCGCGGGCGCCCACGTGTCGGTTTCGTCCCAGTCGAACGGCGGCTCGCCCTGGCGCGAGCCGACCCGCACCGGTAGATCCCGCGTCCGCAACCGCTCGACCACGCGGCGACCGGTCTTGCCGGTGCCACCGAGCACGAGCGTCGTCTCCTGACGTGCGTCGCTCATCGAATCCTCCTCCGTGTCGGTTACTCGTCGAGAACAGTCAAGCGATCCGACCTGAGACTGTCCATAGCCAAGAAACGCCCATTCATGTTCAATCGTCTAGGATGAGCGCCGTGGACGCGGTGGCCGGCCTCCTCGACGGACCCCGAGCGCGGGGAGCGTTCCTCCTGCGCTTGATCCTCGAGCCGCCGTGGTCGCTCCGGATCGAGGACGAGGCGCCCCTCACGATCGTGGCGGTCGTTCGCGGCGACGCCCTCGTGCTCCCCGACGATGGCGAGCCCAGGTGGCTGGGCTCCGGGGACGTCGCGATCCTCCGCGGACCCGGGCACTACACCGTTGCCGACGACGCGGCAAGCCCGCCGCAGGTCGTCGTCCATCCCGGCCAGCGCTGCACGACCCCGGAGGGCGACGAGCTCAGCCGGCTGCAGGAGCTCGGCGTCCGGACCTGGGGCAACCATCCCGACGGCGCCACCGTGATGCTCATCGGCACCTACCAGGGCGACGGCGAGGTCAGCCGACGGCTGCTGCGTGCGCTCCCGCCGCTCCTCGTCGTCCCCGCGGACGGCTGGAGCTCCCCGCTCGTCCCGCTACTAACCGACGAGATCGGCAAGGACGAGCCGGGCCAGGAGGCCGTCCTCGATCGGCTGCTCGACCTGTTCCTGATCGCCGCGCTCCGCGCCTGGTTCGCACGGCCCGACGCCGACGCGCCGGCCTGGTACCGCGCCTATGGCGATCCCGTGGTCGGGCGGGCGCTGCGGCTTCTCCACAACGATCCCTCGCATCCGTGGACCGTCGCCGCGCTCGCCGCTGCGACCGGGATGTCGCGCGCAGGCCTCGCCCGACGGTTCAACGACCTCGTCGGCGAGCCGCCGATGACCTTCCTCGCCGGCTGGCGAATCGCCCTGGCCGCGGATCTGCTGCGCGAGCCAGGCGCCACCATCGGCTCGGTTGCGCGACAGGTCGGCTACGGCAGCCCCTTCGCGCTCAGCGCCGCCTTCAAGCGCGTCCGCGGGATCAGCCCGAAGCAACACCGCGCCGACGATCTCCTAGCCGTCTGAGTGGTCGGGCTCCGGCGGCTCGAGATCCATGATCCGGTCGGCGTAGCGCTCGGTGCCGGGACTCATCGAGCTCGCGAGCTTGTAGTGACCGTTCGCCTCGGCGTCCCGCCCCAGCTTCTCGAGCGTCCTGCCGAGCGCGTAGTGGGCGTAGTCGTCGGTCGGGGAGAGCTCGAGCACGACCCGGAACTCGGCCTCCGCCTCGCTCCAGCGCTGGATCCGGAAGTAGGCGATCCCGAGCGCCTCCCGAATCGACGCCTTGTCGGGCTCGAGCCGCTTCGCCTTCTCGAGCGCGACGGTCGCCTGCGCGGCCATCCCCCGCTTCAGGTGCTCGCGGCCTCGCTGGAAGAGGTCGTAGGCGTCGGTCACAGAGCGCTCAGATACGGGAAGTTCTCGAGGAGGAGGTCGATCGGCGCGGTCAGGTCGCGGGTCGGCTCGATCTCGATCGCCGCCACCGGCTCTCCCGCGTCGATCGCCTGCTGAAACGCGGTTGCGAGCTCGAATGGCGGTGCTCCGGGAAGGGTCTCGATCACGGCCGCGATCGACTCGCCCACAGCCCAGAGCGGCGCCCCCGCGAAAGGGCTTGCGGTCGCGTGCACCCGCTCGACGCGGCCGTCCACGACCCCGACGCCGTTGCGCCCCGGCCCGCCGCGAAAGCACCGACGCACCGCGATCGCTCCCGCCGCGCCCGAGGACTCGAACGCCCGCAGGAATCGGCCGACCTCACCGGACGCGAAAACGGTGTCCGCACCGAGGACGAGGTACGGCGCCGCTGCTCGCGCGGC
>JANDLU010000124.1 GCA_024330215.1 Candidatus Gaiellasilicea maunaloa
CCAGCGCCGGGCGGCCCGGGCCGTCGCCGAGCACGGCCAGCCGGACGGAACCGTGCTCGAGCCGCCCGAGGGCGCGCACGAGGGTGACGAAGTCCTTCGGCGGCGCGATCCTCCCCACGCTCACGACACGCAGCGGCGGGCCGCTCTCGGGCGAGGCGACCGCGGCGCCCTCGACTCCGACCGCGTTGTGGATGACGACGGTGCGGTAGGCGCTACACGTCCTCGCCTCGAGACCCGCCGACCGCTCGCTCTCCGAGACGCACACGACCATCGTCGTCAACCGGCGCATCAGCCGATCCGCCAGGAGGTAGAGCCCGCTCGAACCGCCGGACGCGGCCGCGAACGCCCATCCATGCGCCGTGAAGACGCGAACCGGAACGTTTGCCAGCCTCGCCGCAAGCCTCCCGAGTACCCCCGCCTTGGAGCTGTTCGCATGCACGAGGACGGGCCGCTCGCGTCGCATCAGCCGCACCAGCTCGAGGAGTCCGAGCAGATCGCGGGGCGAGATCGCCCGCCGTACGTGCCGGAGGGCGAGGTAGCGGGCGCCGGCCGCCCGCACGGCTTCGGCGAGCGGACCGGGACCGAAGGCCGCGACGGCGACGTCGTAGCGCTCGACGAGTGCCGGCACGAGGTCGCGCACGTAGGTCTGAGCGCCGCCCGTCTCGGCGAGCGTGATCACGATCAGGACGCGGGGCCGAGTCGGCGACATCGCGCCAACCTAAGGGATTCCGCCCGGCGGGACGTACGATTGTCGCTGTGAAGCCCCGGGACGCCTCGCAGCTCGGCCGTCTCGGGCTCGGTTCTCGAAGGGTCACGAGCTGAGCGGCGCGGCGACCTCGGAGCGTCCCGAGCGCAGCGCGGGAGAGGAAACGGCAGGGCGCCGCCTCCCTTCGGCCGTGAGCCTGGCGACCGGGCTCCCCGCGCTTGCCACGTTCGCGATCTGCTGGATTCTCGTCTCCCGGAGCGGCGGCGTCGAGGCGACGACGTGGTTGCCCGCTGCGCTGCTTCAGCTCGGCCTGCTCGTCGTGCTTGCGGTTCTCGTCCGCAGGATCGCGATTCCGCGCGTCACCCTGGCCGCGACCGGCGCGCTGGCGACGCTCACGGTGTGGTCCTTCCTCTCGATCGCCTGGGCCGACGTGCGTGCGCCCGCCTGGGACGGGGCGAACCTGACGCTCTTCTATCTCGTCGCCTTCGCCGCGCTCGCCCTCTGGCCCGTGCGGCCTGCTGGAGCGGCGGCCGCGCTGACGGCCTTCGCCGCCGGCCTCGTCGTCCTGGGAGCGCTGACCCTCCGCGAGGGGATCGGAGCGGCCGATCCTGCCGCCGCGGTCATCTACGCGCGGCGACTATCGGAGCCGCTCGGCTACCCGAATGCCACCGCCATCGTCTTCGGCATGGGCGCCTGGACGATGCTCTCGCTCTCGTTGCAGCAGTGGCTCGGGCGCTGGTGGCGCGCTCTCGCCGTCGGCTTGGCGGTCGCGCTCGCCCAGCTCGACTTCCTCGCTCAGAGTCGCGGCGCCGTCTACACCACGCCGATCGTGCTGGTCGTCTACTTCGTGCTGGCGAAGCGACGGCTTCGCGCGGCCGCCCCGATCGCGATCCTGGCGCTCGTCTCGGCGCCGGCGGTGCCGACGCTGCTCGCGGTGTACGACAGCGAGGGTGCGGCGGCGCAACGCGACGCGCTCGGGGCCGCCGCCGGAGTCCTCGCAGCGTCCTCGGTGGCCGCCGTGCTCGTCGCCGCTCTGATCCTGCCGCTGCTCGACCGCGCCCCGGCGCCGTCCCCGTCGAGGCGGCGTCGCCTGCGGATCGTCGGTGCGGGAGCAGGGATCGCGGCGGTCGCGCTCCTCTTCGCGTTCGCGTCTCCGGCCGCGCGCGGCGACCGCGCGTGGGAGCAGTTCAAGTCCGGCGCGGATCCGGTCGGTGGCACCCGCCTCGGAGGGCTCGGGAGCGGCCGCTACGACATGTGGCGGGTCGGCCTGCTCGAGTTCGAGCGTCAGCCGTTGCACGGGATCGGGGCGAACAACTTCGCGGTTCCGTACCTCCAGCAGCGGCGCGGCGACGAGCAGCCGGAGTACCCGCACTCGCTGGTCGTGAAGACGCTCGCCCAGCTCGGCTTCGTCGGCGCGGTTCTGCTGGCGGGATTCGTCGCGCTCGGATTCCGGTGGAGTCTCGGCCCCGACACGCCGGCCCGCGGGATCGCCGCGGCCGCGACGGTCGCGTTCGCGGCCTGGATCCTGCACGCCGGCGTCGACTGGCTCTGGGAGATCCCCGCGTGCGGGTTGACGGCGTTCGCGCTCCTCGGGCTCGCGGCCGGGGTTCGGGCAGAACCGGGAGCCCGGGTCGGCGGGCGGGCGCGACTGCGAGCCCTGCTGCACGGGGCGGGCGCGGTCGCGGTGGTCGCAGCCGCCGCAAGCCTTGGCTTCCCCTGGGTCTCGGCCCGATACGAGGCGTCGGCGGTAGACACGTGGCGAGCGAATCCGGCGGCGGCCTACGCCGAGCTCGAGCGGGCGGGATCCCTGAACCCGCTCTCGGAGCGGCCGTACCTCCTGCGCGGAGCGATCGCGAGCCGGCTCGGCGACAGGGCGCTGATGGCCTCGAGCTTCGAGCGGGCGCTCGAGCGGAACCCGCTCGACTGGTATGCCCACCTCGAGCTTGCGATCGCGCTCTCGCTAACCGGAGGCGCGGAGGAGGAGCGGGCGGCGCGGCACCTCGCGCGGGCCGTCGAGCTGAATCCGGGCGAGCCGGTGATCCGGCGTGTGCAAGAGACGCTGGCCGCGGGTCGGACCGTCGATCCTGCCGAGATCGACCGCGTCTTGCTCGAACACGTTAGGACACTGTGAACTTTCGTTCGCATCGCCCGAAATGGAGAGTTACGAGCGATAGCGGACTTGACGAACGTCGGAATTGCAAGCACTGTGAATGAAGCACTGTAAATAGAGAACCTGATCAGGTGGGCTGAGCGGGGGATGCGGCGAAAGTCACCGGGAGAGCGGTGCTTTCAAGGGGGAGGATGCATTGAGGAAGTTTGGAGCAACGGTCGTGGTCGTCAGCTTGCTCGCGGTGCCTTCGGGCTTCGCGGCGAGCGGGACGATCGTGCAGGGTTACGCCGGCAGTGGCGGGGAGGTGCAGGCGGTCCTGGGGTCGAAGCCCGCACCCAATCCGACCGCTGCGGTCGGCTCGGGCGCGGCTCTGCCGTTCACGGGTGCGGATCTCGCGCTGGTCTCGGTCGCGGGGATGACGCTCGTCGGCATGGGCTTCGGTCTGCGCCGGATCTCCCAGCGCGACGACGTCTAGCGACGACGCAGGATCCAGGCTCTCGCTGACCCGACGAGGCGGTCGTCGGTCAGCGGGAGCCGGCTCGCGTCAGCATGGTGCGCGCCGTGTGGATCGCGATGAAGGTGTCCAGCAGGAGGCTGCGATGCCGCAGGTACCAGAGGTCGAACGAGAGCTTCGCCTCGGCGCCGAGCTCGTCGGCGGCGTAGTCCGAGCGGATCTGGGCCCAGCCGGTGATCCCCGGCTTGAGGAGGTTCCGCTGGCTCCAGAACGGGACCTCTCGCTCGAGCTGCTCGAGGAACTCGGGACGCTCGGGGCGCGGGCCCACGATCGACATCTCGCCGCGGAGGACGTTCCACAGCTGCGGTAGCTCGTCGATCCGAAGCCTGCGGAGCCACGCGCCGCCGGGAATCACGCGCGTATCGTCCGGCGCTGCCCACCTCGCCTCACCCGGCCCCTCGGAGTCGTGCCGCATCGAGCGGAACTTGAGGATCTCGAACGGCAGGCCGTTCTCGCCGAGTCTGCGCTGGCGGAAGAACAATGGGCCTTCCGTGCGCTTGACGAGGACGGCGACGGGCACGTAGAGCGGCAGCGTCGCGACCAGGCCGATTGTGGCGACGACGAGATCGAAGAGCCGCTTCGCCAGACGGTTGTAGGGTCGGTTGTAGAGATGCAGGGTGCTCATGAACCAGGCGGGCGTGATCACCCGAATCGGCAGACGGCCGAAGGCGACCTCGTAGAACTCCGGGAGTCCGACCACGTTGAACTGCTGAGCGGCGACCGAGAGGAGCCGCGCGAAGACCTCGGGTCTTCCGCGCTCGACCGCCACGACGACGAGTTCCGGCTCGAACTCGGAGACGAGAGCGTCGATCTGGGCCAGCGGCCGGACCGGCACGCCCTTTAGGTGGAGCTCGGGAGATCGTTGATCGGTCGCGATCGCGACCAGTCGGTAGCGCGTCCGCGCCTCCGACGTCGCGAGGTCGCCGACGAAGTTGAGCAGCAGGTCGCCGCTGCCGATCACGAGCAGCCGCACGGGCGAGTTCGCCGCCCGGCGGGCGAAGAGGTCCCACAGCATGACGAGGAAGAAGACGAAGCTCCCGATGATCGCGACCGCCGCGGGTCGCAGCTCGAGGGCCGGAATCCAGAACGCTGCTGCGGAGAGCGAGACGACCCCCCAGGTCGCGCCGAGCGCCGGGATCGCGAGCGTCCCGAAGCTCGCCGGTAGCACTCTCGACGTCGCAGTCGAGCGCTCGATGAAGGGAACGAAGAGCGCAGTGACGGCCGCGGCGCGGCCGGCGGCCGTGAGCACGTCGGCGCCCGTGCGAAGCGTCATGTACGAGACGACCCAGACGAGCAGGGCCCGTCCGATCGACCGCCGCACCTCCATCGCGAAGCGCGTCTTGCGCCGGCTCGATGTCGGTCCGGCCGCCGGATCGGCGCGGTCGCGTGTCGGGTCGTCCAGCGGACGCTCGCCGGACGGGTACCGCTTCGCCGAGAGAGAGGAGGAGGGGTCGGTCACGTCTGCATCAGGCTAGCTATCGCCCTTTTGCACCCTTGCCTTGAGGGTCGCAACCCACTCAGCCACGCCGCCGCCAGCGTACGGGTCGTCGATGCGCGGCCGCCGGACGTCGAGGCAGCTCGGCTCCGTTCAGAAGCGCCGCCGGGACCGCGCTCGTCAGCCAGTGCCCGAGCTCGCCGCCCACCGTGGCCGCCGCGGCCGCGAGGCCCGCCTCCCGAACGCCCGGCGAATGGGCGTCGCTCGAGATCACGTGAGCCAGCTCGAGGTCGAGCAGGAGCCTTGCCCGCGAGGCGGTGGTGCGGCCGAGGCGGCCGTCGACTGCGGCGGCCGTGAGCTGGACGACCGCGCCGGAGCGGACGATCCGCGCCAGCTCGCGCGTGTGGTTGGGGACGACCGCGTTTCGCTCCGGATGGGCGAGCAGCGGGACGATCCCGCTCGAGAGCAGCCGCTCGCACTCGTGGGCGAGTGAGAGCGGCCAGCCGTAGTAGGGGAACTCGAGCAGGACGAGCTGCGGATTCCCACCGAGGCCGAAGCTCGCGAGCGTAGGCGGATCGAGGCCGCCGAGGGCGGGGATCGAGATCTCGCCGCCGCCGCGCAACTCGACGGCGATCCCCGCCGCGTCGACGGCGGCTTGGACCAGGCCCAGCGCCGCCTCCATCCGGTCGGGAGTCGTCGGATAGTCGTCGCGCACGTGGGGAGTCGCAGCGATGATCCGAACCCCATCCTTCGCCATCGCACGCACGATCTCGACTGCCTCGACGAGGTCGCGCGCACCGTCGTCGAGCCCCGGCAGGACGTGGGTGTGGAGATCGACCACGGTCACACGGTACGCCGCGATCGGGCCGGACGTGCCCCAACCGCGCGAGGCGGCAGCCTGGCGATTGGCTACGATGGACGAACCTTCGACTCCGGAGGCCGGCGCAGTCCGCTGCGGAGATCGTCACGAAAGGAGGGCCGAAGGAGACATGTTCGAGCGATTCACAGAACGGGCTCGCCAGGTCGTCGTCCTCGCACAGGACGAGGCCCGCGCCCTCAAGCACAACTACATCGGCACCGAGCACATCTTGCTGGGACTCCTCCGCGAGGAGGAGGGACTCGCTGCGCGGGTTCTCGAGTCGCTCGACATCACCGTGGAAGAGGTGCGCGCGCAGGTAGCGCGGATCGTCGGCCAGGGGGACGAGGTCACGACCGGCCAGATCCCGTTCACGCCGCGCGCCAAGAAGGTGCTGGAGCTGGCGCTGCGCGAGGCGCTCTCCCTCGGCCACAACTACATCGGCACGGAGCACATCCTGCTCGGGCTCGTTCGTGAGAACGAGGGTGTTGCGGCGCGGATCCTGCTCGACTTCGACGCCGACGCGGAGAAGATCCGCAACGAGATCATTCGCATGCTCTCCGGCCCCGGCCGACGCCAGCAGGGTGCGGGCGGTGGGGGAGGCGGCGAGAAGTCGAAGAGCTCGAAGCTCCTCGATCAGTTCGGCCGCAACCTGACGAAGGCTGCGACCGAGGGCAAGCTCGACCCCGTCGTCGGGCGCCAGACCGAGATCGAGCGCGTGATGCAGATCCTCTCACGGCGCCAGAAGAACAACCCGGTCCTGATCGGCGAGCCAGGCGTCGGCAAGACCGCCGTCGTCGAGGGGCTTGCCTCCCGGATCGCCTCCAACCAGGTGCCCGAGATCCTCAAGGGCAAGCAGATCTACACGCTCGACCTGGCCGCGTTGGTAGCCGGCTCCAAGTACCGCGGCGAGTTCGAGGAGCGCCTGAAGAAGGTGATGAAGGAGATCATGCAGCGCGGGGACATCATCCTCTTCATCGACGAGCTCCATAACCTCGTCGGAGCGGGTGCGGCCGAGGGCGCGATCGACGCGGCCTCGATCCTGAAGCCGGCGCTTGCGCGCGGCGAGCTGCAGACGATCGGCGCGACGACGCTCGACGAGTACCGCAAGTACCTGGAGCGGGACGCCGCGCTCGAGCGGCGCTTCCAGCAGGTGCGCGTGGACGAGCCGACGATCGACGACACCGTCCAGATCCTGCGCGGCCTGCGCGATCGCTACGAGGCGCACCACCGCTGCCAGATCTCCGACGAGGCGCTCCGCGCCTCTGCGGTGCTGGCCGATCGCTACATCCAGGATCGGCACCTGCCGGACAAGGCAATCGACCTGATCGACGAGGCCGGCTCCCGGCTCCGGATCAAGACGATGACGGCGCCGCCGCGCTACCGCGAGCTCGAGGACGAGATCGAGCGCGTGCGCACGGACAAGGAGAGCGCGATCGAGGCGCAGGAGTTCGAGAAAGCGGCCGCGCTGCGCGACAAGGAGCGCAAGCTGACGCAGAAGAAGAAGGAGCTCGAGGAGAACTGGCGCACCGAGGAGTCCGACGAGCAGCCGGTGGTCGGCGAGGACGAGATCGCGGACATCGTCTCGATGTGGACCGGCATTCCGGTCTTCAAGCTGACCGAGGCGGAGTCGCAGAAGCTGATCCGGATGGAGGACGAGCTGCACAAGCGCGTGATCGGGCAGCATCAGGCGATCGTCGCCGTCTCGAAGTCGATCCGCCGCGCTCGCGCCGGGATCAAGGATCCGAAGCGGCCGACCGGCTCGTTCATCTTCCTCGGCCCCTCGGGCGTGGGGAAGACGGAGCTCGCGCGCACGCTCGCCGAGTTCCTCTTCGGCGACGAGGACGCGATGATCCAGGTGGACATGTCGGAGTACATGGAGAAGCACTCCGTGTCGCGGCTCGTCGGGTCGCCTCCTGGCTACGTCGGCTACGACGAGGGCGGCCAGCTCACCGAGGCCGTGCGGCGGAAGCCGTACTCGGTGCTACTCCTCGACGAGATCGAGAAGGCTCATCCGGACGTCTTCAACATCCTGCTGCAGATCCTGGAGGAGGGGAAGCTGACCGACTCGCAGGGCCGTAAGGTCGACTTCCGGAACACGATCGTGATCATGACGTCGAACATCGGCGCCGCCCAGATCTCGAAGAACCAGACGCTCGGCTTCTCGATCGGCGACGAGATCGGGCTCTCGTACGACGAGATGAAGAGCCGGGTCATGGGCGACCTGAAGAAGGTCTTCCGCCCGGAGCTCCTGAACAGGATCGACGAGACGATCGTCTTCCACAAGCTCGACAAGACGGAGATCCTGCACATCGTCGACCTGCTGCTGAAGCGGCTGCGGGAGCAGATGGCGACGCACGAGGTCTCGATCGAGCTCTCCGACGAGGCGAAGCAGCTGCTCGTCGAGCAGGGCTTCGACCCCGCGATGGGCGCCCGGCCGCTGCGCCGCGCGATCCAGCGCTACATCGAGGACCCGCTCGCCGACTACGTGCTCGGCCGCGAGCTGACGCCTGGCGCGACGATCATGGTCGAGCGCCGCGAGAACCCGGTCGAGGACGAGTCGCTCGTCGACATCCGGCTCGTCGAAGGCGAGGTCGAGCGCGAGAAGGTGACGGTGCCGCCCGACGAGCCCTCCGAGTCCGAGGACACCGCCTCAGAGGAGTAGAACGCGGGTCGAGCTGTTCGGCTGAGGGCCGCCGGGAGGCGGCCTTCGCCTTCCTTCGCGCTCCCCGTCTCAGACACCGTGTCTGGCACCGTCTCTGGCACCGTGTCTGACACCG
>JANDLU010000125.1 GCA_024330215.1 Candidatus Gaiellasilicea maunaloa
TGGATTGGAAGCTCGAGCTCGTCGTGGTTCCCGTCGCGGACGTGGATCGCGCCAAGGCGTTCTACGTCGACAAGGCGGGGTTCCGCGTGGACGTGGACGCACGCCCCACCGACGACATTCGCGTCGTCCAGCTCTCCCCGCCCGGCTCGGCCTGCTCGATCGCGATCGGGGTGGGGATCGGGCAATCGGAGCCCGGATCGACGAAGGGGCTGCACCTGATCGTCACCGAGATCGAGGCCGCCCGGGCCGAGCTCGTCGAACGCGGCGTCGAGGTGAGCGACCCCTTTCATTTCGGGCCGGAGGGCCGCACGGCGGGCGTGGATCCCGAGCGCGCCGACTACGCCACGTTCCTCACCTTCGACGACCCGGACGGCAACAGCTGGCTCGTGCAGGAAGTCGGACGCGAGCGCTAGGCGCGCAGTAGCGGCCGGGTCAGGCAGGTGGGTCCGCCGTCGCCCTTGCGCGAGATCTCGTCGCCGCGGTAGGTGACGACGTCGACGCCCGCACGCTCCATGCGCCGGCGCGTCTCGTCGTTCCCCTCCAGCGCGAGCGCGCGGCGCGGTCCGAGCGCGAGTACGTTCGGTCCCATCGTCTCGAACTCCTCGTCCGAAACCTCGACGGTTCCGATCCCGCGCTCGGCGAGCAGCTCCAGCAGTCGGACCGGGGCGAGCCGCGGATAGACGAGCGCGAGGTCGACGTCGAGCGGCGAGAGGAACGACATCAGGTGCATCACCTCGGCCGCACCATTGTAGTGCGGCAGGTCGAACCGGATCACCTCGACGCCCGGAAAGGCCGCCTCCAGCGCGTCGATCCCGGCCCCGTTCGTGCGGTAGCCGCGGCCGGCGAGAAGCGTCCGCTCGTCGAGCCAGACCGTGTCTCCGCCTTCGACGGTGGCGGGCTCCGCGAGCTCGTGGGCGACCGGGAGGCCCACGTCGCGCAGGGCGGCGGCTACGCCGTCCGGCTCGCGCCGCCGTCCCTCCTTGCCGGGACGCAGCGCGACGACGCCCGCAGCGCCGACGAGCACCGGGTCGTAGGCGTAGATCGCGTCCGGGTTGCCGGCGTCGTGACGGGCGACGATGACCTCGGCGCCCGCCTCCTCGAGCAGGAGGCAGAACGCCTCGTGCTCGGAGGCTGCGGCCACCGGATCGGGCTCGGAGCGCCAGCCGTACTCGCGCCAGGCAGCCGCGTCCTCGGGTAGCGGCGGGCGTACGAGCACTCGCTTCAGTGCACCCGTCATCGACTGCGAGCCGTACTCGCTCACGGCAATCGAAAGGCAAGCTCGCCAAGCCGGCGGTAGCCCTCGACGGAAGGATGGTCGCCGTCGGACGTCCACTCGCCCCGCATCCGGCCCGGCTCGTCGGGATGCTCGAGCGTCGCGTAGAACGGAAGCACGGGGACGTCCTCCTCGCGGGCGAGCTCCTCGATCAGCTCGTTCAGACGGTCGATCGGCTCCTCGGCGTGCGGCCAGCCTCGGTTCCAGGGGAGGACGTTCGCGATCGCCACGCTCAGCCCGAGCTCCCTGCCGCGGCGCACCATCGTGCGCAGGTTCTCGGCGGCCGGCTCGACGTCGCGGCCCTGTGCGATGTCGTTGATCCCGCCCTGGACGACGAGCACGTCCGCGCCCGCTGTGCACGCGTCGAAGCGCGCCGCGATCTCATCGGTGCGCTCGCCCCAGACCCCGCAGTTGCGGAACCGGAGCCGCGGGTCCTTCTTCGCCGCCCAGTACTCCCACTGACTCTGCTCGTCGAGGTCGTCGCCATAGCTCGTCCGCAGGTCCGGATCCGGATCCCAGTACGGCGAGCCCGCGTGGATCGAGTCGCCGAGCGCCGCGACGACGATCTCTCCCTCTCGGTTCACGGTTGCGATCTCACCTCCCTCGGCGCGGCCGCAGCCCGCGGCCAGGAGTGAGAGGAGAACGTATACGTGGACGGGAAGCCGCATGGGGAGGATGATCGGTGGGATGAGTCTGTACGGCCGGCAGAGTCGCGAGCTCCAGGAAAGGTTCGACACGCGCCGCCTCGCGGATCGGCTCGAGGAGCGCGTGGTCAGGGAGACGATCGACGCGGACGACCGCAGCTTCATCGAGTCCCGCGACATGTTCTTCCTCGCGACCGCCGACGCGCACGGTCACCCGCAGTGCTCCTACAAGGGCGGCGAGCCCGGCTTCGTGCGCGTGCTCGACGAGCGAATGATCGCCTTCCCGAGCTACGACGGCAACGGCATGTTCCTCTCGCTCGGGAACCTCTCGGCGAACCCGAGCGTAGGCCTGCTCTTCATCGACTTCGAGGGCCAGAAGCGGCTGCGACTGAGCGGCCGGGCCTCGATCGACGAGGCGGATCCGCTGCTCGCCGAGTACGAGCGAGCGCAGTGCGTCGTGCGCGTCGTCGCAACGCACGTCTTTCCGAACTGCCCTCGGTACATCCACAAGCTCGAGCTCGTCGAGCGCTCGGGCTTCGTGCCCCAGGCGGGGTGCGAGCCGCCAGTGCCGGAGTGGAAGCGGCGCGACTGGGCGGCCGACGTCCTGCCTGCGGGTGATCCGGCCCGCGACTAGCTCCCTCCGGCGTTCCGCTCGCGCGGAAGCAGGTCGACATGCAGATCGCAGTCGAGTGCGTCCGCGATCCTGAGCAGCGTGTCGATCCGAGGCGGTCTGCCGCCGCTCTCGAGGCGCGCGATCGCCGACTGGGTCGTCCCCACGCGCTGGGAGAGCTCGCGCTGCGAAAGCCCGCGCTCGACGCGCCGGGCCGCCACTTCGCCGGCGATCGAGGCGAAGAACCACCCCTCCTCGGCTCCTGCCAGCCGTGCGCGCAGGCGCTCGAGCGGGAGCCGATTCGGATCGTCCGGGGACCGCATACTTGCGTCTAGAGCCGAGTTGCCATGCTGTCAACTATCGCGTGCCCGGACGAGCAGCGGGCGCTGCCGCACGAGCGCGGCCAGGACGGCGTCGACATCGTCGGCCGTGTTGTAGAGGTGGAGCGAGACACGAAGGCTCGAATCGCGCTCGGAGGCGACGATGTCGTCGTCGGCGAGCGCTCGGACGAGGGCGGCCGCATCGGTCGAGCGCACGCAGACGAGCGGGCCGCACGGCGGCGCCGCGACGTCGGCTCCGAGCTCGTCCAGGCCGGCGACGAGGCGCTCGACGAGGCCGCTCACATGCGCGGCGATCGCAGGCACCCCCGCCTCGGCGATCAGGCCGACCCCGGCGACGCCGGCGTAGATGTTCGGCACCGGCGGAGTGCCGGCGTCGAAGCGGCGCGCGCTTCGATGTGGCCGGTAGTGCTCGATCTGCATCTCGAAGACGTTCTCGTCGGCGAACCAGCCGGTCTGCGTAGGCAGGAGCTCGGTCACGAGACCCGGGCGGCAGGTCATGAACGCGAGCCCGGCGGAGGCGAGCAGGTACTTGACCGTGCCGCCGACGACGACGTCGCCCGCGTCGGCGGCATCGAGGGGGATCGCGCCGATTCCCTGATAGCCGTCCACGAGCATCAGCGCGCCGTGCTCGCGCGCGAGCGCATAGATCGCCTGGACATCGTGGACGGCCCCGGTGCGGTAGGAGATGAGCGTCGAGCAGACGAGCGCCGTTCGCTCGTCGATCTCCGCCGCGTACGTCTCGGGCTCGGGCGCGACCTGGACGACCTCGGCGCCACGCAGTTCCTGGGCATGCGCGATCTGACCGATCGTGGGGAACTCGTTCTCGGAGATCACGATCCGGTTGCGCTCGCCCGAGAGATCGAGCGCCGAGACGAGCGCGCTGACCGCGGCCGAGACCGAGGTCTGGATCGCGACATCGTCGGGCTGCGCGCCGAGGAGTCCGGCGAACGCAGCGCGTGCGGCTTCGGCGCGCTCCACCCAGTGCTCCCACTCGGCGCCGTGCTCGTCCCAGCCGGCGAGGTACTCCTCGTACGCAGCGCGGACGGCATCGGAGAGCGCTCCCTGCGAGCACGAGTTGACGTAGACCTTGCGCTCGAAGACAGGAAACCGCCCGCGAACCGCCTCGCCAACGATGCCTGTCTCCGACACGGTGTCTGGCACCGTCTCTGGCACCGTCTCTGGCACCGTGTCTGACACCGTGTCTGGCACCTTTTCCACAGGTGGCACGCTAGCGGCCAAGGTAGGCCTTTCTCAGATCCTCGTTCTCGATCAGCTCGCTCGCCTTGCCCTGGAGGACGACGCGGCCGGTCGAGAGGACATAACCGCGGTCCGCGATCGAGAGCGCCATGTTCGCATTCTGCTCGACGACGAGCATCGCGACGCCGGCCTCGTGCACCTGCTGGATGATCTCGAAGCTCCGCTCGACGAGCACGGGCGCGAGCCCCATCGAGGGCTCGTCCATCAGCAGGAGCTTCGGGTGGCTCATCAGCGCCCGCCCCATCGCCACCATCTGCTGCTCGCCGCCCGAGAGCGTCCCTGCGAGCTGGGAGCGGCGCTCGTAGACGAGCGGGAAGAGCGAGTAGATGCGCTCGAAGTCGGCCTTGCGGCCCGTCCCGTCGCGATTCAGATACGCACCCATCTCCAGGTTCTCGAGCACGGTCATCGGCCCGAACAGGCGCCGGTTCTCGGGCACGATCGCCATCCCGCGGCCGATCCGGTGGCTCGTCGAGCGGCCCGTGACGTCCTCCCCATCGAACGTGACGGCGCCGGTTCGCGGCCGCACGATCCCGAGGATCGTCTTCAGCGTCGTCGACTTCCCGGAGGCGTTGCCGCCGAGGAGGGAGACGAGCTCACCCACACCGACCTCGATCTCGACGTCCTGTAGGATGTGGATCAGGCCGTAGAAGGTGTTGATCCCGGAGAGACGCAACAGAGGCTCAGGCGCGTTCACTTCCGCTCCGCCGCCTTGGTCCCGAGATAAGCCTCCACGACCCGAGGATCGGTCGCGACCGCGTCGAACGAGCCCTCCGCGATCTTGACGCCGTGGTCGAGCGCGATCACGCGATCCGAGATCCCCTCGACGACGTGCATGTCGTGCTCGATCACGAGGATCGTGTAGCCGCCCTCGGTGCGCAGCTTCCCGATCAGCTCGGTGATCTCGTGCGTCTCGACCGGGTTCATCCCCGCCGCGGGCTCGTCGAGCAGGAGCAGGCGCGGGTTCGTCGCGGTCGCACGCGCGATCTCGAGCCGGCGGCGATTCGCGTACGAGAGGCTGTAGGCGGGCTGATCCCAGCGATAACCCATCAGCCGCTCGCCGAAGAAGGCGAGCCGCCGCTCGGCGAGCTCGCGAATCGCCCGCTCCTCGCGCCGCTGGCCCGGCGTGCGCAGGATCGCCCGAAACACACCAGCCTTCGTGTGCCCGTAGGCCGCCGCCATCACGTTCTCGCGCACCGTCATGTTCAGGAAGAGCCGGAGCGTCTGGAAGGTGCGGGCGATCCCGCGGCGCGTGATCTGGTGCGGCTCGAGGCCGACGATGCTCTGGCCCTCGAACCGGATCTTCCCGGCGGTCGGCCGGTAGATGCCCGTGACGAGGTTGAACAGCGTCGTCTTGCCCGCGCCGTTCGGGCCGATCACGCTGACGATCTCGCCGGCTCGCACGTCGAGGTCGAGCCGGTCGACGACGGAGAGCCCGCCGAACGCCATCGAGACGCCCCGCAGCTCGAGCAGCTCTGCCGCCGGCGCGCTCACACGATCTCCACGCGCTTCTCGCCGAGCACGCCTTCCGGCCGGGCGACCATGACGGCGATCAGGATCGCGCCGAGGACGACGAAGCGCGTCGGCTCGGGCTTCGCGAGCATCACGTTCTCCCAGACGAATGCGGCCAGGTAGAGCGTGGGCACGAGCAGCGCGAGCCGCAGCCGGCCCCGCAACAGGGTCAGGGTCAGGACTGCGGCGACGAGGCCGATGTAGGAGACCGGCGTGACCCAGCTCGCGAGCGAGCTCGGCACGACGACCCACTGGGTCGCCCACTCTCCGAGCCGGCCACCGTCCCGGGCCGCCCCCGCAGTCCAGCTCCCGTCGATCGCTCCAGCCAGGGAATGCACGACGAACCCGAGCGCGAGCGTGCCCCCGAGCACGATGGCGAGCCGCCGCGAGAACCGGAGCGTGCCGACGAGCGCGAGCACGGAGAGGACGTAGAAGAGGAAGCGCGAGTCGCCGGGCTCGCGGAGCAACTCGAGCAGCACGCTGATCCCGATTGCGCCGATCACGACGCCCGCCTGGCTGCCGGCGCCGCCGAGGATGACCATCGTGTAGACGGTGATCAGGAGCGGAAACTCGAACGTCTGCGGGAAGACGCTGCCGTTCAGCGCCGTCACGAGCGTCCCCGTCAGGGCAGCGACGGCGGCGCCGAAGGCGAAGGCGGTCAGCTTCAGCCAGTTGACCGGCATCCCCATCAGCTCCGCGGCCAGCGGGTCCTCGCGCAGCGAGCGCCAAGCGCGTCCGGTGCGCGACGCGTTCGCGAGACGCAGCGCGACGAACACGACCACGAAGAAGGCGAGCGCGACGTAGAGGTAGGCGACGTTGAAGATCCCCTCGGTCGAGACGGGCAACTCGCGCCCGAAGAGGGAGAGCGGCTCGACGTTCAAGATCCCGTTCGGGCCGCCGGCGCGATCCTCGCCGAAGATGCTGTCGCTGTTGTTCGAGACGGTCAGGAAGATCTGGAAGAAGAAGAGCGTCACGATCGCCAGGTAGTCGCCGACGAGGCGCCGCGAGGGAAGCCCGACGAGCAGACCGACGAGCCCGCCGACGACCGCCGCCGCCGGGATCGAGACGAAGACGGGCAGGTGGAGGTCGTAGCGGTCGGCGCTCAGGATCGCGTAGGTGTAGGCGCCGACGCCGTAGAAGGCGACGTAGCCGAGATCGAGCAGGCCGCCCCAGCCGACGACGACGTTGAGCCCGAGCGCGAGCAGCATGAAGATCACCGTGTCGAAGGCGACGCGGCGCACGTACCCGCTCTCGAAGCCGACCGGAAGCGCCGCGACGATCGCGACGAAGAGCGTCAACCAAGCCCACCAGGGCACGGTTCGCAAGCGGGCCTCGACGACGCCCAACCGCCCGCCGCGACCGCCGCGGCGCTCGGCCGAGCGGGCGACCCACTCGTCCACGCCGATCTGCGGCCCGGCCGTCGCCGACGCGGCCGGGACCCCCTCCTCGAGCCTCTCCCTGCGCGTCTCCTCGTCCGCCATCCTCAGACCTTCTTGATGTCGGGCTTGCCGAAGAGGCCCTGGGGCCGGACCAGCATGAACGCGATCAGGATCACGAACACGAGCAAATCGGACCAGCGGGTCGAGATGTACCCCTGCGTGAACGCCTCGGCGAAGCCGAGGATCAGCCCGCCCGCCATCGCGCCCGGGATCGAGCCGATCCCGCCGATCACGGCCGCGGTGAAGCCCTTGAGCCCGGCGAGGAAGCCGATCGCCACATCGGTCGGCGCCCGCAGCGCGAACATCACGCCGGCCGCGCCGGCGAGCGCCGAGCCGAGCACGAACGCGAACACGATCACGCGGTCGACGTCGATTCCCATCATCGCCGCAGCCTCGCGGTCGTACGAGGTCGCCCGCATCGCCTTGCCCGTCCGCGTTCGCGTCACGAGCAGCCAGAGCACGATCATCAGCGCGAACGCCGAGGCGACGATCACGATTCGGAGGAGCGGCACGCGCACGTTCCCGATGTCGAAGCCGTTGAAGAAGAGCGCTCCCCCCGAGAGCGAGAAGGCGTCGTAGTCGCGCTGCTCGGAGCCGAACATGAGCTGCATCGAATAGGCGAGGAAGAACGAGACGCCGAGGGCACTGATCAGGGGCGCGATCCGGGGCGCGTTGCGGAGCGGGCGGTAGGCGAAGCGCTCGATCACGACTCCGAGGAGCGCGCAGCCCGCCATGGCCGCGAGCGTGATCAGGACGAGCAGGAGCCAGGTCGGCACCTTCGGAGCCGTCGAGCCGCCGAGGAGCTGGAGCGCCCCGAAGCCGATGAACGAGCCGACCATGAAGACGTCTCCGTGGGCGAAGTTGAGCAGCTTCAGGATCCCGTAGACGAGCGAGTAGCCAAGCGCGATCAGCGCGTAGACGCTGCCGAGCGTGAACCCGTTGATCGTGAGCTGGATGAACGTGTCCACGGGGTGCCCGAGTCTAATCTCGCGGAAAAGACGAGCGGCCCGGCAGTGTTGCCGGGCCGCTCGCTCGTTGCGTTGCCTCCGTCAGCCGACGAGCTTGTACGAGCCGTTCGACTGGATCTGGAAGATGTAGAACTTCGCGTTCAGCGGGTCGTTCGACTTCGTCGAGAAGCGGAACGTGCCGCCGAGGATCCAGTTCGGAACCCGCACCTGCTTCACCTTGCGCAGGACTGCGCGCCGGTTCGGCAGGACGTTCTTGTTCGCCACGCACGCCGCCTTGACCGCGCGCAGCGCGACCTGGAC
>JANDLU010000126.1 GCA_024330215.1 Candidatus Gaiellasilicea maunaloa
CACGGCGCCGCCGGCGAAACCGAGCAGCACCGCGAGCACACCGCCGGGGGCATCGCCGAGCAAGAGGCGTCCGGCGACGACGGAGAGGGCGATCACGATCGAGGCACCCGACCAGACGCCGAGGATGAAGGAGGTCGAGCGGCCGCTCTCGCGCATCCGGGACGCCCCGCCGGCCGCCTCCGGGAAGTTCGCGACCACGATCGCGATGAGGAGCGCGATGCTCGCGCCTTCGATCAGGCTGACTCCGAGGGCGAGGCTCTCGGGGATTCCGTCGAGGATCGCCGCCGCAAAGAGCGCATAGCCGACGGTGCTCCCGCGCATCCCGTCCATGACGCGAGCATCGAAGAGGATCAGCGCCGCGGCTCCAACGAGCAACCCGACTCCCGCGAGCCAGACGCCGCCGTAGGCGCCGGCCTCGGCGAAGATCTCGAAGGAGAGCGCACTCGTGAGGGCGCCCCCCGAGAACCCGAGCAGCGATGCATAGACGTGATCTGGGAGAGACCACCGGACGCCGAGCACCGCACCGAGCGCGAGCGAGAGCCCGGTCACCGCGCCGAAGAGCAACGTCTGCCCCACCGGCGGGATCATGGCGGTTGCGAGGGCCCTGAGGCAGGGAAACCGGCCCCGGTGCGAAAAGATGTCCGCGGATGTCGACCCCGCCGCAGGATCCCCTGGATCGCGAGCCCGACCTCGACGAGACGGTCGTCCGCGACGAGTGGGGCGAGGAGACCGTCGTCAGGCGCGACGAGACCGTCGTCGGTCGAGTGCAGGAGACGGTCGTCGAGGAGCGCGAGGTCGTTCCCGTCCGGCGTCCGCCCCTGATCTGGCCGTACCTGCTCGCGTTCCTGCTCCTCGTGCTCGGCGGCCTCGGCGCCTACTACTACTTCTCCCAGGAGGACGAGAGCCCCGTGCCCGCGGTTGTCGGCCAGCCCGAGGAAGACGCCGAAGCGACGGTTCGCGAGGCCGGCTTCGAGCCGCGCTCCGAGCAGCAGGAGAGCCCGAGGCCGCGCGGGGTCGTGCTCGATCAGAGTCCCGATGCCGGCACCGAGCTCGAGGAGGGCAAGACCGTGCTGCTGACCGTCTCGAGCGGGCCGCCGCGCGAGACGGTTCCGGACGTCGTCGGCGAGCAGGCCGATGCGGCCGTCGACGCGATCGAGGCGGCGAGCTTCAAGGCCGCGGTCACGGAGGTCTTCTCGGACGAGGACGACGAAACCGTGATCCGGCAGGAGCCCGCGGCCGGCGGGAATCTGAAGGAAGGCTCGACCGTCGCGCTCGTCGTCTCGAAGGGCCAGAGGCCGGTCGACGTGCCGGACGTCGTCGGCACGACCTCGTCGGAGGCGACCGCGACACTGCGGGACGCGGGCCTCGAGGCGAACGTCGTCTCGGTGCCGTCGGCCGAGTCGGCCGGCACCGTCCTCGCGCAGAACCCGGCGGCGGGGACGACGGTCGAGGTTGGAAGCCGGGTGCGGCTGAACATCGCGCAGGCGCCCGACGAGACGACGCCGACGACGACGAGTGCGCCACCGCCCGTCTCGACTCAGACAACGACCCAGGCCACGACCACGGAGCCGCCGCCGACACCGGCGCCGGCCACCGTCCCGGACGTGGTCGGCCAGGAGCTGGCGGTCGGCGCACGCGGCTTCGGCGACGCGGGGCTCAAGGTCGCCGTGCGCTACGTCCCCTCCCGGGAGCCGCAGGGCCGGATCGTCGCGCAAGCCCAGCCCGCAGGGATGGAGCTGCGGCGCGGCGACACGGTGCAGGTCAACGTCTCGACCGGCGCGGATCCGGCAGCCGCGACGGCTGTTCCGTCCGTGACGGGCGAGGACGTCGACGAGGCGCGCGCGCAGCTCGAGGACGCGGGCTTCGAGGTGCTTGCGGTCGAGCTGGCTTCCGCCTCAGCGGTGGGCGAGGTGATCTCGCAGTCGCCGGGCGGCGGGGCAAGCGTGGCGAGCGGATCGCTCGTGATCCTCTACGTGGGTTCCTGAGCGGGCCGCCGCCCGTCGCGCTAACGAGCGTGCGCGCGATGGCCACGCGCGGTCGGCGGCTCGGCGTAGGTCTCGTCGAGCCAGGCGACGATCCGGTCGACGCCGCCGATTGCGTCGCCGTCCTCGGTCAGGAGCACCGGAATCGTCTCCTCTCCGGCAGCTTCTCGCAGCTCGTCGCGATCCTCCGGCCGCGGCTCGACCTGCATCGCCACGAACGGGACGCCGAGCTCGGTCAGCCGCGCCCGCACACGGTGTGAGAACGGGCACCACTCGGCTTGATAGAGCGTCAGCACGGTGGTCCGAGCCTACCCGTCGGCGGCCGAGAACGACGTGTCCGTTCGGGACACCGTCCAGGGCCAGCCCCTGGACACGTCCGTTCGGGACGGGGCCGGGCTCTGACCCCGGACGTGGCTGAAAGGGACGGGTCGGGCCGGTGCGAGAGTCGCTATTTCGGGGCGGCTTCGAGCTTGTAGCCGACGCCGTAGCGCGTCTGGATGAACGTGTGCCGCGGAGCGCGGTGGTCGACCTTCTCGCGGAGCTTGCGGACGAAGACGTCGACCGTGCGGTCGCGATGCGAGGCGCGCCGGCCCCAGACTCGCTGGAGCAGCTCGTCCCGGGTGAGCACGCGGCCCTCGTCGACCGCGAGCGCATAGATCAGCCGGAACTCGGTCGGGGTGAGCTCGGCGCTCGCGCCGTCGACGTATGCCTGGACGTTGCGCGGGTCGAGCCGAAGCTCCTCGATCTCGATCTGCTCGCCGCGGCGGGAATCCTGGGCGCGGGTTCCGCGCCGGGCGGCCGCACCGACCCGAGCCACGAGCTCCTTCATCGCGAACGGCTTCACGAGGTAGTCGTCGGCGCCGATCTCGAGCGCGTGCACCCGGTCGTGCTCGGTGCCGCGGGCGCTGACGACGACGATCGGCGTGCCGATCCCCTCGCCGCGCGCCTGCTCGATCACCTTCCAGCCGTCGACGCCCGGGAGCATCAGATCGAGCACGCAGACGTCCGGGCGCTCGTAGCGCAGCCGCGCGAGGCCGGTCTCGCCGTTCGCGACCCCGACGGCGTCGAAGCCGGCGACGACGAGGTGCCGCGCCATCCCCTGGGCGATCACGTCGTCGTCCTCGATGATCAGAACCTTTGCCATCGGGTGAATCATGCAGCGTCGGCTGGCTGTCGGAGGGTTGCCGTCCGGTAACGGTCTGGTGAAGTCGGTTCTGTTACAACCGGGGAATGGAGGTGGACGCGGAACGAGGACGCGTGTTGCTCGAGGAGAGCCGGGAGGCCATCGTCGTCGTCGACGTCCACGGAACTGTGCTCGCCTCCAGCCGCCGCGCGCGCCAGTCGCTCGAGGGCGTGCGCGAGGGAGACCAGCTCCCTGCCGAGCTGCTCGGCGGGGCACATGCGCTCGTCGTTCCCTATTCCGTCGGCGGTCGCGACGAGCGGCTCGTCTACCTCTCGCGGGTCGGAGACACGGCCGCGTACGAGGAGTTGCGCTCCGGCTTCACGGCGGCCGTCTCGCACGAGCTCCGGACCCCGCTCGCCCGTCTGCTCTCGCTGCTCGAGCTCGCCCTGCTTCCCGGCGAGGACATCCGGGATCTCGTCGACCAGGCCCGTCGCGAGGTCGAGCAGATCCGGGAGCTGATCGACGAGGTCCTCTTCCTCTCCGAGCTCGAGTCCGGCGCCCGCGTCGTCGCGCTCGGGGCGGTTGCGGTGCTGCCTGTGCTCGAGTCGGTCGCCGCCGAGCTCGCCGAGCGCGCCGCTCGCGCCGGCGTCACGGTCGAGGTGAGAGGAGATCCGAGCGCGAACGTCGAGGTGCGGCCGCGGATGCTCCAGGTCGTAGCCCAGAACCTCGCCGAGAACGCGATCCGCTACGCAGGCCCGGGCACGAATGCGCTGCTCGCGGTGGAGCGCGACGAGGGCGCCGTCGTGATTCGGGTCGCCGACGACGGAGCCGGAGTCGCCGAGACCGACCTGCCGCGGCTCTTCGAGCGCTTCTACCGGGCCGATCGCGCTCGCACCTCGCGCGGCACCGGGCTCGGGCTCGCGATCGTGAAGCACGTCGTCACCTCGGCGGGCGGCAGCGTCGAGGCCCGCGGTGGTCGTGGACGCGGGCTCGAGATCCGCTGTATCTTCCGTGCCCGCTAGAGCCGACTTCACCGTTCTTTCACCAGAGCTTCACCACCCGGCAGCCCATGTCGCGAGGGGACGCCGGAAGACTCGACGCATGCAGACAGACAGAGGAACCATCACGAGAATTGCCCTGTTGCTCCTTCTGGTTGCGGTGCTCGCGGGCTGCGGCGGGGATGGACGCGACAGCGATGACGCGGCCGGCGACGACACCGTCGCGACGACCACCTCCGAGAGCGGCGGAGACGAAAGCGGAGGCGATCTCTCCGGCCGGATCCAGGCCGATGGCTCCAGCACGGTCGGCCCGTACACGACTGCGGCCGCCGAGGCCTTCCAGGGCGTCGAGCCCGGCGTCCAGGTGACGGTCGGCGTCTCCGGTACCGGCGGCGGCTTCGAGCGCTTCTGCCGCGGCGAGACCGACCTCTCGAACGCCTCCCGCGCGATCAAGGACGAGGAGATCGCCGCGTGCAAGAAGGAAGGGATCGAGTACGTCGAGTTCCAGGTCGCGAACGACGCCCTCACGGTCGTCGTCAACACCGAGAACGACTGGGCTCAGTGCCTGACGGTCGAGCACCTGACGATGATCTGGAACACCGGCTCCAAGGTGAACAACTGGAACCAGGTGGACGACAGCTTCCCCGACGAGGACCTGAAGCTCTTCGGTCCGGGCACAGACTCCGGCACGTTCGACTACTTCACGGACGAGATCAACGGCGAGGAAGGCGCGAGCCGCTCCGACTACGGCGCCAGCGAGGACGACAACGTGATAGTCCAGGGCGTCACCGGCGAGAAGGGCGGCCTCGGCTACTTCGGCTTCTCGTACTTCGAGGAGAACCAGGACAGCCTGAAGGCGGTCGAGATCGACGGGGGCGACGGCTGCGTCGCGCCGAGCGTCGAGACGGCGCAGGACGGCACATACCAGCCGCTCTCGCGCCCGCTCTTCATCTACGCGAAGAAGGAGTCCTTCAAGCGGCCCGAGGTCGAGGCGTTCGTCCAGTACCTGATCGACAACGAGACGCAGATCGCCGAGAGCTCGCAGTACGTGCCGCTCACCGACGAGCAGCTGATGAAGGCGAAGAGCGACTTCGAGGCCGCGGTCGAGGAGGTAGGCGCCTAGCCTTGGCAACCCCGGAGCTCATCGCCGGCGCGGAGCCGAGACTCCGCCCTGGATCTCTGAGTGGGCGGCGCCGGATCGGCGAGGACGTCGTCAAGGGCGTCCTCGCCCTTTGTGCGCTCGTCTCGGTCGCGACGACGGTCGGGATCGTGATCGCGCTCTTCGTGCCTGCAATCGAGTTCTTCCGCGAGATCTCGATCGTCGACTTCCTTACCGGGACGAACTGGTCGCCGCTCTTCGAGCCGGCGAGCTTCGGCGTCCTCCCGCTCGTCGGTGGGACGCTGCTCGTGACCGCGATCGCGAGCCTCGTCGCGATGCCGCTCGGCCTCGGCGCCGCGGTCTACATGAGCGAGTACGCGAGCCCCCGGGCCCGCGGGATCATCAAGCCGGCGTTCGAGTTGCTCGCCGGGATCCCGACGATCGTCTTCGGCTACTTCGCGCTCACCTTCGTCACCCCGCTCCTGCGGGACATCGGCGTCCCGGTTGACATCTTCAACACGCTCTCGGCGGGGCTCGTGATCGGCGTGATGCTGCTTCCGACGGTCGCCTCGCTCTCGGAGGATGCGATGGGGGCGGTGCCGCGCGATCTTCGCGACGGCGCGTACGCGCTCGGCTCCACGAAGGTGCAGGTGGCGACCAGGATCGTCGTCCCCGCCGCGGTCTCGGGGATCGTGGCGTCGTTCGTGCTCGCGATCTCGCGAGCGGTCGGCGAGACGATGATCGTGCTCGTGGCAATGGGTCAGCAGCCGAACCTCACGTTCGACCCGAAAGAGGCGGCGGAGGCGATGACGGCCTTCATCGCCGCCACCGGCGCCGGCGACATTCCGACCGGCTCGCTCGAGTACAAGACGATCTTCGCTGTCGGCGCGCTCTTGTTCGTTATGACGCTCGTGATGAACGTCTTCGCGATCCGGCTCGTGCGCAAGTACCGAGAGGCGTACGAATGAGGATGAGTCGCGCACTCAAGGGCGGGCTCTTCAAGGGCGTGCTCTTCCTCTCCCTCCTCGTCGGCTTCCTCACGCTCGTGGTGCTGCTGGTCGATGTCTTCAACGACGGTCTCCCGTTCCTCGACCGCACGCTCCTGACGAGCCCGCCCTCCGGCGATCCGGACATCGCGGGCGCTCGCCCGGCGATCCTCGCGACGATCTACATCGGCGCGCTCCTGCTCGCCTTCGTCGTCCCGATCGGGGTCGCGACCGCGATCTACCTCGAGGAGTACGCGAACAAGACGCGCTGGTACAACCGGCTGCTCGAGATCAACATCCAGAACCTCGCCGCCGTGCCCTCGATCGTCTACGGGATCCTCGGGCTTGCCTTCCTCGTGCGCGGGATCGGGCTCGGCCGCGTCCTGCTCGCCGGCGCGATGATCCTGACCCTGCTCGTGCTTCCGACGGTGATCATCGCCGCCCGCGAGGCGATCCGCGCCGTCCCCGACTCGATCCGTCAGGGCGGCTACGCGCTCGGCGCGACGCAGTGGCAGGTCGTCTCGCGGCAGGTGCTTCCGGCCGCGATCCCGGGCATCGCGACGGGCTCGATCCTCGCGCTCTCGCGCGGGATCGGCGAGACGGCGCCGCTGATCCTGATCGGCGCCGTTACCTACATCTCCTTCGATCCGACCATCCTCGGGCCGTTCACCGCGCTGCCGATCCAGATCTACAGCTTCCTCCGCCTCCCGCAGGCCGAGTTCAAGCTGCTCGCTGCCGCCTCGATCATCGTCCTGCTCGCGATCCTGCTGACGCTCAACGCGTTCGCGATCTTCATCCGCAACCGCTATCGGAGAAGCTGGTGACCACAATGTCTAGCATCGAGCCCATGACCCTCGGCCAGATCGCCCAGGAGCACGACGAGGTGGAAACGCCGAAGCGGGAGGTCGTCTTCGCCGTCGAGGATCTCGCCGTCGCGTACGCGAGCAACGTCGCCATCCGCGAGGTCTCGCTCGAGGTCTACAAGAACGCCGTGACGGCGTTCATCGGGCCGTCCGGCTGCGGCAAGAGCACGTTCATCCGCTGCTTCAACCGGATGAACGACCTCGTGCCCAGCGCGAAGGTGACCGGCAACGTGCTCTACCACGGCAAGGATCTGTATGCCGACGAGGTCGACCCGGTGGAGGTGCGCCGCCGGATCGGGATGGTCTTCCAGAAGCCGAACCCGTTTCCGAAGTCGATCTACGACAACATCGCCTTCGGGCCCCGCGTGCTCGGGCTGAAGGACAACCTCTCCGACCGCGTCGAGTCCGCGCTTCAGCGGGCGGCGCTCTGGGACGAGGTCAAGGACCGGTTGAAGGAGTCCGCCCTCGGGCTCTCCGGCGGCCAGCAGCAGCGGCTCTGTATCGCGCGCTGCCTCGCGGTCGAGCCGGACGTGATCCTGATGGACGAGCCGGCCTCGGCGCTCGACCCGATCTCGACGACGCGGATCGAGGATCTGATGCACGAGCTGAAGCGCGAATACACCATCGTGATCGTCACCCACAACATGCAGCAGGCGGCGCGCGTGGCGGACATGACCGCCTTCTTCAGCGTCGACGTCGCCCCCGATGGCGGCAAGCGCACCGGTATCCTCGTCGAGTACGACCGGACGTCGAAGATCTTCACGACGCCCGCCGACAAGCGCACCGAGGACTATGTGACGGGGCGGTTCGGTTGAGCGAGGCGCGCCAGGCGGCCAGGGTCAGCTTCCAGGAAGAGCTGGACACGCTCGAGCTGGAGCTGCGCCTGGAGGGGGAGCTCGTGCTTCGCTCGCTTCGCGGCGCCGTCGAGGCGGTGTGCAGCCAGGACGACGAGCTCGCGG
>JANDLU010000127.1 GCA_024330215.1 Candidatus Gaiellasilicea maunaloa
CGAAAAGTCTGTCCCCCAATGGGGGAACGAGGCCCCCACTCGAAACGTTAGAGGACGAGCTCATGAGCGCGTGTCACAGATCTGTGCCGGTTCAGTGACAACCACGCGGCTCGACGGGCATAGCGGACTCAGCACGCACTCCTCGCACCGGGGCCGCCGAGCGTCGCAGACCCTCCGGCCGTGCCAGATCAGGAGGTGCGGGAAGCGACCCCAGTCCGCGCGAGGCACGAGCTTGACGAGATCGCGCTCGATCCGGACCGGCTCTTGCTCCCTCGTCAGCCCGAGGCGCTGCGAGAGCCGGCGGACGTGAGTGTCGACGACGATCCCTTGGGGGTCGCCAAGCTCGGCCGCGACGACGTTCGCCGTCTTGCGCGCCACACCGGGGAGCCGCAGCAACTCGGGAAGGGTGCGAGGGACGACGCCGTCGAACTCCTCGAGCAACACGCGCGCCGTTCCACGCAGCGACTTCGCCTTCTGCCGGAAGAAGCCGGTTTGGTAGATGTCGCGCTCGAGCTCCTCCTGCGGCACCGCCAGGTAATCCTCCGGTCGCCGATACTTCTCGAACAGTCGCTCGGTGACGCGATTCACGTTGACGTCCGTGGTTTGGGCGGAGAGGATCACGGAGAAGAGCAGCTCGAGCTCGCTCCGAAAACGCAGCGCGATCGTCGCGTCCGGGTGGGCCTCGGCGAGCAGGTGGATGATCGGGCGGATCCGATCGCGCCTGCGTCCGACGTTCCTGCGAGCCTCCCCGACGAAGCTACGAGACAAGGCTCTCGAAGTACGCAGACGCCTCGTCCGGGCTTTCTGGGTCGAGGAGCGTCGAGCAGAGATCGTCCGTACCGGGGTACCCGGTGGCGCGGATCGCGGCGACCGCCGCGTCGAGCGCATACGGAGTCCGCCGGAGCTCGACCAGCTCGTCGCTGACGAGCGCCCAGAATGCGCCCGGGCGTCCCTCATACGGCATCCCCACGCTCCCCGCGTTGACGAACCGGGCGCCGTCGACGTCTCGCTCGAACTGGACGTGCGTGTGCCCTCCGACGACGAGCTTCGCCTCGACCGCGGCAAGCGCCGCCCGGAAGCGCTCGTCGGGCGAGACGCGCGTGAGGATCTCGTCGTCGCTCCTCGGTGAGCCGTGGCAGTAGAGAACGCCGTCGAGAGAGCCGACGTGCGGGAGCTCGGCGAGGAACCCCCGCTCGGCGGGCGATAGCTGTTCCAGCAGCCAGGGTGAGAGCTCGCGGTCGGCGTTGCCGCGGATGAAGACCGCTTCGCGGGCACGAAGCAGCTCGAGACACTCGACCGGGAACGGCCCTGCCGCCACGTCGCCGCCGCAGACGATCGCGTCCACGCCGGCGGCATCGACCTCGGCCAGCACCGCCTCGAGGGCGGGCAGATTGCCATGGACGTCGTAGAGAGCCGCGACGCGCACTACGACGTGGCTGCGGCGAGCGCGACCGGTCGCCGCGGGGCGCTGCGCAGCCGTGGCCCGGCACAGACGACGTCGAGCGCCGGACAATCGGCGCAGACGAACTCGCTCGGCGACGGCACGAACTCGCCCGCGCGGATACGGGCGATCGCCTCGGAGAGCTCAACCTCGAGCTCAGGCAGCTCCTCGCGCCCGAACGTCCGGCTGACGACGGCGTCGGGCCGCTCGAGAAAGTGATAGACGACCTCTACCTCCTCCGCGCCGGCACGGAAGCATGCAAGCGCGTAGACGAGCCGCTGCAGGCGGTAGTCGGCCTCGACGATCTCCTCCGGGCTGCCCTCGGCCAGCGAGTTCGTCTTGTAGTCGAGGACGAGTGCCCGCAATCCCTCGCGCTGGAGCACGTCGAGCCGCCCGTGCAGGAGAACGCCATCGTGCTCGAATGCGAATGGGCGCTCGGGCTGCGCACCGGAGAGCCCGGCGATCCGTCCCGCGAGCTCTGATTCGCAGTACGCCGCGACGAATCCCACGATCCGCTCCAGCTCCTCGTCGGTCACTCCCGGATACCACGCGCGTACGCGCTCGATGTCCGGCAGCCCGGGCGTCGGGAGCTCGACGAGCTCCAGCAGCCTGTGCACCGCATCGCCGATCTCGGTTGCCGCAAGGCCGGTGGAGCCGGGTAGCGCGCCGCTCGCGTCTGCCGGCCGCATTCCGACGACGCGCTCGGCGTAGTAGCGATAGGAGCAGCGCTCGAACAGGGCGAGCGCGCTGTACGAGAGCCTCTTGACGTCGTGGAGCGGCGGCATCGGAAGCGGCAAGATCGGAGCCAGCGCGGGAGCGAGCGGAGGGAGGGGCGGCGCGTTCTCGGGCGAGAAGAGCGCGAGCTGCCCGGTCTCGTCGGCGAACGACTCCTCCGCCGGCGCCGGCGCGGGCTCTGCCACCGCCCCGCGATCGACCCTGAGCAGAACGCGCGCACCCTCGCGCTCGAGCTCGACCGGCCCAGTCGCGGCGGCAGCCTCCTCAGCACATTCGAGTCGATTCAGGACCCAGCCGATCGGCGTCCTCTCGTCGGCCTTTCGCCGCGGGTCGATCGAGCCCGAGACGATCAGCCGATCGATCGCTCGCGTCATCGCCACGTAGTAGAGGCGCAACCGCTCCGCCTCTTCCTCGGCCTTCCGAACCTCGCGCACATCGTCGTAGCCGAACGCGGCGTAGCGGATACCCGTCGTCGGGTCGGCGACCCGGAAGCCGAAGCGCCCGTCGGCAAGACAGAGGATCTCGTCGGCACCGGGTGCGTTTCGGTCGCGGCCTGCGTCCGCGACCACGACGACCTTGAACTCGAGGCCCTTGGCGGAGTGAATCGTGAGCAGCCTGACCGCGTCCGCTCCCTCTTCCTCGGCCGCGGCGTCGCGCTCGCCGGCTCCGACCGCCTCCTGTTCCGAGACGAAGCGAACGAAGCCCTCGACGTCCGGCCCGCGCAGCTCCTCGTAGGAGCGGGCGAGCCGGGCGAGCTTGCGCAGGTTGGCATAGCGGCGGCGGCCGTCCCACTGCGCAAGCACCGCGAGGTCGTAGTCGTGATCGCCTACGATCCGCTCGCAGAGCCGCTCGAGCGAGAGCCGGGCGGATGCCTCCGCAAGCCGGTCGAAACGCTGCCGAAACGCGCGCAGCAGCCGCTCGTCGCGATCGGTGAGCCCCTGCGGCACCGTGCGCTCGATCCCGGTGAAGATCGGCCGGCGGCCGGCCGCGCGACGAACGAGCAGCAGCGCGTCGTTCGAGACGCCGACGAACGGCGACGCGAGCACCGTCACGAGCGCCTCGTCGTCGTAGCGGTTGTGCAGGAGGCGCAGATAGGAGAGCAGGTCGACGACCTGCTGCTGGCCGAAGTAGCCGCGGCCGGTCGCGCGGTAGGTGGGCAGGCCGGCCGCGCGCAGCTCCTCCTCGTACCACTCTGCATCGGTACCGGCAGCGAAGAGAAGCACGATCTCCCCCGCGCTGGCGGCGCCGCTGGCGACGACCTCCTGGACACGCTGCGCGACGTGCTTCGCCTCGGCGCGGCGCCAGTGCAGCCCGGTGTCCTCGTAGGCGGACTTGTCGGTGACGAGCAGCTCGACCGGGGTACCGAAGACGGGATCGACGAACTCGCCCGAGGCCGCCAGCTCCTGGAACTCGTCCCCGAACTCGGCCGCGAAGAGGTGGTTGACGACGCGGAGCACCTCCGGCCGGGAGCGGTAGTTGCGGGTCAGCGGGAGCAGCGTCTCGGCTGCGGCACGTCGCTCGCGGAAGACCTGGACGTCGGCGTGCCGGAACCCGTAGATCGACTGGAACTCGTCGCCGACGAAGAAGACCTCGGTCCCGGGCCCAGTGAGCTGGTCGACGAGCTCACATTGCAGGCGGTTCGTATCCTGGAACTCGTCGACCATGATCGAGCGGAAGCGCAGCTGCTCGCGCTCGCGCAGGTCCGGGCGCTCCGTCAGTAGCTCGCGAGCGCGCAACTGGAGATCCTCGAAGTCGAGCGCCGACTCGCGATCCTTCGCCTCAGCGTACGCCTCGGCGAAGCCGCGCAGGAGTTCCTGCAGGAGCACTCGGTCGCGGAGGGCGAGCTCGTCGAGCGCCGCCTGCTCGACGGCCTTGCGGGCCTCCTCGTAACTCGCCGCCCGCTCGCCCTGCGCCCGCAAGCCGCTCAGGTCGAGTAGGCGCTCCGGGGGCTGCGGGGCCGCCGTCAGGCTGACCGCCTGCGTGGCCGCCGCGCGTGCGAGCTCGGTCGCGCCTGCGTCCTCGCCGAGGCAGCGCGCGGCCTCGGCGAGCTCGACGAGCCGAGCGTCGAGGCCGGGCCGCCGCCCAAGCTCGAGCTCCAGCTCCCGTCCCGCCGAGCGCAGGGTCTCGTAGACGCTCGTCAGCATCCGGCGCAGGCCCGAGGCGCCGTACGTCGCCAGGAGCTGCAGCCGCTCCGGTCGCTCCGACGAGCAGAACGCGCCGAGCGCCGCCTCGAACGCCTCGCCCCGGACTACGCGGCCCTGGCTCTCGTCGAGGATCCGAAAGCGGGGATCGAGCCCCGCTGCGAAGGGATGCGCCTTCAAGAGCCTCATGCAGAAGCCGTGAATCGTCGAGATCCAGGCGCCGTCGAGCGAGCGTGCGAGATCGGGCCGGCCGAGCTCGTTCAGGCGCGCCCGGATCCGGCCGAGCAGCTCGCCCGCGGCACGCTCGGTGTAGGTGATCACGAGCAGCGACTCGACATCGAGCCCGCGCTCGCACACCGCCTCCACGAAGCGCTCGACGAGCACCGTCGTCTTGCCGGTCCCTGCGCCGGCGGAGACGAAGACCTGCCCGCGCGCGGCGATCGCGGCTCTCTGTTGCTCGTTCGTCCTCATGCGCGTCTGATCCGACACATCCGCCAGAGGTCGCACCACGCCGGACACTCGCCGCCCTTCGGGTCGTGCAGGACGTCACCGGCCTGGATCCGCTGCGCGAAGCCGCGCGCCAGCTCGCGGGCGCCCTCGACGCGGTCCCAGAACGCATCCTCGTCGAGATAGTCGTGCTTCGCAAAGCCGGGAATGCCGTCGTCCTTCGCCTCCAGGCGCAGCAGCCCGCGAGCGCGCCGCTCCCCGGCGAGCGGCCGATAGAGACCGCCGAGCGGCTCGATCCCGACGAGGTCGCGGAGGACGAGCATGTAGAGCGGGATCTGGAGTCGAAGCTCCTTCTCGATCTCGACCGCCGAGTGACCGGTGCGCCCGGACTTGTAGTCCTGCACGATCCCGCGGGCGCTGCCCGGATCGACATCGATGCGATCGATCTTGCCGGAGAGCGAGATGCCGTCCCCGAGGTCGAGTCCGCGCTGGAGCTCGGGCGCGGAGCGGTCGGAGCCGAAGCTGACCTCGAACCGGCGCGGCAGGAGCGGGAGCTCTAGCTTCGCCTCGTCGCGGACGAGCTGTTCGAGATCGCGCCGGAGGCTCTGCTCGAGCTCGCGTCGCTCGAGCTCGGTCATCTCCATCCGCACCCCACCGAGTGCGCCGTCGAGGCACTCGCCGAGGAACTCGAGCGAGCGGTCGAGCCGCGACTCCTCGACGCGGTCGGAGCCGACCTCCTTCGGCAGGCCGGCGTAGAAGCGGTGCAGCGTCGTATGCGCCACCGAGCCTCGCAACATCGCATCGACGCGACGGTCGATCGTGTGCGGGTCGATCAGGCGCTCGAAGAACCACGCCGAGGAGCAGTCGGCGAAGCGCTCGAGCTCGGTGACGTTGAACGTCGACTTCGCCGAGAGCTCCCCGAGCACGCGTGGATGCGTGAGCCGGGTCGACCGCGTGAACGCTCGCCGCGCCCGGTCGAGGCGACGCTCCCAGCCGTTCGCGGCGGCCAACGACTCGGCCTCCGAGGGCTCGCCGGCCGCGAGCTGCGCGAGCGCGCGTAGGCGCTCGCGCTCGGAAGGGGCGGCCTCGAGCGACCACGTGAGCTGGGAGAGAGAGCGGCGTCGCGTCCAGCGCGCGACGTCGCCGGGCTCGAAGAGCCCGGCGAGCTCGTCCCAGAACGGGCTCGCCTCGCGTGGGCTGCCCTCGTCGGTCGCAGCCTCGCGGACGAGCGTGAGCCTCCGGGTCGCGCGGGTGCACGCGGTGTAGAAGAGATAGCGGTCGCGCGAGACCGGGTCTGGCCGCGTCAGCCTGGCCCTCGTCCAGCCGTCGAGCTCGCTCCGCACCTCGTCGTCCAGGAAGGGCGAGGCCCGGCCTCGTCGCGGCAGGCTTCCCTCCTCCAAGCCGAGCACGAACACCGAGTCGAACCGGCGCGTCCGGGCCCGCGAGAGGTCGAGGATCGCGACGCGGCCCGTCTCAGCGACTCGCTCGAGCCGCACCTCCGACCGCTCGAGGGCCGCCAGTGTCTCGTCGGGGCTCAGCTCACCGCCCACGGCGATCCACCCTTCGAGCTCGTCGAGGAGGCGCGCGACCGCGTCGTAGGCACGCAGGTCCCGCTGCGCTGCAAGGGTCACGGGCGGGGCTTCGAGCCCGTATGCGGCTCGGGCCATCGCCCTGGCGAGACGCCTGACGCCGGCGACCGGGCCCGTCGCG
Organism: Candidatus Gaiellasilicea maunaloa; assembly: GCA_024330215.1. Classification (GTDB taxonomy): domain Bacteria; phylum Actinomycetota; class Thermoleophilia; order Gaiellales; family Gaiellaceae; genus Gaiellasilicea; species Gaiellasilicea maunaloa. Next base: position 6,475 of record JANDLU010000127.1, read on the forward strand.
CTCCGCAGCGCTTCCAGGGCCGGGATCGGCTGCCCGTCTCGCAGCCGGTTCGTCTCGTCCTCGACGAGCGCTCCCTCCGAGACGGCTCGACCGCGTAGGCGGCCCTCGAGGAAATCGACGTTGGCGCGGCCGAAGCCGGAGAAGGGAGAGCGCAGGAAGGCGTAGAGGTCTCGGCGACCCCCGCCCTGCCAGGCGAAGCGGAGAAGGGCGAGCAGCGAGTGGCCGAAAGGCGTCTGGCCGAGGCGCACGCGCCCTTCGACGGCGAAGGGGATCTCGAGCGTTCCGAGCACGGTCTCGACCGGGGCGCGCCAACGCTCGAGCGAGGGAACGACGAGCGCGATCTCATGCAGCGGTGTGCCGGCGGCGGCGAGCTCGCGAATCTCCTCGGAGACGAGCTCGAGCACACCGCGCGCCCCGGCGCCCTCGAAGAAGCGAATCGCGCCCGCGAGCTCCGGACCGGGCGGCGGCTCGTCCGCGAAGAGGAACCGCTCGACGTGGGCGATCGCCGGGTGTCCGTACTCTCCCGAGCGGGCCGGTAGCTCCTCGATCCGCCCACCCGCCAGCGCGGCGAGATCCTCGACCGTCCGCTGGAGCGAGGCAAACGCCGGTCGACCCGGCTCGTACGGGAGCGAGACGGTCACCTCTGCGCGGCCGGCGAGGTTCTCGAGGAGCGCCCACTCGACGCCGGTCAGATCCTCGAACCCGTACGCGAAGACCGGACGGCCGTCCCATGCCTCGAGCTCGCTGCCGAGGCGCTCGACCGCGCGCCGGCGGAGGACGTCGCGATCCCACAGGCCGAGCTCGTCGAGCTCGGCCCGATAGGCGGCGTAGAGCACCGCGAGGTCGCCGTCGAGCTGCGCGGGGTCGAGCAGGCCGGACTCGAGCTCGCGGAGCACAGCGAGGAGCGCATCCGCGAAGCCGCCGAATTGCGCCGAGCGGCCGAGCCCGTTCAGCGTCGTCCGAGCCAGGGCGCGCCGCACGAGCATGGTCTGCTGCGCCTCACCTGCGACCGGGCGGACGTCGGCTGCGCCGCGCACGAGCTCCCGGAAGAGGTCGTCGAAGGTGCCGATCGAGCCCGACAGGAGCGCTCCCGACCGCCGGAGCAGGTCGCGCTCGACCCGCTCGACGTCGGCCGCGTTCGGGACGATCAGAACCGGGTCGCGCTCGATCGCGTCGAGATACGCGGCAAGCAACCGCGCGATCTTGCCGGCCTTCGCCGGACCCACGACGAGGGCGAGAGCCATCCACCCATCCTAGTCCGGCCGTTCGACGGCTTTCCCGCTCGAAAGCAGGGAAGTTCCAGCAAAGAGCGGGATTCCGGCGGGCTCGCCCCGCCGCCGTTCCCCTGTCTCTAAGCAGTCGCCGACTTCGGCCGGCGGCCGCGGCG
>JANDLU010000128.1 GCA_024330215.1 Candidatus Gaiellasilicea maunaloa
AGCGCGAGCACGAGCGCCGTCGGCACCACCCGCACCGCCTGGAGAAGCTACAACTCTAACGAGAGCAACGCCGCGACCGGGTCCGGAATCGCGGCGCCGACGACGCCAGCCACGCAGCCGACAAGCGCGAGCTCCGCCAAGACGAGCCCGAAGATCGAGCGCCGCGGCCAACCCACGCAGACGAGCGTCCCGATCTCCCGTCGCCGACTCCGCACCGCCGCGTAGGCGCCGTGGCCGACGAAGAAGCCGCAGGCCAAGAGGATCAGCCCCGCCAACGCAATGCTCTTGCGATCCGCCGCGCGCAAAAATGTCACCGAGACGCCTTTCTTCACCCAGCCCTCCTCCAGGAGCAGCCGCGGTCGCCCGAACTTGCCCGGCGGCAACTCGACGAGCAGCTTCCGCGGCGACGAGCCGGCCGTGATGTCCACGTCCAACCCCGTCCGCTCGCGAATCGCGAGCGCAGCCAAGCGGATCCGCGCCAAGCTCAGCTCGTCAGGCCCCGTGACGCCCGCGACACGCACCCGAATCGCGCTGATCGGCGCCTTCGCTCGCCCCTTCGCCCCCTTGAAGAACACCGGGTTCAGGAACGGACGCATTCCCTCCAGCGTCGTCAGCAAGAGCGGCGGCTGCTGCACGTAGTCGCCGAGGTTCTGTGACGGTCCCAGCGCCCGGCCGCCGAGCGCCTCCTCGGCCGCCTCGTCGCCCGGCTCGAGCAGCGGCGGGTAGTAGGTCTCCAATGGCACCCGCGACAGCGGATTGAACCCGGGCAAGCGGCCGGGGTCGTACCGGCCGACGATTCGGAGCTCCGGCGTGCGAATCACGTCACCCACAATGATGTGCGATCCCGTGTGCGGCTTCAGCTTGCGGAACTGGACGTCGGCGTTCGCGGCAGGCGCCGGCTCGTACTCGGAGCCGCCGAGCCCGAAGAAGGGGCTCTTCCAGATCTCGTGCGAGTTCGTCGTCGCCTTCGGGCGTAGCGGCGTCTGCGCGCCGGGACGATACTCGACATCGCCGGCGATCCAGTAGTTGAACGACTGGAACCGGGATCCTCGCACCAGCGGCTCGTAGAGCCTGCGGGCGCCGATCACTCGACGGTCGACGACTCGGCCCGGCAGCCGCGTGAGGAACGAGTACGCCTCGCGGGACGCGAGCCTCTTGGGCACGTTGACGCCCGCAGGCACGCGCAGCTGTTCGATCTCGAGCACCAGCCGCTCGTCCACATATGTCTGCGCGCTGGCGAGCACCGGAACCGAGCGAGAGCCAACGGTCCCGCTCGGCGAAAGCCGAATCGTCGCCCGATCGTCTCGCCGCAGATAGCGGCCGGCGACGAGCGCGCTGTCGAGCCCGACGAGCTTCGCCTCCTCAATCGGGTCGATAGCCGCAAGGAGCATCGGAAACTTGAGCGCGGCGACCCACCCGACCTTGCCGAGCGGGTAGATGTCGGGGACATACCGTGCGTTGTTGTCTGTTCCCTGCCCGGGCGATAGTTCTGAGTAGCACGCGATCCCCGGCGTTCGGTCGAACGGATCGTCTCTCGGTGGGCTGGAATTCGTAAGTCCGAGGCAGACGAGCAGCCGCTCGCCGCTGGGAAGCACCTCGCCGATCCCGCCCTCGCCGTACTCGAAGATGCCGTTGCGCGTGTAGTAGACGTAGCTCTCGCCGTCGGCGTACCGAGAACGACCGCCGTGCGCTTCGAACGTGCGCTTGACACGGAAGACTTGCACGTTGTCGTCGGTGAGCTGCTCGTCGAGCCCGACGCGTAACACGCCGGCCGCCAGCACGAAACCGACGTTCGCAATCGGCGCCGCGACCTCAACCGCGCGCAGAGCCTTGATCGTCTCCCACTGTTCTAGAGAGATCCCACCGAACAGGCCGCTCAGATAGTTGTCGCGGACGAGGCCATCTCTCTTCTCGGTTTCGGTGAACGAACCGCTCGGACGGACGAGGATGTCGTAGGCGGGGCGAAACGCGGCCTCGACGGAGCCGCGCAGCCGCACGTCTGAGGTCTTCGCCGCCGAAGCCAGCAAGACGAAGCTCAGCGAGGCGGCGAGCAAGGCGATCGTGAGCGCCCACGTCCGTCCCGTTGCTTGACGCAACTGAGCTACGACGAGTCGAATCATCTGACCATGATCGCGACGTCAGCCGTGCCGCGGCAGGCAGATGTCTCCGCCCGCCGCGGCACGTACAGATCGACCGGTTCTGCGCCTACCCGCAAGGGCATGGGCTACTGAAGCAGTTACCTCTGTCGGGGAGGCAGTAGCTGCAGCTGAACCCACAACCCTCGCAGTTGTAGGTGAACTTGCTTCCCTCGCACGTATCCCCGCTCTTGCAGCACTGGCCGCTCTGAGCGCGAGCAGTCGCCGGCAGCGCCGCTACGCCCAATCCGACCGCGGCGAACGTGCCCAACCGACGAAGGAAGCCACCTCTTGTTGACTGCGTCTCGTCAGGTTCCATGTTCCTTCCTTCTCACCCGCGTGTAAGGACAGCCGCAGCACCGTCGTTCGCCGTCCGATCACCTCCCTTCAAACGAGCATGAAGCCGGTTGAATGACTCCGCAGAGCCCGGCACGAGCGAGTCGATGACGATGCCGCGTTCGTCGAGCGCGAACACCTGAGGCGTCGCCGGATAACGAAATGCGCGCGCTGACTCACCGTTCGCGTCAAAGAGCACTTGGGCCCAGGAGGGGAGCTCGAGAGCTTCCGAGTCGTCCGACTCGCCCTGCATGACGATTCGCAGCGGAATCGCGTCCGGCGTGTGACGAATCTCCTCGAGTTGCGGCGCCAGAGTGTGGCAAGGTTCGCAGGACACGCTCATGAACAGGTAGAGCGCCGGGGCGCCGAGCAGATCCGTGAAATAGACGAGCTCCCCGTTCTCTTCGTGCAACTCGTGCTCGGCGATCCCAGCCCCGATAGGCGCTCCGACCGTAGCCCCAGCCGCGTCAGTCAGCTGTGATTCGACTCGCTCCAGCACGTAAGCCGTTCGCCGAAGCACGCCGAGCAGGACGAGTGCGATGAGGCCGACGACGATCCAGAGGGCGACGATAGCCGCGATCCAGGCGCCGCTCATGTCTGGGCGCCTCGCTCAGCTCCATAGTCCTTCCGGGCAAGTAGAGCCGCCAACGCCCCCACGCGACGGGCTTCGCCCATCAGCGCGAGTCCCGCGAGGGTGACGGTGGTCGCGACGAGCACGGCGCCCGCTTCCGCAGACGCCGGCGAGCTCGAGGCGCCGCTCATGACCGATTCGAACGCGAGCGCCGTCGGCGGAGAAGAGATGACCAGAATCGCCGCGGCCAGAAGGACGATGTTGCGCCCGAGCGTCCACCAGGTGATTCGCGTGGGAGCAACCGTCCCGAAACAGCCGCAATCGATCTCGCGTCCGCGGGCTAGCGCAATCCCAACCGACGCGGCGAACGCGACGAGTGCAGCCGCAAGCACAACGGCCGCCGGAACAGTCAGAAGACCGACGAGCAGGAGGCCGCCGACCGCGACCTCAAGCCGCGGCAACCAGGCAGCAACTGCCGGGACAAGAGACTGCGGAAGCAACTCGTACCCAGTGATCGCACGGGCGAAGTCATCGGAGCGACGAAGCTTGGCCAGCCCGGCGAGCACGAAGACGACGGCGAGCAGGAACCGGGCGATAAGGGCTACGTAGTCCACAACGGCGGTGGCACGTTAGATCCTGGCAATCTACTCGGCGACAATGTAAGCCTGTCGCCGATGTTTGTCAACTAGGCGACAGCTGAAGCCGCGCGTTACCGGCCCTCAACCCAGGGACCCAGGCGGTCGCTCGGCCACGGAAACGGCGCTCGGAGATCCGAACCGCTGTCAGGCGCCTCGACGCCCTTCCGTCGGCGATCTATCGAGGCAGTCGAGCAGCTGCGCGCCTCGTCGCCGAGCTTCGCTCTCGAGGCGACCGTTAGCCCAGGGCGAACGCCGCCTGGGATCTTGAAGCCCCATCGAACCAGGGTTGATCTTCCGCAGCCTCCGCGGGGCAGCACGCTAGCGCCGCCTGAGCCTCCGCCGCGTACGAATCAGCGGAGGTCCGCACGCTGAAAGACATGGGCTAGCGGGACACCTAGGGTTGGAAACCAGGAGGCGCCGCCAGCCCGGGAGTCCGCCTGATGCCGGGTCTTGCGCTCTGGTGACCGCCAGCTTGTCGAGCTGGTGCGTGGCTCGCGACTCTCGAGGTCAGTCGGCATCAATTCCGGTCAACCGTGCCGTTCTCGAGCGGTCAACCTAGACGGATGGGCGAACGAGAAACCAACCGATCTAGAACGTTTGGGCCATAACCGGGCCAGGACTACCACACTGAATCCCGTCAGGCGCTGAGACGGCTGCGCCACAGGAACGACGAGACTTGGAGTCATCGCCTCCGACCGGTGTTTGCGGCGAGCGGACGTGCACGCCGCTCGAGCGTCCCCTCGAGACCAGCTCGTCCATCCGCGTCGTTCCCGTTACGACTGACACTTGAGGCCTCGATACCAGGCAACGCTCGTGATGGACTGGGCGCCCGCCGCACAGTCGCGCGAAGCCGGGTATGACGTCGCCTCGCGCGGAGCCATTCCGCCGCGGCGTAGCTTCCGATCACGAACACGGCCGCGCCGAGCTGAGCCGCGACGCCCTCCCAGGTGGGGAAGATGCCGAACCAGAGCCCGGCCCAGTAGGGCAGGCGGAGGTCGCCGATCGGGTGTACCGGGAGCCAGCCGACGACCTGGCAGACCTGGATCGTCTTGCCGACCATGATCACGAGCACCCCGAGGATCAGGACGGCGGTGAGCTCGAGCATCCGCTTGTGGGGGAGCTTCCGTTGCAGGGCGATCGTGAGCACGCCGACTGCGGCGACGCCGACGGCCCCGAGCGCGGCTCCTTCGATGACGCTGGTCGCCCCCGCCTCGAGCGCGAGCGCCTGCAGGAAGAGGACGGTCTCGAACCCTTCCCGGTAGACGGCGGTGAAGCCGAGCGTGGCGAGGCCGGCGAACTGGGCTGCGGCGGCCGAGAATCCGGCGCCTTTGAGGATGCGCTTCTTGCGCCCGTGCAGCCCGGCGAGGTGATCGGCCCAGTAGACGCGATGGAAGAACCAGTTGAGGATCAGCAGGAGGACGGCGATGGCGACGAGCGAGACGATCGCCTCGAGCTTCTCCCCGTAGCGGACAAGGGACGAGAGGATCGTCTTGGCGACGATGAAGGTGGCGACGGAGGCGAGAAGCGCAGCGGCGGCTCCAACGAAGAGCGGTCGGCGCAGTCGCCGCCGTGCGCCGACCAGTCCCGCGGTGAGGGCTGCGAGGATGAGCACCGCCTCGAGTCCTTCCCGGAAGACGATGATCGCGGTGTTGGTCACGACGGCCGCGGCGGAGGTGGGCCCGGCGCCGACAGCGGCTTCCGAGTCGGCGAGTGCTGTGTCGAGCGCTTCCCGCGTCGCCACGACGTCTTCGGGTGCGGCCTTCCTTCGGATCAGCTGCGCGAGCCCGGGGAAGCCGTCGGCGCCGTACCAGAAGAGACTCTCGGTGCGGACGAAGAGGTCGGGGGCGAGGCCGCGCAGCCGCTGCTCGGGACCGAACTCGAAGAACGCGTAGGCCTCGAGCCGCGCTTGCTCGGCTGTCCCGTACTCCCCGGCGCGGACCGCGGCGACGACCCGGTCGAGCGAGGTGCGGATCACGTCGAAGTCGGCGGTCGCGCCGGCGTCCTGCCACTCCTCGGGGAAGGCTCCCTCGGCGAGCTCGAGCGCCTCGCTCGTCTTTGCCTCCACGGCCTCCTCGGCCGCGACGGCTCGGCCCTGGGAAGCGGCGGCGAGCTCCTCACCGATCGCGGCAATCAGCTCCTCGATCCGGCGCACCGCTGCGGGATCCCGCTTGGCGAGCACGCTTTCGAGGTCGGCGAACGCTTGAGCTGCGCCGTCGCGGAAGGTGACCGCTTCCTGGATCTCGAACGGGACCGTCACGTGCCCGTCGGCGACCCCGCGCCCGTACTCGATCGGCACGAGCGCGAGGAAGCGCAGGAACTGACCGGCTCGGCGGATCTCCTCCTCCCGGGCGAGCGGCGCCGCCCGGAAGCCCGCGAGGGCACGCTCGACCGCCGCACGGGCTTCGGAATAGGCGACCTCGTCTTGGTCGAGCGCTGCCCGCACGAGTCGGTCGAAGTCGGCGCCAACTCGCTCAGATGCGGCGGGGCCACGTTGTCGCCGAAAGGACGGCTCGAGGACGGCGAAGTAGCCACGGGCACGCGCGCTCTCGGCGGCCAGGCGGGAGGGAAAGCCGCGCTCGAGCGCCCGATCGGCGCTCTCGAGCGCAGTCCGGAGGCGAGCCTGGTAGGTGTCGAGGTAGTCCGCGCGGACGGCGGCGAGGGCCTCCTTCGCCGAGCCCTTCCCGGCTGCGACCAGGGTGAGGGCGAGCGTCGCGTCCGCGCCCGGTCGGGAGAAGCGTGTCGGCGGCCGGAACTCGCGCACGAGCAGCCAGCGTTCGGCCTCAGCGATCTCACCGCGCTCGATGCTTGCCAGCACCTTCCGGTAGGCGCCGCTGAGGACTGTGGTCTGGAGCGCTGCCCGCGCGGCGGCGAGCTCCACCTCGTCGCCGGCGACAGCAGCGCGCTCGACCATGCGGTACTGCTTGCCCAGATCCTCCCCTCGGAGGAGCTCGGCGAGGTGCGACGCGCTCGGCGCCGCCTGCCGGACGAGTGCCCGCGCTTGGGCGTCCTCCCCGACGAGCAGTGCCCGCTCCGCGTCGGCGAGTTGCGTCCGGAGGTCGGCCGCCAGCTTCCAGGGCGGATCGCTCGCCGGCCACACCGTCGGCGCGAGAACGAGCGCGGCGAGGACCGCAACGAGCGACGCGAGCCGCGCGCGGGTGCCGAGCAAGCTACTGCTCGATTTCGACACCGAGCTCCGCCGCCGTCTGCGAGACCTGACCCGCGATCGCGGTCGCCCGCTCTTGCGCCTCGGTTCCGAGCGTGTCGGCCTGCTCGGCGGTGAAGCGTTTCCCTGATTGCTCCTGCTCGTAGAGTTGGGCGATATAGGCGCGCAGGTCGGTCAACTCGCGTCCGGTTTGGGCCGCTTTGGCTTGATCGAGCTGTCCGATGGCGGGCTCGACTCCCTCATAGATCACCTCGAGGCCGGTGAGGATGTCGCGGATGTCCGAGAGACGGGAGACGACGTTGAACGATTCGGAGCTCGCGCCTTCGCCCGCGACGAAGCGGGAAACCTTCCACTGGCCGAAGTACTCGCTCATCGTCGGCACCATCACGACGATCGCCGTGAAGGCGTCGGAGGGGGTCGGATCCCACTCTTTTCCGGCAGCGTCGAGCTCCTTGGCGTACTTGTCGAAAGTCTCGCTCGCCGCCAGGAAAAGGCCGGGATCGGGCAGGACCTCGCCGAACTCGGCCTTTCCGTCCCCATCCAGGTCGGCGGGAGTCCCGGGATGCCCGAGCTGCTCGGGAAGCGTGCCCCAGAGCGCCCCCTCGGTCAGGTTGAAGAGGTTCCCGGGCTGCTCGAGCTCCGTGCCGTCGGGGAGGGTCAGGTCGAAGGGGACGGCGCTCTCGGGATCCTCCGCCGCGCTCGAGCCCGCGTCGAGGATGACGTCGTACTCGGCGAGCGAAGGCGTTCCCGCGACGATCCCCTCGACCCGCTCGTAGTACGGGTTGCCCTCGACCCAGGCTGCCTTCATCCTTGTCAGGAGCGGCGCCACCTCGCCCGGTCGCGCGGCCCAGAGCGCCTCGAGATCGAAGTTCTCGGCCTCGGCCAGCTCCTGGTAGCGCGACGCGAGGCCGTTGAGCTCTTTCGTGAAGCCGGCGAGTCGATTGGTGTGGTCACCCAGGAAGTCCTTGACTCCCGCAAGCTG
>JANDLU010000129.1 GCA_024330215.1 Candidatus Gaiellasilicea maunaloa
CGGTGCTCGAGCTCCGTCGCGACCGGATCACCTGGGACTTCCCGATCCACTCGGTCGAGGACGTCGAGGCGCTCCTGTTTGCGCCGGTCTGCCTCAACTCGAAGCCGTCGCGCTTCGGCTCGGTGCGACGGCTCTTCGACTTCTACGACTACTGCGAGGCTCACAAGATTGCGATCTACGGCGGCGGCCAGTTCGAGCTCGGGCCCGGCCGTGGCCAGATCCAGCACCTGGCGTCGCTCTTCCATCCGGACGGGCCGAACGACGTGGCGCCGAAGGAGTACAACACCGGCTCGCCACGCGCAGGGTTGCCCGAGAGCCCGCTGCCGGCCGCCTCGGCCGAGCCTGGATTTCGCTAGCGCTCGAGCGAGGCGATCAGCGCGTCGACCTCGAGCAGCTCGAGCGACTGCAGCTTCGCGCTGCCGCGGGCGCCGAGGGCGAGCGAGACCTTTGCGATCGTGGCGGCGTCGGGCGCCTCGACGATGTTGACGAAGTCGTACTCGCCGATCGTCGCCCACTGGTGGAGCACCTTCGCGCCGAGCTCCTCGACGTCGCGGTTGACCTCGCGCAGCCGTGCCGGGTTCGCCTTCAGCGTCTGCACGCCCTGGGCGGTGAGCTTCGTCAACATCAGGTACGTCGGCATCTACCGCTCCTTCGGTCGGGGGCCCGATCGTACTCGGGCAGCCTGGTCGACGTAGAGGATCGCGCCGCCGACGAAGAGGAGTGGCGACAGGACGAGGTCGGCAAGACCGAGCGCGGCCCGCTCACCCGAGTCGCCGAGGTCGCGCAGCAGCAGCACGAGCATCAGCCGAACGAGACCGAAGACCAGGACGAGCGTCGCGAGCGAGCCGAGGGCATGGATGTAGTCGGCTCGCGCGAGCTCGATCGCGCGACGGAACGCTGCCCGAACCGTGGGCTGCTCGAGCGCCAACACGGGGACGACGAGCCCGACGAGCGCGAGCCAGGCGACCGCAGGAAGCACGAAGACCAGGGTCAGGAAGGGTGCGGGCACCCAGACCAACGCGCCGATCGCAATCGCCCTGACCGCGGCACCTCGTGAGACCGTCGTCGTGCCGACGAGGATCGAAGCGCGTACGTATGCCGCAGCCATCAGCGGCCCACATGCTGCCAGCACCAGCGCTTGCAACGCCGTCGTGAGACCGACAGTGATCTGGCTGACGACGAGCACGGGAAGCCCGAGTGGAACGACCGTCCAGAACCGATCGCCATAGAAGCGGATGGTCTCGGCGACGAGCTGGCCGACCGTGCGGGTCTCGGGCGGCAACGGTGCCGGGAGCGGAACGTCCTGCTTCGGGTAGCGCGGCCGGGCCACGGGGGCGAAAGCTACTGGCGTGCGGCTGCCACGAGCCGAGGCAGCAGCTCGGCGAGGCGCGCGAATGCATCGTCGAAGCGCCAGAGCGCTCGGTCCGGCTCGCCGACCTCGTTCGAGACGACGCGCGCCTCGACCGCAGGAACGCCTGCGAGCTCAGCCGCGCGCAACACGGCGAAGCCCTCCATCGCCTCGACGTCGACGCTGCCGCCGCCGACGCGGGCACTCGTCCCGATCGGCCCGACGTGCGCCTCTGGGAACCCGGCCCGCAGCCGCGCCAGCAGCGCCGGATGCGGAAGTGCGCACGCCGGCACGAGCGGCCCGGTCGCGTCGCAGTAGATCGCTTCCGAGCCGAGCACGAGGGTGAGCGGCGGGAGGTCCCGCGCACCGGCAATGCCGACGTGGAGCACCGCCGCCGGCCGCTGCTCCGCGAGCGCCCGAGCGGTCGCCGCAGCCGCCTCAACCGGTCCGATCCCGCAGACGAGCAGCTCCGCCCGATCCACCGGAACGAGCTCACGCTCGGTCGCCGCCACCACGAGAACGCCCGAGCCGATCAAGTAACAGTCTGTTACTTGGTGTCGTCGAGCTCGGCCGCGAGCGCTTCCGCCTCGTCCACCAGCACCCCGATCGCGTCCACGCCCGCCGCCCAGAAGCCGGAGTCGCCGAGGTCGAACCCGAGCCGCGACGCAAGCTCCGCCGGCGGCGCCGAGCCGCCGGCCCGCAGCAGGTCGAGGTACGGCTCGACGAGCGAGTCGCCCTCCTCTTGGTAGCGCCGGTAGATCGCGAGCGAGAAGAGGTAGCCGAACGCGTACGCGTAGACGTAGCCCGGCGCCGCGATGAAGTGCGGCACGTAGCTCCACCAGAGGCCGTAGTTCTCGGTCACCTCGACGGAGTCGCCGAGCAGGCGCTCCTGCTCGACGCGCCAGAGCTCCGAGACCCGATCGACCGAGAGCTCGCCCTCGTCGCGCCGCCCGGTGTGGATCGCGTGCTCGAACCGGTTGAGCGCGACCTGGCGGAAGACGGTCGCGATCGTGTCGTCGATCCTGCCGACGAGCAGGTCGAGCCGGGCGCGGGGATCCTCCTCGCGCTCCCTCAGCTTCTCGAACGTGAGAGCCTCGGCGAAGACCGACGCCGTCTCCGCGAGTGTCAGCGCAGTCGATGCGTTGAGCAGACCGAGATCCTGCGCGAGCACGCCGTGGAGACCGTGACCGAGCTCGTGTGCAAGCGTGAGCACGCTCCGGCGCTCGCCGGCGTAGTTCATGAGGACATACGGATGCACGTCCGGGACGAGCGTCGCGCAGAAGGCGCCGAGGATCTTGCCGGGGCGCGGCGGCGCGTCGATCCAGTCGCACTCGAAGAAGCGGCCGACGATCTCGCCCGCGACCGGTGAGAAGCCGTCGAACGATTCGTGCACGAGCGCGCGGGCCTCCTCCCACGGAATCGTCCCGGGCGTCTCCTGGAGCGGCGCGAAGCGGTCATAGTCGGCGAGCCGCGGGAGGTCGAGCAGCCGCGCTTTCAACGCGTAGAAGCGCCGCGGGATGTCGTAGCGGTCGACAATCGTGTCGACCAGGCTCTGCGCCGCCTCGTTGGAAATCTCGTTCGCGAGATTGCGAGCGGAGATCCAGCTCTCGTAGCCGCGCAGGCGATCCTCGACCGCGCGCTCGCTGAGGATCGTGTTGAGGATGTAGCCGCGCGTTCGGAGGCCGGGGCGCAGCGTCTCCGTCACCGCCTCGGCAACTTCGGCCCGCTCGCTCTGCTCGGTCAGGCGCGAGAGCTGCGCGAGCGCGGTGTCGAGCGAGACGCTCTCGCCATCGAGCGAGACGGTGAGGTCCGACAGCAGCTCGTTGAAGAGGCGTCCCCAGGCATTCGCGCCGGTGAGGCTCTTCTCGGCCGAGATCTTCTCCTCCGGCTCGCTGAGCAGGTGCGGGCGATAGCGTCGCTCGGAGCGCAGCACCGAGGCGTAGCGCTCGAGCGCGGGCTCGGCGAGCAGCCGCTCGGCGACCTCGTCCTCGAGACCCGCCCACTCGAGGTCGAAGAAGAGGAGCTCGGTCTCGATCTGCGTGTTCTGCTCGCGCACCTTCTGGACGAGCGCACCGCGGCTCTGGTCGGACGAGTCGGCCGCGAGCCGGAGGCGCGCGTAGGTCTCCACCCGCGTCGCGATCGAGCGCAGCCGCTCGGCCTCGGCGACGGCGTTGGCAAGCTCGTGGCCGGATAGCTCGCCCAGCGTGCCGCGGTAGCGCTCGCGGAAGGCGGTCGCGCCCGCGGAGGCCTCGTCGAGGTGCTGCTGCAGGCGCGGGTCGTCCGGGCTCTCGTAGAGATCCTCGAGGTTCCATTCGACCTGCTCGGCCCCGGTGACGGTTGCGCTCACGGCCGACAACCTATCGTGCCGAATACGGATGAGCGCCGGCAGGGTGAAGAAGACGAGCATCTACCTCGAGCCCGAGCTCGACGCGGCGATCAAGCACCGCGCCGAGGTCCTCGGAATCTCGAAGGCGGAAGCCATCCGTCGTGCCGTCGCACGCGAGGTCGGCGTGCGGAAGCAGCCCCGGATCACGGCGATTGGCGTCGGCGAAGGTCCGGGAGACGTTGCGGACAACCACGACGCATACCTCGCCGGGATGGGCGAGGATTGATCGTCGACGCGAGTTTCGTCTACGCACTGCTCGATCGCGAGGATCGACGACACCGGGAGGCAACGAGCTTTCATGCGACGAGCGATGAGGGCTTCATCACGACGCCGATGGTGCTTGCCGAGATCGACTACCTGACGCGACGCCATCTCGGGGCAGTTGCTGCCACCGCCTTTCGCAGCGACCTGACCTCGGGCGCGTACGGCGTCAACTGGTGGCCGCAGGCGACGAGGCAGGCCGTTCAAGTCCCCGAGCAGTATGCGGATCTCGGCGTCAGCCTCGCCGATGCATCGCTCGTCGCACTGGCGTGTCGTCTCGGAACGACGGAGATTGCGACCTTCGACGAGCGCCACTTTCGAGCGATGCATCCTCTCTCGCACGGCACGTCGTTTCCGGCTCCTTCCGGCCGACGCCTGACGATCAGGCCGGGCGTTCGTCGACCCCGTGCGGGGCGCCGTAGTCGGCCAGCAGGTCGAGGAACGGCTGCGACGGGAACGCCTCCGGGCCAAGCACGCCTTCGCCCGACCAGACGCCCGCAGCGAGGAGCTCGAGCGCCGCCACCGGGTTCAACGCGGTCTGGAGCACGACCGCCTGGTGGCCCCACTCCCCCATCGCGTGCTCGTTGTCGAGCACGTGGTAGAGGTAGGTCGCGCGCGGGCGGCCATCGATGCCGATGCCGGTGACAAAGGTGCCGGCGCAGGTCTTACCGCGCATCCGGTCGCCGAGCGTGGCCGGATCGGGCAGCGCCGCGGCGACGACGTCTCGCGGAGCAACCTCGACCCCGCGCACGCGGACCGGCCTCGTCGAGTCGAGCCCGAGCTTGTGCAGCGTTTTCAGCACCTCGATGAACTCCTCGCCGAGACCGTACTTGAAGGTGACGCGACGGCAGTCGATGGAGCGCGGGACGAGCAACACCTCCTCGTGCTCGACGTTGACGCACTCGACCGGACCGATCCCTTCCGGGAACGCGAACACCTCGGGCTCGGAGAAGGGCGGGGTCGTGAACCAGCCGCGCTCCCGCTCCCAGATCACCGGCGGGTTGAGGCACTCCTCGATCGTCGTCCAGATCGAGAACGTCGGTGCGAAGTCGTAACCCTCGACGACGAGATTCGCGCCGTCGCGGATCGCGACCTCGTCGATCTCGGAGAAGAGCTCGTCGGCGGCGAAGCGGGCGAAGACGTCGGAGAGACCGGGCTCGACGCCGATCCCGACAAGCGCGAGCAGCCCGCGCTCGCGCCAGTGCTCGTCCCGGTCGAACTGACGGTCGCCGAGCTTGACGCCGGTCTCCTCGTAGGGCCGCTCCGGATGCGGCTGCGAGAGCGTCATCGCCAGGTCGAGGTACGTGCAGCCGGCGTCGAACGCGCCGGCGAAGATCGCCTCGTTGAATCGAGGATCGACCGCGTTCAGGATCGTCTCGGCCCCTTCCTCGCGAGCCAGCGCGGCGATCGAAGCCGCGTCCGACGCGTCGACCGACGTCGCCGTGAAGCGCGGATCGTCCTCCCGCTCGACCGCTGCGCGCGCCCTGCCCTCGTCGACATCGGCGAACGTCATCCGCTCGAAGAAATCGCGTCGGGTCGCCACGGCTGCGAGGGCCGCACCCACCCCACCTGCTCCGATCACGAGGACGCGCACGGCCGGCAACCTACCTGCGGACTCGAGGGACAGACCCTCGGACCTGTCCGTTCGAGACGCGCGTCCCAGGGCCTGTCCCTCCGCGTCCGGCCTCGTCGCCGAGCGCGCGGACATGCGGACGTGCGATGCTGCGCGGCGTGGACAACTACACGATCTTCCACGCGGACGAGCTCGAGTGGAAACCGCGGCGCGAGGGCGACGCGCGGCTCGCGGCCGAGCTCTCGGAGGGGCTGACGCGCTCGCGCGCGAACCTCTTCCGCTATCCGCCGGGCGCAGTCGGCCGCCGCCACATCGACCCGATCCAGGAGGAGGTCTTCGTCGTCCTCGCCGGGATGCTGACAGTCCACCTGGGCGAGGGCAACGAGCCGGAGCAGTATGAGCTCGCGAAGGGAAGCGTACTCGTCGTCCGGCCCGGGACGGCGCTCCAGCTCTCGAATCGCGGGGACGACGAGTTGCGGCTGTTCATCTACGGTGCGCCGCCGGAGCGCGGCGAGGCGACGTTCCTCCCTCCCCTCGGGTGATCGCGTTCGACGACGTCCGCTCGATCCTGCCGCGGCAGGTCTGGGCCGGGATCGCGGCGCGCGCAGTCCATGGCGAGCGACTGACGCTCGCGGTCGTCGAGCTCGAGCCGGGCGCGATCGCCGAGGAGCACAGCCACGAGCACGAGCAACTCGGGATCGTGCTGCGCGGCTCGATCCGCTTCCGCGTCGGCGACGAGGAACGCGAGCTCGGCCCCGGCGAGACCTGGGAGATCCCCTCGAACACACCGCATCGCGCCGAGGCCGGCCCGGACGGCGCGACGGTGCTCGATCTCTTTGCACCGCCGCGCTCGGAATGGGAAGCGGCCGAGGCGGGCGAGCCCGGCCCCGGCCGCTGGCCGTAGCTAGTCGTCGTACTCGAAGCTTGGCCGGACCCGGATGATCGATCGGGCAGTCCGGGCCGCCGCGCGAGCTGCGGCCCGGACCGACGCTCAGCGAGCGATCAGCTTGCCGCCGCTCAGTCCGCGCACTCCGGTGCGGGCGAGGGGATGATCAGACCGGCTCCCTTGGGGATGACGTAGAAGGCCCAGACCTCCGTCGTCCCGGGGCCTGGGTTGTAGGCGCGATGCACCTCCCCGAACCCTTTGTCGACGAAGACCTGTCCCGCGGTGTAGGTCCTCTCGGAGCAGTGATTGCTCTCGACGAACGTGAAGTTCCCCGACTTGACGATCACCGTAACGGGACCCGCGTGCGTGTGCCAGTTCGGGCCCTCGCCTGGCTCGAGCACGATCTTCTGGACGGCGGCATCCGCCGGCTCGGCGATCAGCCGGGCGACACCGTGTGCGAGGTCGACCTTGTCCTTCGTAGTCGCGAATGTGCCGCGAGCCGGGACCTCGATCGAGATCGCGTACACGCTTCCGGCTACGAGCGCCGCGACGCCTGCGAGCGCGACGACGAGCAGTGCGAACTTCGAGCGAACCTTCATGTGTTCTCCCTCCGGACGAGACCTTCGTCCTCTGAGGAGCATTGCGGCCAGTCTGGTGCTGATCCTCGTGCGTCTCACGCTTGGCTCTCCTTTCGCGACGAGACCGCCTCGACGACGCGGTACGGATCGAGACCGGCATGTTGCGCAGCGAGCGCGGCAGCCGAGCCCGAGGGCGCGTCGAAGACGAAGAAGCAGATCTCGTCCTCCGGTACATGGATGGCGTTGTCGAAGCGGACGGTCGTGCCCCGCCTCGTCAGCTCCTCGGCCGCCGAGCGAGCCCGCCGCTCGCGAACGCCGCGCTCGCCGGCGCGGCTGCCTGCGAGAAGCGTCTCGACGAGGTAGCTCGGCACACGATCGACGCTAGACCGGCACCGCCCGCGAGAAAACGTGGGAATCCCTGAACTTTGCCCGTCTGCACCGGCTCAGCCTGGATCCACCGATCTGCGCGGGCGGTGCGTCCGTCTGGGCTCGCCAGGCCGCTCCCCGTCCGGGCTCCGGCCCCAAAGGGGCCTGCACCCGGCCGGTGC
>JANDLU010000130.1 GCA_024330215.1 Candidatus Gaiellasilicea maunaloa
CTAGGCCGGGCGTCCTTCCGGATACCGAGGCAGGCCGTCATCCGGGAGGGGCTCCCACGGCGGCGCGTAGGCGACGAACTGATGCCACTGCGGGCGGATCCTGGGATCGCCGTCGAAGGCGCCGAGGCGGACGCCGATCGTCTCGGGATTCTCCGGATCGCGGCTGAAGAGCGCCGAGCCGCAGAGACCGCAGAAGGACTTCTCGAAGCCGCCCCCGAGCGCCCAGGCGCGCACGTGCTCCTCGCCCGCGACGATTCGAAACGAGCCCTGCTGGGTGCGAGCGTTCGCGGAGGCAGCGGTCCCCGTGCGCCGCTGACAGCGCGTGCAATGGCAGTAGGACGCCGAGGCGAGGGGCGCGTCGACTTCGAAGCGCACGGCGCTGCAGCCGCAGCCGCCGGTCAGAGGCAGCTCGACCGTCATCGGGTCTCACTCAACCGGGCGCGCAGCCCGTCCGACAGCGCCACGCTCTCGGCCCGCTCGTAGCGGACGTACGGGAATGCCACAGCGTGCTCTGTCAGCCGAGTTGCCACAGCTCGCCCCGGATGATCGGCACGGCGTTGCTGCCCTCCTCGAGCCCGTCCACCTCGACGTCCGGGCCGCCGATCATGAAGTCGGTGTGGATCGTCGAGGTGTTGTAGCCAAGCGCGGCGAGCTCGTCGTCGCTCGCCTCGCCGCCGCGCTCGATCCCCTCCAGGATCCCCGACCCGTAGGCGATGTGGCAGGTGGCGTTCTCGTCGAAGAGCGTGTTCAGGAAGACGAGACCCGTCTTGCCCACGCGAGAATCGCCGTCCACGAGCGCGATCTCGCCAAGCATGGCCCCGCCCTCGTCGGAGCGCATCTGCTCGCGGACGACGTCGGCCCCCGAGCTGGCGCTCACCTCGACCGCTCGCCCGCCCTCGAAGCGGATCTCGAGATCGCGCACGACCGTGCCGGCGAGCGCGAGCGGCGTCGTCGAGCGCACGGTGCCTTCCGTGCGGCGACGGTCGGGGCTCGTGAAGACCTCCTCGGTCGGCATGTTGACGACGTGCTCGCGACCGTCGACCGTGACGTCTTTGCCAGTGCACCAGACGGTCCGCGGGGTGAGACCGACGGTGAGCTCTGTGCCGGGCCCGCGGAAGCGGATGGCGTCGAATCGCCGCTCGGTGAGCGCGTCGGCCCGCTGCGCGAGCTTCTCGATGTGCAGACGCCAGGCCTCGACCGGATCGGCCTCGTCCAGCCTCGTGGCAGCCGCGACCGCGGCCCAGAGCCGCTCGACATCGGGCTCGCCGAAGACGGTTCGTGCCCAACCCTCGTTCGGATACGCGACGATCGACCAGTTCATCAGCCGCTTGTTCATCGTTCCGAGGTAGCGCTCTGCCACTTCCTTCGCCCGCGTCTTGCCGACCCGGGCGCCGTCGAGATCGGCGAAGAGCTCGGGCTCCGGGTCGCCGGCGATCTGGATCAGCGCTCCGTGCTGCTCGGCGATGTAGTCGACCTTCTCCAGCGCCCACGGCGACGACCAGTCGAGCGTGTCCTCGGGCGCGTGCTCGATCCGCGCGTGGCGCGCGTGCTGATCGACGTACTCGACATCGACGTAGCGCGCCCCTCTCTCGTAGGCGACCCGGGCCATCGCGCGCGCAAGCGGCGCGTGCTCGACCAAGCAGTTGATGAAGAGCACCTGTCCCTCGCCGACGTTCGCGCCGACCTCGACCGCGAGGCGTGCATACCGATCGAGCCGCTCGTCCGGAGTCACGGCCGTCAACCCTACAACGATTGTCTAACGTCTCCGTCGATGAGCGCGTCGACCCAGACTCCGCCGCGAGAGCGAGCCCGTCGCGGCACCGGCGGCGACCTCGACGCGCCCTGGAACGTCGTCGTCCTGAACGACGACCACAACACCTTCGAGGGGGTCGCGTTCGCGCTCTCGTCCGTGCTGCCCGGGCTCGGCTACGACCGGGGGATGACGCTCGCGAACCGGATCCACTCGACCGGCCGGGCGATCGTCTGGTCGGGCCACCGCGAGCGGGCCGAGCACTACTGGTCGCAGCTCGAGGCGCACGGCCTGACAATGGCGCCGCTCGACCGCCAGTGACTCTCCGTGGCGTCATGGGGTGGTAGGTTCCGGCGCGGTGTCGTTGCTCGGGATCACGACGAACGGGAAGATCGGGCTCGGGCTCGTCGCGCTCGCCTTCATCGCCTTCGCGCTCGTCTCGTCGTTCGTGCTCCCTCGCCGGAACCCGGACTTCCCGGGCCGGCGGCTCGGCGCCTACCTCGCGGTGGCGACCTTGCTCTTCGTGGCCATGCTGGCGGCGGTCGTCGTCTTCGCCAAGGAGAGCGAGGAGGCGGGCGGCGCCGAGGTGACCGAGACGAGCGACGAGCCGGAGGAGACGCAAACCGGGACGACCACGGAGACGGAGACCGGAGGCGAGACCGAGACCGGCACCGCGACGGGCGGCGCCGCCGGGGATGCTGCGGCCGGGGAGGCCGTCTTCGCCTCGGCCGGCTGTGGCGGCTGCCATACGCTCGAGGCGGCGGGCTCTTCGGGCAACATCGGCCCGAACCTCGACGAGTCGCAGCCCGACGCCGCTCTCGTCGAGCAGCGCGTCCGCAACGGCGCCGGCGCAATGCCGGCCTTCGAGGACGACCTCGACGACAAGCAGATCGCCGACGTCACCGCCTTCGTCGTCGCCTCGACGAGCGGCTAGAACTCTAAGGCCTGTCCGAAAAGGTCTTCGCGCGGCCGGGATCTGCTTCCGCAGATTCCCGGCCGCGCACCACGAAACAAGCGGAGAGGGCGGGATTTGAACCCGCGACACGCCTTTCGACGCGTACGCGATTTCCAGTCGCGCTCCTTCGGCCGCTCGGACACCTCTCCGGGCGGACGACAGGCTAGCCGAGCCGCCCGTGCTACCGGATCAGCTTGGCCTCGTCGATCGAGGCTCGTCGTCGTCTCGCTCACCGCGAGGAAGGTCGACGCTGCCGCCTCGCCCGCCGCAAAGCTCTTCTCGGCAAGCCAGCCGCCGCCGACGGCCAGTGCGACGCCGTTCACGTACGCGGATTGGTCGCTCGCGAGGTAGAGCGCAGCGTCGGCGACGTCGGCCGCAAGCCCCACGGGCCCTGCGGCGCGCGAGGGCGCTCGGGTGACCGGCTTCGACCGCGAGGGAGAGGTGCGCAGCGCTCGGCGATCTCGCGGTCGATGCCGCCCGCAGCTCCTGTGACCCGTACGACTCGGTTCTTCAGCATCCAGCCCTCCTCCGAAGTACGTCAGACCGATGAGCGCGTGGAGGATCGCGCACGCTCGTCCCGCTCGACACCGGCCTGATCGCGGAGTCGGTCTCGAAGACGCATCGGCTCATCGTCGCGCACGAGGCCGTCCAGTTCTGCGGCTTCGGCTCCGAGATCGCGGCGCATGTGGCTCAACACTGCTTCTGGGATCTCGACGCGCCGGTCACCCGGGTCGGCGCCGCCTCGCACCCGATCCCCTACCAGAAGGATCTCGAAGTGGCGACGCTGCCTGGCCCGGCCGAGATCGTGGCCGCCGTACGTTCGTTGGCGGGCGGCTGAGGCCGAGCGGCGCGGTCTTTCCCGTCGTCTGCAGGAGGACGGCGGCGACCACGACCGCGCCGCCGACGACCGTCAGCGGCGCCGGGGTCTCCGAGACGGCCACCCACGCCCAGAACGGCCCGAGGACGACCTCCAGCAGCGTAATCAGCGCGACCTCGGAGGCGGCGATCAACCTCGCGCCCATGGTGAAGAGAACGAGGCCGAGACCCATCTGGCCGACGCCGAGCAGCACGAGGAGGACAAGGTCGCGCTCCCCCGCGGATGTGGGCTGGGAGAACGGCCCGACCGCCACGACGAGGAGCAGCTGCGAGAGGCAGATCGCCGGCGCCATCGAGACGTCGCGCCGGTGGCGGGTGATCACGACGCCGACCGCGAAGGCGAGCGTCATCACGAGCGAGGCACCCACGCCGAGCACGCCCCCGCTCCCGGGGCCGCCGACCATCAAGCCCACTCCGAGCAGGGCTACCGCCATCGCGATCCCCGCCCTTCTCGTGACCGACTCGCCGAGCGCTATCCAGGCGAGCAGCGCCGCGGCGATCGGCGATACAGCCTGCATGAAGAGGACGTTCGCGACGCTTGCCTGATTCAGCGCGACGATGAACGAGCCCGACGCGATCGCCGTGCAGACGGCCACGCCGAGGCCGGCGATGCCAATCGAGCGGAATGCGTCGATCGTGCGGCCGCGGTTCCTCACGGCGACGAAGATCGACAGCGCGACGAAGGCGAAGAACGCGCGACCAGCGAGCTGGGTCGCCGTGTCGAGGGAGAGTTCTCGTTGCAGCCCGCCCGCGGTCGACCACGCCACCGCAGCTGCGGCGATGAACAGCTGCCCGCGGCGCCGGGAGCTCAAAGCCACGGTCGCGGGAATCAGCGCTTCTTGCCGGGGTTCAGCAGCCCCTTGGGATCGAACACGGACTTGATCGACCGGTGGAGGGCGAAGGCCGCGGGGCTCCACTGCCGCTCGAGCTGGCCGCCCTTGACGAGACCGAGGCCATGCTCGCCGGAGATGCTCCCGCCGAGCCGCACCGCCAGGTCGAAAAGCTCCTCGGCCGCTCTATCGGCGCGGCTACGCTCTGCCTCGTTGCCCGGGTCGATCATGAAGGTCGAGTGGAGGTTGCCGTCGCCGGCGTGCCCCCAGCTACACGCGGCGAGGTCGTTGCGCGCTCCGATCGCGAGCGTCTCCTCGATCGCCTCGGCAAGGCGGTCGAACGGGACGACGATGTCCTCGCTCACCTTGCCGCCGCGCTCGACCTGGACGGCGAGCGAGACGCCGTCGCGCCAGCGCCAGAGCGACGCGACCTCGGCAGCGGTCTCAGGCGCCCAGACCGAGAGCGCGTCCTCGCCGACTGCCTCCAGTACGGCCTCGCGGAGGCGCGCGACCTCCTCTGCGGAGCCGTCGACCTCGGCCAGAACGAGAAAACCGGAACCGAGGGGAACCGGGAAGGAGCCGGCCGAGCGGCGCACGGTCTCTGCGTCGAGATACTCGAGCGCCGCGACCGGGAGACCGCTGCCGAGCACGCGCGCGAGCGCCTCGCAGCCCTCGGCGGTGCCGGCGTGCAGCGAGACCACTGGGGCGACCGCCTCCGGCGCGGGGGCGAGGCTCAGCCAGACCGAGGTCACGATCCCGAGCGTTCCCTCCGACCCGACGAGCAGGCTCTTGAGGTCGTAGCCGGCGACGTCCTTGCGGATCGCGCCGCCGACCGCGACGAGCTCTCCGGGGGCGACGACCGCCTCGACCCCGTTCACCCAGTCCCCGGTGACGCCGTACTTGAAGGCGTGCGGGCCGCCTGCGTTCGTGGCCACGTTGCCGCCGATCTGAGATTGCTCGGCAGCGCCGGGATCCGGCGGGAAGAGCAGCCCGTTCTCGCGGGCGAGCCTGCGCACGTGGGCAGTCGTCACGCCCGCTTCGACCTCCATCCGCCAGAGCAGCGGCTCGATCGAGCGAATGCCTCGGAGCCGCTCGAGCCCGAGCACCACGCCGCCGAGAGGGACCGCGCCACCCGCGAAGCCGGTGCCGCCGCCGCGCGGCGTGATCGGGGCGTCGTGCTCGTAGCACCAGGCAACGACCTCGGCGACCTCCGCCGCGGTCCCCGGCAGCACGACAGCGTCCGCCCGACCGCGAAGCCCGCGTGCCTCGGTCGCATCGGAGAGGTAGGCCGCCGGCACGCCGTCGAGCACGAGCTCCTCGCCGAAGCGCGCCCGCAACTCCTTCTCCAGTGAGGGAACGGCGACGCTCATAGGGCAACCTGCGCTTGCTTTGTTGCTCTGAGTGGGTTCGCTCGCTGAGACTGCGGAGCGTGAGGTGAGGCTGACCGCCGCCGGGAGAGCGCCATCGATGCTTGCCCCGCAGAGGGCCCGCGTGAGACCAGCGCCTCCCGGCGGTGTGAGGCACCCGGAGCGGCAACAGGGCGTTGCCCCAGCGAGGGCCTGCCTATGAGCACCCGCGACGGTACCTCCTGGCCGGTCTTGCCGCCAGCAACCCGAGCATGGGAGGTTCGACCATGGAGAAGACTGCCGGTGTCGACTGGGCGAGCGAAGAGCACGCGGTCTGCGTCGTCGACGAGCAGGGACGCAGATTGAGCGAGCGGTGCTTCGCCCACAACGAGCAAGGGCTGAAGGCGCTTTGCCGCTTGCTCCTCGCCGCGGGTGTCGCGCGCGTCGCGCTTGAGCGGCCGGACGGGCTGCTCGTCGAGCGGCTGCTCGAGGCGGGCTTGGTCGTGGTCGCGATCCATCCCAATCAGGTCGCAGCAACCCGCGACCGCTACCGCGCAGCTGGCGGCAAGTCGGACGGCTTCGACGCCTACGTCCTGGCCGAGCTCGCGCGCACCGACAGCCACCGCTTCGGCATCCTGCGGCCCGACGGCGACGAGACGAAAGCGCTCAGGGCGCTCAGCCGCACCCGCGAGGACCTCGTCCAGGCGCGGGTCGCGCTCGCCAACCAGCTGCGCGCCCAGCTGGACGCCTTCTGGCCCGGAGCCGCCCGGATCTTCGCCGACGTCGACTCGCCGATCGGGCTCGCCTTCCTCGAGCGCTACCCCAGTCCCGCCGACGCCCGCACTCTCGGTACCAAGCGCCTCGCCGGCTTCCTCGCCCGCCACGGCTACTCCGGACGCCGCTCCGCCGCCGAGCTGCTCGAGCGGCTCCGTCGCGCCCCGACCGGCACCGCGGGAGAGCTCGAGCTCGAAGCCCGACGCGCAGCCGTGCTCGGCCTCGTCGCCGCCCTGCGGCCACTCCTCGCCCAGATCACCCTCCTGACCAGCCAGATCGCCGGCGCCGTCCGCGCCCACCCCGACGGAGCGATCTTCCTCTCGCTCTTCCTCGACCCGAAAAGCGTCGTCACCGCAGCCAGCCTGCTCGCCGAGATCGGCGACCGACGAGAGCGCTACCCCACCAGCGAGACGCTCGCCGCCGACGCCGGCATGAGCCCAGTCGCAGTCGAATCCGGCAAACGCAAAGTCGCCTGCTTCCGCTACGCCTGCGACAAACACCTGCGCGACGCCGTCGCCACCCTCGCCAACACCAGCCGACACCACCATCCCTGGGCCGCCGACATCTACGCCCGAGCGCGTGCCCGCGGCTGCGACCACCCGCACGCGATCCGCATCCTCGGCCGCGCCTGGCTGCGCGTGCTCTGGCGGATCTGGCAAGACGGCAAACCCTACGACCCCACCCGACACGGCAACCTGCAACGCCTGATCACAACCGAAGGTTGACACAGGGCGTCTCACGCGCGCCCCTCGCCGGC
>JANDLU010000014.1 GCA_024330215.1 Candidatus Gaiellasilicea maunaloa
TCCCCTTCTCCGACGCCGTCTCGCTCTCCCAGTCCCGGCGGGCAGCGGGCTTCCTGCCGTTCGCGTTCGCGTTCGCCGGCGGCCTCACGGTGCTCGCCGGCCTGCTCCGACTCGCGCTGCTGCCAGTCGCGCTCGCGCTGGGAATCGTGCTGCAGCTCCTCTATCCCGGCGATTTCGGCTACCGGCTGGCGTCGGGTGGCCCGGCGCTCGCGACCTGGATCGCGGCCGGCGGGGGAGCGCTCGCGCTGGTCCTGGGACTTGTGTTGGAACAACACAAGCTCGCTCGGAGGCACCGTAACCCCGCTCCTGGAGCCAAAAAGACCGAGCCTTGTGTTGGAACAACACAAGGCTCTTCGGCGCTCGTCGGGATCGCGGCGGTGTTGTTCGTCCTGCCCGTCGCGGTGCACGCGGCTTCGAGCTGGAGCCCTTCCGACGCGCGGCCGCCGAGCCCGCTCACGGCCGGGCTCGTGGCGGCGCTGCGGGACGAGGTGCCGCAGGGCGCCGTCGTCTACTCCGACCTCGAGACGAGCTATCGGATCGCCGCCGAGGCGCCGGTCTACATCGCCGCCGCGTCGCCCGCCCATGTCGCCGATACCGAGGACAACCGGCCCTACGAGCGGCGCGACGCAAACCGCCGCTTCTTCCGCACGGGGGACCTGGCGATTCCGCGGGCCGCAGGCGCGGGCTGGCTCGTCGTCGATCGGACGCGCTTCGAGCTGGCGCCCCGGCTCCCGGTCGCCTACCGCGACGATCGGTTCGCGCTGTACGAGTTGGCGAAATTGGGCTAGATACACCAACCTGGTGCTAGGCTTGCCGTCATGGGACGCGCCGCACGAATCGAGCAGACGATCGAACGTGCGGTCGCGCTTCGACGGGTCGGCGAGGTCGTCACCGAACCGCGCGAGCGGAAGCGCCTCGCCCGTGTCGAGCGCGAGCTCCGGCGCGAGACCGGCGTCTCAGTCCCGAAGACGCGCGCGGCCGCCGTTCTCGGCGTCTCCGTCAACGCGCTCGAGCGCTGGATCGCCGCCGAGCGCCTGCCGACGGTCCGGCGTCCGGGCTCCACGCGCGCCGAGATCGACGCGGATGCACTCCTCGATCTTGCTCTCGAGGTCGAGCGGCTCCGCGAGGAAGGCGTCGAACGCGGCGTGCTCTCGGCGGCCTTCGAGCGGCTCGCGAAGGAGGGCAAGCCGCAACGAAGGCTGCGCCCGAACATGCCTGCGCGGGAGCTGCGCGCGGAGTATCTGAGCACGACACCCCTCGTGCGCCTCCAGACAGGCGCTGAATTGAGCCGTGTGGGCTGGATGCTCGCTGAAATCGGCCGGAAGCGACGGGAGGAACGGTGACAGACATCGGCCAACCCGGGCCGTTGCGCTTCTTCGAGCTGCTCGAGGCACTGAACGACCACGATGTGGAGTTCGTGATCATTGGGGGGCTGGCGGTGATCCTCCACGGCTATGAGCGCTACACGAAGGACGTCGACATCGTCCCAGAGCCGAGCGCCGACAATCTCGCCCGACTCTGGAAAGCTCTTGGCGAGCTCGAGGCTCGCCCGGCCGAGTTACCGGACTTTCGGCCTGAGGAGATGGCCGTTCCATTCACGTTCGACGGACTCGTCGGCGGGGGCGGCAACTGGGTTCTGCATACGCGACTTGGACGGATCGACGTGATGCAGTGGGTTTCTGGCATCGAGAGCTACGAGGAATTGCGCGCCGAGGCGGTCGGTACCGATATCCCAGCGATCGAAGCGACCGTCTGGTTCGCGGGCTTCGACGACCTGATCGCGATGAAGCAGGCGGCCGGGCGTCCCCAGGATCTGATCGACATCACGGCGCTGCGGATGGCTCACGGGCTGGAGGAATAGCCCAGTAGCATCGAGCCCGTGAAGCTCCTCCTCGTCTCCCTCTACTGGCCGCCGGCCGGGGGCGGCGGAGTCCAGCGACCGCTCAAGTTCGCGCAGTACCTGCCGGCGCTCGGGATCGAGACACACGTGCTCGCGCCCGACGACCCGAAGTGGATCCACGAGGACGCGGACCTTCGCGCGCCGACCCAGGCGTGGGTGCATCGTGCTTGCTATCTCGGGCCGAAGGGACGCAAGCCCGCTGACGAGCTGCACGGCAGGGAAGGCGTCGGCCGCGCGCTCGTTCTTGCGAAGCTGGCCTCGCGGCGGCTGCTCGTTCCAGACGAGAACGTGAGCTGGAACCTGACCGCGATCCCGGCCGCGATCAGGATCGCCCGCAGCGAGGAGATCGACGTCGTGCTCACGACCTCGCCGCCGAACTCGATCCACCTCGTCGGCGCCGCGGTGAAGGCTGCGACCGGCGCGAAGTGGATCGCCGACCTCAGGGACTCGCTCGTCGCGCACCCGCACCGCCGCACCGACAGCCTCGCCGTCCGCGCCAAGGAGAAGGTCAGCGACGGCGTCGCCCACCTCGTCGCGCGCCGGGCGGATGCGATCACGTGCGTGTCCGAGGCGATCGCCGACGAGGCCCGCAGGTTCGAGCCGCGCGGCCGGGTGGCGACGATCTCGAACGGCTGTGACTTCGACGACTTCGCGGGGCTGCCGTATACCCCCGGAAAGCGCTTCCGGATCACGCACACGGGCAGCTTCTTCGGCAAGCGCGACCCGCGACCGTTCCTGACCGCGCTCGCCGAGTCCGATCACGACGACGTCGTCGTACGCTTCCTCGGCGACTTCCGCGCGGCCGACTATGAGTGGGCGACGACCCTCGAGCTGGGCGACCGGCTCGAGTTGATCCCCTATGCCTCGCGCCAGACCGCGCTCGAGCTGCAGCGCGACTCCGACGCGCTCCTGCTCCTGATCCCCGAAGCGTCCGGCCGCGGCAAGGGCGTCCTCTCCGGAAAGGTCTTCGAGTACCTCGCGGCGGAGCGGCCGATCCTCGCCGCAGTCCCGCCCGACGGCGCCGCGGCCGCCCTGATCCGCGAGACCGGCGCGGGCGTCGTCGCACCTCCCGACGACGTGACGGCCCTGCGCGAGGCGCTCGACGGCCTCGTCGCCCGCTTCCGGAACGACGGCCTGCCGACGGTCGAGCTCGACGCCGAGATGCGCCATCGCCTCTCGCGCCGCGCCAGGGCGGAGGAGCTCGCCGAGCTACTGCAAGTGCTGTGAGTCGACCGGGCCGCATCACCGAGCTCCTCTTCTTTGCGACGATCTTCACCGTCACGTTCGCGAAGCTGCAGTGGGAGGTTGCTGGGACGCTCAGCCTCTCCGACGTCCTCACCGCGCTCTTCCTCGTCGCGTTCGCGGGGAGCCGTTTCGCCGCCGGCGACCGGCGCTTCGCCTACGGCGCCACGATCGCGGCGGGCTTCTTCGCGGCCTTCCTGCTCGTCCACCTGATCGGCTTCTTCAACCTCGATACCGAGCAGGCACTCGCGCAGTGGGCGAAGGGGATGGTCAAGTTCCTGCTTCACTTCCTCTTCCTCGTCGCCGGCGTCGCCTACCTCGCGCGCCGCGCCGAGCGGTTCTACTGGCGGACGCTCTCGATCTTCATGCTCGGGATCGCCGCGAACGCGGTGTACGGGATCGTCCAGCTCGCCGCGGCCGAAGTCGCGGGGATCAACCTCGACCAGTCGCTCCTCCAGCCGCTCACCGGCGGCGCCAGCCAGATCAACGTCTACGGGGCGATCGAGGGGCAGGACGTCTATCGCCCGAACGCGCTCACGGGCGACCCCAACCACCTCGGGATCGAGCTCGTGCTGCCGCTGCTCGTCCTGACACCGCTCTACCTGAGGCTGGAACCGGGCCACCGGCTGCGCCTGCCCCTCGCCTGGCTGCTCTCGTTCCTCCTCCTCGTCGAGCTGGCGACGCTCTCCCGGAGCGGCCTGCTCGGCCTGGGCGCTGGGGTCGCGGTGCTCGCGGTCCCGTACCGGCACAAGCTTCGCTCGCCCGAGCTCCTGCGGCCGCTGGCGGGAGTCGGAGTCGTGCTGCTCGGCGTGCTGGCCACGCGCTGGGACTTCTTCCGCATCGTGCTGAAGTCGCGCGTGGACACCTCCGGCAGCGGCACCTCGACCCACTTCGCCGTCTATGAATTCATTCCGAACGTGCTCGCCTCGCACCCGCTCTTCGGGCTCGGGCTGAACAACTTCTCCGTCTACTACGAGCTCATCACCGGCCGGACGAACTTCGGGCCGCACTCCTTCTACGTGGCGACGATCGTGGAGACGGGCCTTGTCGGCACGCTGCTCTTCGGCTGGTTTCTCTGGTACCTGTTCCACCGGCTGGGCCGGCTGCGGGAGATCGGGCGCCAGCTCGCCTCGCCGCGGATCCGCCCGCTCGCCTGGGGACTGACCGCCGCGCTCGTCGGGACGATCGCCGCGAACGCCTTCTACCTGACGATGACGTTCTACTACTTCTACGCGTTCGCGACGCTCGTGCTCGCGGCGCCGATCGTCTTCGCGCGGAGGCTGCACTGAAGGTCGTCGTCCTCACCACCTCGTATCCGCGAGATGCGGACGACGTCGCCGGGAGCTTCGTGCGGGATGCGGTCGAGCACGCACGTGCCGCGGGTGTCGAGATCGAGGTCGTCTCGCCGGCCGACTTTCGCCACTTCGGGATCGCCTACGGTCACGGGATCGTCGGAAACCTCCGCCGGCGGCCGTGGCTCGTGCTCGCGCTGCCGCTCTTCCTCGCGGGATTCGTCCGTGCGGCGCGGCGCGCCGCACGCGACGCCGACCTCGTCCACGCGCATTGGCTGCCATCCGGGCTCGTCGCAGCGCTCACCGGGAAGCCGTACCTCGTCCAGCTCTGGGGCACGGATGTCGAGCTCGCCCGACGAGCTCCATGGCTCGCGCGGCCGATCCTGCGTCGAGCCCAGACGGTCGTCGGCACGTCGAACGCGCTGATCGAGGCAGCACGCGAGCTCGGTGCGCGCCACGTCGAGCTGATCCCGACCGGCGTCGAGCTTCCGCCCGAGCCGGCGCCGCCGTCCGAGCCGCCGCGCGTTCTCTTTGCCGGAAGGCTCTCGCCGGAGAAGGGGATCGAGGACTTCCTCCGCGCCACCGACGGGTTCCCTCGCGTCATCCTCGGTTCCGGGCCTGTCGCGGTGCCCGAGGCCGTCGCCTTCGTGCCGCCCTCGCAGGTCGGCGAGTACTACGAGCGGGCAGCCGTCGTCTGCGTGCCGTCGCGGCGCGAGGGAGTCGGCATGACCGCCCGCGAGGCGATGGCCCACGGGCGTCCCGTCGTCGCGACAGCGGTCGGCGGGCTCCCCGATGCGATCCGCGACGGCGAGACGGGGCTGCTCGTACCGCCGCGCGACCCGCTCGCGCTGCGGAACGCGATCGAACGTCTCCTCGACGACGCGGAGCTCCGCGCCCGACTCGGTTCAGCCGCGCGCGCGCACGCGGAGCGCGAGTTCTCGTGGCGAACAGCAACAGCCTCGCTGGTAGCTCTCTACGGCCGCACCGCCGCTTCGTGACTCTGGTAGAACCGTCCCCGATGGCCGCAGGAGACACCACGCGCCGGCTCGCGATCGATGGAACCGAGATCAGCGACGCGAGCGACTGCTACGTGATCGCGGAGATCGGCCACAACCACGGCGGCTCCGTCGAGACGGCGAAGAAGCTGTTCGAGGAGGCGCGGAACTGCGGCGCCCACGCGGTCAAGCTGCAGAAACGCGACAACCGCGGGCTCTTCACCCGCGAGGCCTACGACAAGCCGTACGAGAACGAGAACAGCTTCGGAGCGACCTACGGAGAGCACCGGGAGGCGCTCGAGTTCGGGCGGGCCGAGTACACCGAGCTGATGGCGTACGCGCAGGAGCTCGGAGTCAGCTTCATCTCGGCCGCGTTCGACTTCAAGAGCGCCGAGTTTCTCGCGGATCTCGATATTCCCGCCTACAAGATCGCCTCCGGCGACCTCACGAACACGCCGCTCATCCGCCACATCGCGCGGATCGGCAAGCCGGTGATCTTCTCGACGGGCGGTGGCAGAATCGACGACGTTCGGCGGGCCCACGAGACGCTCGCCGAGGAGAACGACCAGATCGCAGTGCTCCAGTGCACGGCCGGCTACCCGGCCGAGTGGAACGAGCTCGACCTGAGCGTGATCACGACCTACCGCGGCATGTTCCCGGAGACCGTCGTCGGCTTCTCGAGTCACGACAACGGGATTGCGATGGCGGTCGCGGCCTACGTGCTCGGCTCCCGCATCCTCGAGAAGCACTTCACGCTCAACCGCGCGCTGAAGGGCACCGACCACGTCTTCTCGCTCGAGCCGGTGGGACTGCGGAAGATGGTGCGCGACCTGAAGCGCGCCCGGCTCGCGCTCGGCGACGGCACCAAGACAACCCACCCGAGCGAGGTCGCGCCGCTCACGAAGATGAGCAAGAAGATCGTCGCGGCGCGCGACCTGCCGGCGGGCCACGTGCTCGGCGAGGACGACGTGGCGCTGAAGTCGCCCGGCGACGGCCTGCCGCCGTACGAGCTCGAGCGCGTGCTCGGCTCGACCCTCTCCCGGCCGGTCGTCGAGGACGAGACGCTCACCTTCGAGCTCCTGGAGGAGCGCGCGCCCGAGGCCTCGGGCGTCATCTCCGGGCGCGATGGCTGATCTCTCCGGACGGCTCGCGCTCGTCACCGGAGCCTCCGGCAAGCTCGGCCCCGTCTGGATCGGCGCGCTCGCCGGAGCGGGCGCCCGCGTGATCGCCGTCGACCTGCACGCGGGGGAGGTCGAGGGCGCGAAGGGAATCGAGGTCGCGGACGTCATGGACCGCGACGCGCTGCTCGCGCTTCGAGAGCGGATCGGCGCGCCCGACGTCCTCGTCAACAACGCGGGGATCGACCAGCCGCCCTCGGGCGACGCGCGCTCACTGGCGATCGAGGACGTGCCCTTCGACGACTTCCGGCGCGTGCTCGACGTCAACGTCGCGGGCACCTTCCTCGTCACGCAGGTCTTCGGCTCGGCGATGCGCGACGCAGGCCGCGGCTCGATCGTCAACATCGGCTCGCTCTACGCGACGATCGCCCCCGATCCCGGGATGTACGACCACCTCGACCTCGACCCGCCCTTCCTGAAGCCGCCCGCGTACGGCGCTTCCAAGGCCGGCGTCGTCAGCC
The DNA here is from genome assembly GCA_024330215.1 of Candidatus Gaiellasilicea maunaloa. Lineage (GTDB taxonomy): Bacteria > Actinomycetota > Thermoleophilia > Gaiellales > Gaiellaceae > Gaiellasilicea > Gaiellasilicea maunaloa. Next base: position 7,069 of record JANDLU010000014.1, read on the forward strand.
TGACGCGCTACTTCGCGCGGCTCTGGGGCCCGCACGGCGTGCGCGTGAACGCACTCTCGCCCGGTGGGGTGCTCGGCGGCCAAGACCCGGAGTTCCTGCGCAAGTTCACGGCTCGGACGCCGCTGCGGCGTCTCGCGGAGGGCGGCGACCTGACCGGCCCGCTCCTCTTCCTCACCTCGGACGAGTCCAGCTACGTAACCGGCCACGAGCTACGCGTCGACGGAGGATTCACCGCATGATCCTCGTCTCGAACGTGATCGCGGGAGCGGAGCGGCCGGCCGCGAGTGGATCCACTTTCGAGAAGCTGGCGCCCGCCACGGGCAAGGTGCTCTCGACGGTCGCGCGCTCGGAAGCGGCCGACGTGGATGCCGCGATCGGCGCCGCGGCCGAGGCGCAGCCCGCCTGGGCGGCGCGAACGGTCGAGGAGCGCGGCCGGATCCTGCGCCGGATCGCGCAACTCCTCGAGCGCGACCGCGACCAGGTCGCAGCGGTCGTGGCCGCCGAGACCGGCAAGTCGCCGAAGGACGCGAGAGGCGAGACCGACGGCGCCATCGAGCTGGGCTACTTCATCGCCGGCGAGGGCCGGCGCTTCTACGGCAGGACGATGCCGAGTGCAACTCCGAACCGGCACGCGATGACGATTCGGCAGCCGCTCGGCGTCGCCGGCCTCGTCATCGCCGCGAATACGCCGATCGCGAACGTCGCCTGGAAGGCCTTTCCGGCACTCCTCTGCGGCAACGCGGCCGTGCTGAAAGCCTCCGAGGACACGCCGGAGACCCCAGTCGTCTTCGCCCGGCTCGCGGCCGAGGCGGGGCTGCCACCGGGAATCCTGAACGTCGTCCAGGGCTTCGGCGCCGAGGCGGGCCAGCCGCTCGTCGAGGATCCGCGCGTCGCCGTCGTCTCGTTCACCGGCTCGACCGCGGTCGGCCGGATGATCGCCGAGACGGCCGGCAAACGGCTTGCGAAGGTCTGTCTGGAGCTCGGCGGCAAGAACCCGCTCGTCGTCTGCGACGACGCCGACCTCGCGAAGGCGGCGGAGACAGCGGCGCTCTCGGCCTTCTCGAACGCAGGCCAGCGCTGCGCCGCGGGTTCCCGGCTGATCGTCTTCGACGCCGTCTACGACCGCTTCCGCAAGCTGCTGCTGGAGTGCACGGGCGCCCAGCAAGTCGGGTCGGGAGACGAGCACGACTTCGGCCCGGTGATCAACGAGCGGCAGCTCCAGAACATGCTCGGCGCGGTCGAGCGCGCGCAGGCGGCGGGCGCGACGGTCGTCACCGGCGGCGAGCGGCTGACGGGCGACGGCTACGACGGCGGCTTCTACATCGGCCCGACGATCGTCGAGGACGTCGCCGCCCACGCCGAGATCTCGTGCACCGAGCTCTTCGGCCCGATCGCGACGCTCCATCGTGTCGCCGGCTTCGAGGAGGCGCTCGCGCTCGCGAACTCGAGTCCCTACGGCCTGACGGCGGCGATCTGGACCTCGAGCATCCACCGCGGCAACGAGTTCGTGCAGCAGATCGTCGCCGGCGGCGTCCAGGTGAACGGCCCCACCCACGGCTTCGAGCCGCACGTCCCCTTCGGCGGCCAGCGCGACTCGGGCACCGGCTGGCGCGAGCCGGGCACCGAGGCGCTCGACGTCTACTCCGACTGGAAGACGGTCTACGTGACGCACGATCCCGGCGCGGTGTGAGCCCCTCGGCGGTCGCGCTCATCCCCGCCCGCGCAGGCTCGCAGCGCGTCCCCGGCAAGAACATCCGTCAGCTCGCCGGCCATCCGCTCCTCGCCTATTCAATCGCGGCCGCGCGCGAAAGCGGTGTCTTCGGCGCCGTCGTCTGCTCGACCGACTCGGAGGAGACCGCCGAGGTCGCGCGCCGCTACGGGGCCGAGGTGCCCGGCCTCCGGCCCGCAGAGCTCGCGACGGCGACCTCGCCGGACGTCGAATGGGTAACCCATGCGATGGCCGGCCGCGACGAGGAGATCTTCGGAATCCTCCGCCCGACCAGCCCGTTCCGCAGCGGCGCGACGATCCGCCGTGCCTTCGACCGGCTCGTCGAGCTCGGCGACCGCGCCGACTCGATCCGAGCCGTCGAGCTCGTCCGCCAGCACCCCGGGAAGATGTGGGTGCTCGACCCCGCCGCCGGAAACGGGGAGCTGATGCACCCGTTCGTCGACCAGCCGCCGGAGGGGGTGCCGATGCACTCGATGCAGTACCAGGCGCTGCCGCCGATCCACGTCCAGAACTCGAGCCTCGAGCTCGCCTGGTCGCGCGTGCTCGAGGGAGAGCCGTCGATCGCGGGGCGGCGCGTCGCGCCCTTCCTGACCGAGGGCGCCGAAGGCTTCACGATCGACTATCCCGAAGACTTCGTACGCGCCGAGGCGCTGGTCGCGAGCGGCAAGGCGGAGCTGCCGCCGCTCGACGACTTTCGACCGACGTAGGCGTACTGCCCGCGCAGCGGCCCGCTGAGCCAGGTCAGCGGCGGGCGATAGAGGACGCGACGCATGCCGCTTGCGTGGAACCAGCGGACGCCGACGCTGCGGGCCCGGAAGCCGGCGCCTTCGAGGAACTCGACGTACTGCCGCCGGTTGTACTCGTGCTCGAAATCGCCGTGCGCGGCCTCGATCCCGTGGTCGCGGCTCTGCGTCAGGAAAGTCAGCGTCGGTTCGCGCAGGAGTAGGGCCGACCCGCCGGGCTTCGTCAGCTCGAAGACGACCTCGGCGAGCCGGCCCGGGTCGGAGGCGTGGTGGAAGGCCGCGTCGAGGACGACGAGGTCGGCGCTCGCCGGCTCGAGGCCGTGACGGTAGAAGTCTGCGATCCGCCGCTCGACCTTCTCCGCAGGCGCGTCGAGCAGCGCGAGCGAGACCGGACCGAACGAGACGAGCCGGCGCTCGGAGAACTCGACCGCGATCACGTGCTCGACGGCCGGGAAGCACGAGAGCGCTGCACTGAGCCAGCACGAGCCCGCCCCGAGCTCGACGACATCGCCCGCCGGCTCGATCCCGGTGCGCGCGAGGGTGTAATCGAGGTAGTCGAGCACGCGCTTGCGGCGGAAGAAGATCTCGCCGACCTCGAGACCGTCGTAGGGCTCGTGCTCCTCCCTGAACTCGAGCTCGGCCGCGTCGGCGTGCTCGGAGAACGTAGGGCCGCGAACGAGCGGGCTCCGCGCAGCGGCGGCCACGATCCGCGGATCGTCGAGGCCATCGAGGTCGGGGAGCGGACGGCGGGAGAGGCGCACCGCACGGAGCCTAGCTCTGTACCCTCGACGACCGGTGCTCTCGTACGTCCCACTCCCGGAGCTCGAGCGGATCCGCTCGCTCGACACCGCCCCCACTGAACGCGCCGCGGCCTTCGCGGACGCCTGCCGGATCAACACGCTGACGATGATCGAGCACGCCGGCTCGGGCCACATCGGTACGAGCTTCAGCGCCATGGACATCGTCTCGTGGCTCCAGCTCGAGGTGCTCCGCGACGACGATCGCTACTTCTCCTCGAAGGGTCATGACGCGCCGGGGCTCTACTCGATCCTGATCGGACTCGGCCTGCTGCCGTTCGACAAGCTCTTCGCCCTGCGGCGGCTCGGCGGGCTCCCCGGCCATCCGGACGTGCTGACGACGCCGCAGGTCGTGACGAACACGGGCTCGCTCGGAATGGGGATCTCGAAGGCGCGGGGGTTCGTGCTCACGGACCGGCTCGCCGGACGGAGCGGCGACGTCTATGTCCTCACCGGCGACGGCGAGCTCCAGGAGGGCCAGTTCTGGGAGTCGCTCCAGCCGACCGCGAACCGCGGACTCGGCGAGATCACGGTGGTCGTCGACCGCAACAAGCTCCAGTCGGACACATGGGTCTCGCAGGTGAGCGATCTCGGCGACCTCGGGCGCAAGGTCGAGGCGTTCGGCTGGGCGGTCGCGCGCTGCGACGGGCACGACCTCGGAGCGTTCTCGGCGGCGCTCGCCGAGCTCCGCGAGAGCGCGCCGGGACGGCCCAAGCTGCTCGTCGCGGACACCCTCAAGGGCGCCGGCGTCGGCTTCATGGAGCCCCGCGACCTCCCCCAGGCCGAAACCTCGCTCTACGGCTTCCACTCCGGCGCGCCCGGCCCGGCGACCTACGCACGCGGGCTCGAGGAGCTCGTGGCGAGGCTGAACGAGCGGCTCGGGCGAATCGGGGCCGACGACGTCCGACTGGAGGAGCGAGCGGCGCCCGCCCGCACGCCGCCCGAGCGCCCGCAGCGGCTGATCCAAGCCTACGGAGAGGCGCTCGTCGCCGAGGCCGAGCGCGAGCCCTCGCTCGTCGCCCTCGACGGCGACCTGCGCCTCGACACCGGGCTCGTTCCGTTTCAGGAGCGCTTCCCGGAGCGGTTCTTCGAATGCGGGATCGCCGAGCAGGACATGGTCTCGCAGGCCGGCGCGATGGCACTCGCGGGACTCCTCCCCGTCTGCCACTCGTTCGCGTGTTTCCTCACCCCGCGCGCGGCCGAGCAGGTCTTCAACAACGCGAGCGAGGGGACGAAGGTGCTCTACCACGGCTCGCTCGTCGGCCTCGTCCCCGGCGGCCCCGGCCACTCGCACCAGTCCGTGCGCGACATCGCGCTGATGGGCTCGGTGCCGGGGATGGCGGCACTCGAGCCGTACTGCGAGGACGAGACGCGCCGCGCGGTCGAGTGGGCGGTGCGCGACGCCGAGGGCCCGGTCTACCTCCGCCTGGTCTCGCCGCCCTGGCCGCTCGGCTTCGACCCGCCGGCGGCGGAGCTCGTCGAGGGCCGAGGCACGGTCCTGCGCGAGGGCGAGACGGGCACGTTCGTCTGCACAGGCCCGGTCCTGGTCTCCCAGGCGTGGGCGGCGTGCGAGCGGCTCGAGGGCTGGGGCCTGATCGCAGTGCCGTGGCTGCGCGGGATCGACGGCGCGTGGCTCGCGAAGGTCGCACAGGGAACGATCGTCTGTGTCGACAACCACGTCCTCCCCGGCGGCCAGGGCGAGGCCGTGCTGAGCGCCTTCGCCGCATCCGCCCCAGAAGCGGCGGCACGCACCCGGCTCGTCGGGGTCGACCGCGTTCCGGAGTGCGGTGCGAACGACGAGGTGCTACGGGTGCATGGGCTGGACGCCGAAGGTCTCTGCGCGTCCGCGGGAGCCGCGTAGCGCCACACGCCGATCGCTGCGAGGGTCTGGGGGATCAGGAGCGTCTCTATGATCCGGGCGATGTTGCTGGTCGTGAACTACCACTACGTGCGCGCGGAGCGTGACGCCACGCCACGGGCGATCCATCCCGTCGTCGCTACGGATTTCGCGGCCCAACTCGACGAGCTCGGCCGAAGCTTCGAGTTCGTCTCCCGCGATCAGCTACTCGCGGCGGTCGGCGGCGGTGCACCGCTCCCCGACCTCGCCTGCCTGATCACCCTGGACGACGGGCTACGCGAGCAGGTCGAGATCGCCCTGCCGCTCCTCCTCCGGCGTGGTGTGCCAGCCCTCTTCTTCGTCTCCGGAGCTCCCGTGGAAGAGCGACGAGTCCTCTATGTCCACAAGGTGCACAGCCTGCGCGAGCACCTCGACGACGAGACGCTGCTCGAGAGCCTCGAGGCGGAGTTCGAACCCGGCCAGGCCGGGCTGGAGTCGGTCTCCGCCACCGCGGCCGCTGCCGCGTACCGCTACGACACGCCTCAGGTCGCCGCGCTCAAGTACCTGTTGAACACCGTTCTCGGGCCTCGCCGGCCCGAGCCGGTCGATCGCGTCTTTGCGCAGTTCTTCGTCGAGGAGACGATCGCCGAATCTCTCTATGCAAGCGCAGAGCAGGTGCGCGAGCTCGAGGCGCTGGGGGCGCTCGGCGCGCACGGCTACAGCCATCGTCCGCTCGCCGTCCTGGGGGCACGCGAGGCGCGCGCCGATCTCGAGCGCGGCGCCGAGGTGCTGGAACGGATCGTTGGCCACAGGCCTCGCACGCTGAGCTACCCCTACGGAACGCCGGCGGCCGTCGATCCGGCCATCGCCGGCGAGGCTGCAGCCGCAGGCTTCGCGGTCGGGATGACTCTCGAGCGCGCGTTCAACCGCACCTTCGACGATCCGCTGCTCCTCGCGCGGCTCGACGCCAACGACGCTCCCGGCGGTCGCGCGCCGCTCTTCGCAATCGAGGACGGCTCGATCGAGCTCCACGGCAACATGACCTGGGCGCGTTCCCGGTATCTCGCAGAGGAGGCAGCGTGAGCAGGCTGCCGACCGCCGAGGAGATCGCAGGCCGGCGTCGCCAGGGGCTCGAGCTGACACGCGTCGAGCGGCCTGAGGCGACGGCTCTTCACGTCCTAGCGACGTTCAACCTCGACCTGCTTCCTCCGTTTCTCACGGAGGCGTTCGACCGCGTGGGGCGCTCGGTGCGACCTCGAGCGGGAGCGTTCGGACAGCTGACGCAGGAGATCCTCGATCCGGCCTCGAGGCTCTACGCCGAGCCGCCGGATGAGGTGCTGATCGTGCCCGCGGCCGAGGATCTCCTCGAGCCGCTCTTCTCGCGTCCCCCGTCCCAGCTCGGACCGGACGAGGCCGAGGCCCTTGTCGAGGAGCGGCTCGCGGAGCTGCGAGGACTGGTCGAGACGGTGCTCGAGCGACTGCCGGCTGCCAGCTGCTACGTCGTCGCACTCGGCGCCACCGAAGGCCCTCATCCGCACGTCCTCGACCCCCTGGCACCCGAGCGCCGCCAAGTGGAGCTCGATCGGTTCATGCGCGGGGTCCGCGAGCTTCGCTCGCTCGGACCTCGGACCGTGGTGATCGACTGGGACTGGCACATGCGCAGCTTTGGCTGGGACGCAGTGCGTGACGAACGGCTCTGGTACCTCGGGAGAATGCGCCTCAACCCGACCGGCTGCGCGGCCCTCGCCGAGCTCGTCGCGCGCCACGCGGCCGCCTACCGTGGACAGGCGCGGAAGGTACTGGCCCTCGACCTCGACGGCACCGTCTGGGGCGGGATCGTCGGCGAAGCCGGCCTCGGGGGCATCGAGGTCGGCGAGGACGGCGTCGGCCTGGCCTTCCAAGACTTCCAGCGGGAGCTCGTCAAGCTCCAGGAGACGGGCGTGCTCCTCGTCGTCTGCAGCAAGAACAATCCAGCGGACGCGCTCGAGGTCTTCGAGCGTCATGCCGGGATGGTTCTCCGGCGAGAACACCTCGCGGCCGAGCGGATCAACTGGCAGGACAAGGCCACGAATCTGCGCGACCTGGCCGTCGAGCTCAACCTCGGCCTCGACAGCTTCGTTTTCCTGGACGACAACCCGATCGAGCGCACGTGGATCTCGCAGGCCTGCCCCGAGGTGCTCGTTCCGGAGCTCCCGGACGACGCGGCCGAGCGACCGGCGTTTCTCCGCGCGGCGTCGTGGTTCGAGCGGATCGAGGCGACGGCAGCCGACCGCGGCCGCTCCGCGAGCTATCGGGAACAGCGCGAACGACGGCAGTTCGAACGGACGTCGACGTCGTTCGAGGACTTCCTGAGCTCGCTCGAGCAGGAGGCGATCATCGACCCGGTTCACGAGGGCTCCCTCTCCCGAGCCGCACAGCTCTGTCAGCGGACCAATCAGTTCAACCTGACGACGCGGCGCCACACCGTCGCCGAGCTCGAGTCGATGAGCTCGGATCCCGACCACGACCTCTTTACGCTCACGGTGCGCGACCGCTTCGGCGACAACGGGATCACGGGAATTGCCATCCTCCGCTATGCCGGCGAGCTAGCGGAGATCGAGACGCTGCTCATGAGCTGCAGGATTCTCGGTCGCAAGCTCGAGGACGCCTTCCTCGCCTTTCTCGCCCGAAGGGCGGCGGACCGTGGCGCCTCGGTGCTGGAGGGCACCTTCGTCCGGACGGCGAAGAACGCCCAGGTGGAGACGTTCTACCCCGACCACGGCTTCGAGCGCGCGGAGGATGGTGTGTACCGCCTCACGTTGACGCAGGGAGCGGTCGAGAGTCCCGCTTCGATCATGGTCACCGTGCCTGCCAATGCGTGATCGACTGAGGAACGTCCTCGCCGGCGTCCTCGAGGTTCGTCCGGAAGAGATTTGCGCCGACATGTCCGCCGAGGACGTCGCGGGCTGGGACTCGCTGCGCCAACTCGAAGTGATGCTCGCCCTCGAGCTCGAGTACGGAGTGCGGATCCCTGCCGACGCGATGCTCGAGCTCCAGTCCGTTCCCGCAATCGAGGAGTTCTTGACCGAGCACGGCGCCGGATGAAGCCGCTTCCCTTCGCCCGTATCGTAGAAGGCGAGGAGGTCAGCTGGAGGCACACAGTCACGGCGGCGGAGGTCGATGCGTTCGTTGAGCTCTCGGGCGACCTCAATCCACTCCATCTCGATGACGCTTTCGCGCGGCAGAACGGGTTCCGGGGACGCGTCGTGCATGGGATGCTCGTCGGCGCGTTCCTGTCCCGCGTCCTCGGGACGGTCTTCCCGGGCCCGGGCGTCCTCTGGCTCTCGCAGACAATCCGGTTTCAGTCCGCTGTCTACGTCGACGAGACGATCGAGGTGACGGTGCGGATCGCTCACAAGTCAGAATCGCTGCGGACGCTCGTCCTCGAGACGTCAGTGCTGACCGAGTCCGGGGCGAGCGCGCTCACGGGAGAGGCAAAGGTGATGATGCTCCAGACGGTGCAAAGAGTCGAGTGGAACGAGCTGGTGGCGGTCGTCACCGGCGGCGGACGCGGGATCGGGGCCGCGGTGGCGCGGGCGTTCGGTGAGAAGGGCGCGCGCGTCGTCGTCAACTACCGAGAGCGGTTGGAGCCGGCGCAGGAGGTGGTCGCCGCGATCGAGGAGGCCGGCGGCGAGGCCTTTGCGGCGGAGGCTGATGTGGGGACGACGGCTGGGGCGGAATCGCTGGCCCGAGCCGCGCTCGGCCGATTCGGTCGCGTCGACGTCCTCGTCAACAACGCGACTCCGGCGATTGACCGCAAACCGCTGCTCGAGCTGGAATGGGAGGAGGTCGACCGATACTGGCGGACCTACGTCCAGAGCGCCTTCACGCTCACACACGCTTTCGTCCCGGGCATGCGGGACCGAGGCTTCGGCCGAATCATCCATCTGCTCACGACCGCGATGTGGGGCGCCCCGCCGCCGGGAACGGCCGGCTATGTCGCTGCGAAGAGTGGGCTCTGGGGCCTCGCGAAAGCGATGGCCGTCGAGCTCGCACCACTCGGGATCACCGTCAACGCCGTCTCCCCGTCGGCCGTTCTGACCGAGCAATGGGACGCGACGCCCGACAACCGGCGCCGGGCCATGGGACTTCGCATTCCCGCGCAGCGGCTCGCAAGGGCAGACGAGGTTGCATCGACAGTCGTCTACCTCGCGAGCAACGAGGCCGCATACGTCACCGGAGCGAACTTCCCGGTGGCGGGGGGAGAGGTGATGTAGCGCCGGATGGCGGCGCCGCTCGAGATCGACTGGCTGCCTTCCTCCCGGATCGGGGACCTCCAGGCCTTCCTGGAAGCCGAGTGGCGAGCCGAGCACGTGCTCGCGCGAGACGCCGAGCTCCTCCGCTGGCAGCATCCGAGAGGTGACGACGAGCTGTCGTTCGTCGCGGCCACCGAGCGGGGCGAGCTCGTCGGCGTCCTCGGTGTCATCCCCGTCGAGTTCGGCGTCCGGGGGGATCGGCTGTCGGGAGCGTGGCTGACGACGTGGGCGGTCACACCGGCCGCGCGTGCCCGCCGCGTCGGTCTCCAGCTCCTCGAGCTCGCGCTCGAGTGCCACGACTTCGTCGGGACGATCGGCGGGAATGCGACGACGATGACGATCCTCGGCGCGCTTCGCTTCCAGACGAGATCGGCCGTCCCGCGATGGATCCGCCCGCTCGACCGGACCGAGCTCGCCCACTTCGTCGGCGAGATACCAGACGCTCCCGAATCGCCCGCCGGCGACGGCTTCACGGTTCGCGAGTGGAGGGCCGCGGACGCCTCCGATTGGAATCTCTACTGGGAAGGCACGTTGGCCTCCCGCCTCGTCGGAGTCTGTCGGGACGCTCGCTATCTCGAGTGGCGGTATCTCTCCCACCCGCGCTTCGACTATCGCGTGGAGATCGCCGAAGCGCAGACCGGAGAGCCCGCCGGACTCCTGGTTCATCGGCTCGAGCGTGCGAGCGGTGGGGAGATGACTGTCCTCCGGATCGTCGACGCGCTCGGCGAAGGACTCGCGGTCGCCGCACTCGCACTGCACGTCGCGGAGCGGGGCCGCAGGATCGGAGCCGCATTCGCCGACTTCTACTGCACGAGCCAGCACGCCGCCCGGCCGCTCGAGACGGCCGGCTTCGTCGCCGAGAGCGCGCTCGGGCTCGAGTTTCCCTCCCGCTTCCAGCCGTTCGAGCCCGGCTCCCGACCGCTGACGGCAGCGTTCCGGCTCGCGTCCCAGAACACCGAGCAGCTCACCGGCTCAGACGTCTACTTCACCCGCTCCGACTGCGACCAGGACCGCCCGAGCTGACGATCGCGGCGACGACGAGGCTCGACGTTCTCAGGCGACGGCCGGCTGCCGGCAGAGAAGCACGTCGACGCAGTGCCCCTCGTACTGCGCAAGGATCGAGTCGATCTCCGCCACGGGTCTGAATCGGCTGTCCCGATCCTTTCCGAGGTCGAGCGCATGGGTGTAGTGCGCCCCAATCAGCTCGTGGACGCGGTCTGCCGAGCTCGTCCGCTCGAGCTTCTCCGGGCACATCTCGATCACGGTGGGCGTGCCACGTTCACGCAGGGATGAGGCACCCTCGAGGGCGCGCAACTCGAAACCCTCGATGTCCATCCAGAGCAGATCGACGGATTCGGCTGCATACACTCCCTCTTCGGCCAGCGCGTCGAGCGTAGTCGTGGCGACGAGCTGTTGGAGGTCGGCACCCTCGCCGACGTTGAGTCGGTGATACTCGCTGCCGAGACCGCCGACGTCGAGGCCCGCGACACCCTGCTGATCGGAGATCGCAGAATGAACGGTGCGGACGACCCCTTCGAGGCCGTTTGCGAAGACGCTGAGCCTGAGCAGGCGCATGTTCTCGAACGACGGCTCGATCGCAACCGCCTTGGAGAAACCCAGGTGTCGCACCGCGTAGAGCGTCGTCGTGCCGATATGGGCACCGACATCGAGAAAGAGCTCGCGCGGTCTCGTTCCGAGGAACGAGTCGAGAGCGTTGGCCGCTCGACGGACATGGATCTGGTCGCGACGGACATTCTGCTCCACGAAGAGCGTCCGCGCGGATTTCGGATCGGACGTATCGAAGAAGTAGAGCGTTCCGTGCAGGTTCACCGCCATCGTGGGAGCAAACCCGCGCACCCCTTGCAACAGGTACTTCCGCCAGCGGCGTTCCATCTTCTCGAGCTCGCGGATGTCATGTCCGGGCGAATCCGACTCGACCTGTTGCCGGAGCTCGCGGAGCTCTGACTCGAGCGCACGCACCCGCTCCCGGAGCTCGCGTTGGGTCGCCTGGTCCTCGGCGTTCATGTGCTCTGTCCTCGCCGACACATCGCGATTCGGTACCGGTCGAGCACGAAGCGAGGATATCGAAGCGCCGACGACCCGAGTTCTGCGAGGAGGAGTCGGTACGATTTGGTCGCGACTATAGTGGTCGCGCTTTGGCAGCAACCACGCGGTCAGACCCCGATCCGGCAGCGCAGCTGCCGTCTCCAGGGACACCTGTAGACGCTCCACCTCGGCCGCTTCGGGTCCTCTTCGTCATGCACAGCCTCGATGCCTATCTGCGGTTCTTCGCCGCGCCGCTCGAGCTGCTCTGCGAGCGCGGCCACGATGTCCGCCTCCTCCTCGAAGAGGCCGATCACTCTCCGGTCGAGCAGGCCTGGCTCGACCGGATGCTCGAACGACCGAACTTCAGGTGCGAGATCCGGAATCATTTCGCCGCGGCCCGATTCAACGACGTCGCACGGTCGGTGCGCCAATCTCTCGACTATCTACGCTATCTCGGTCCGGAGTATGAGGACCGCGCCATCTTTCGCCGCCGGAGCGCTCGACGCTCGCCCGAGGCGATCAAGCGAATCGCGTCATGGCCGCTCGTTCGCTCCCGGCCCGGTCTCGCATTCACCCGCATCGCGCTCTCCACCCTCGACCGCGCGATGCCGCCGTCCGCCGCCGCCAAGGACTACGTCGATGACATCGCTCCGGACGTACTCGCGGTCTGCGACTACGGGCGGCTGGGTTCGCTGTATTCGACCTACGTCAAGGCAGCACGCGAGACGGGCGTCTCGTGCGCTCTCTGCGTCGCTAGCTGGGACAATCTGTCGACGCGGCAACTCATTCGCGAGCTGCCGGACAGCCTCATCGTCTGGAACGAGCGACAGCGGCAGGAGGCTCTCGAGATCCACGGAGTTCCTTCCGAGCGCGTCGTGATCACCGGCGCGCAGTGCTTCGACCAGTGGTTCACGTGGCAGCCAAGGAGCCGCACCGAGTTCTGCGAGCGAGTCGGCCTGGATCCAGACAAGCCCTACATCCTCTGGGTTGGAAGCGCGCTCGTCCGCGGGAATCGGGTCGAGCCGGAGTTCGTCAGAGACTGGATCACTCGCCTCCGCGAATCCGATGACGACGCTCTCAGCGAGCTCGGCGTCCTCCTCCGCTCACATCCGAAGCGGTTGTCACAGTGGCTCGACCTCGATCCGTCCGACCTCGGCAATGTTTCCCTCTGGCCGCGGGAGTCGATGACGATGCCTACCGACATCGCTCAGCAAGCCGATTACTTCGATTCGATCTTCCACAGTGCTGCCGTCGTCGGGATCAACTCGAGCGCCATGATCGAGGCCGCGGTCGTCGGGAGACCCGTTTTCGGCCTCGCGATGCCGGAATTTCACGACTCGCACCGGGCGACCTTCCACTTCTCCTACGTTCTCGAGTCCGAGGGTGGCATCGTGCGGGTCGCCGAGTCGATCGAGGATCAGCTCGCGCAGATCCGGCAGACGCTGACCGCTCCCGATCCCGGATTCCGGTCACGAAACGATCGGTTCGTCGAGAGCTTCATCCGCCCGGCAGGCCTCGAGCTTCCCGCCACGCCGATCTTCGTCCAGGCGCTGGAGGCGCTGGGCGAGCGGGACACCGCCCCCTCTCTCGACCCGCCATCCATCCGTGCGTTCCGGCGACTCCTGCCGGGCGCGATCGTCGTCGTTCAGGCAATGCTGCGGCTGAAACGGGGGTTCGCCACCCACAAGCGCGGTCTGCTGAGGAAGCGTGGCAGATACCTCAAGCGCGCCAAGAGGCTCGCACGGACCGGTGCTCGCTCGATCAAGCGGACTCGCCGCCTCGTCCGGAAGCGCAGCCTGCGGGGCGGTCAACATTCGGTCGGGTCCGCCACACGAGATTCCCGGATCTCATCGAGTCCGGGGGACGAATGAGCTCGGATCCAATCGAGCTCGTGAGGAATCCCCGGGTCGCCGACAATGCGGTGGGAGGGACTGCTCCGGACCCGCTCCGAATCGTCTTCGTCCTCTACAGCCTCGGTTTTCTCCGGTTCTTCGACCCGGTCGTCCGGGCGCTCGTCGAGCGCGGGCACGAGGTACACCTTCTCTGCGAGCGAGACTACGAGCGGCCGAGCGAGCAACGCTGGCTGGCCGCGATGCGGGCCTCCCCGCTCTTCAGCTACGAGCTCACTCATGCTCTCGCAGGTGACCGGTGGGCGCCGATCGGCAGGTTTCTTCGTAGTGCGGCCGATCTCGCGTACTTCTCGAGCCCTGCCTTTCGTGGCAAGCGCTCTCTGGTCCAGCGGGCCGGGCGCCGTGCTCCGACGCTGTTCCGGCGGCTGACGGAAGGCCCGTTCCTGCGCAGCGAGCGCTTGCGCATCCTCCTCTGGCGGACACTGACGGGACTCGAGCGCGCGTTACCGGTTGCGCAGCCGCTCGAGCTCGAGCTCCGGCGGAAATCCCCCGACGTGCTCGTGGTCAGCCCTTTCCTCATGCCGGGCATGCGGCACTCGGAGTACGTGAGGACGGCGAGGCACCTCGGCATCCCGTCGTGCATGTGCATCGCGAGCTGGGACAACCTCTCGAACAAGGCCCATCTCAGAGACCCGGCTGACCGGCTCGTCGTCTGGAACGGCGTCCAGCGACGCGAAGCGATGGAGTTGCACGGCGTTCCCGAGGAGCGGATCGCAATCACCGGAGCGCAGTCGTTCGACATCTGGTTCGACTGGACTCCGCGCGCGCGTGAGGAGTTCTGCCCGCACGTCGGACTCGACCCGGAGCGGGGTTACCTGATGTATGTCGGGGGCTCGCTCTACCGCGGCAAGATGACGGAGGCGGCGTACGTCCACGACGTCTGGATTCCCGAGATCCGACGTGACCCCCGTCTCGCCGACCTCGGGCTGCTTCTGCGCCCCCATCCCTATCGAATGACGCAATGGGCCGAGCAGGACTGGAGCTCGTGGCGAGACGTTGTCCTCTGGCCGCGCAACCAGGACGAGATGCCGGTCGACGAGGAAGCCCGCGCGGACTACTTCGACTCGATCTTCCACTCGGAAGCCGTTGTCGGGATCAATACCAGCGCGATGATCGAATCGGCGATCGTCGGGCGCGCCGTGCACACGATCCTGGCTCCCGAGTTCGAGGGATCGCAGACCGGCACGTTCCACTTCGATTACCTCCGCGAGGTTGGGGGCGGCGTCCTCGCCACCGCGCACACCTACGCCGAGCATCGCGACCAGCTCCTGGCGACGCTGGCAGGGAACGACGCCGAGGCAGAGACGCGCAGACGACGGTTCCTGGAGGAGTTCGTGCGCCCCCTCGGACTCGAGCGGCCCGCCGTGCCTGCCGTGATCGAGACGATCGAGACGATCGCTCGGCACGGGCCTATCGCAACCGAGCCGCAAGGCCTGGGACTCTTCCCGATGCGCGCGCTCCTCTATGGCGCGCTTGGATTGACCACCGTCCTCGGTCCTGTGGTGACTCCTTTCGCCAATGCGAAGCGACGCCGCCGGTTGCTCGAGCGGTTACGCCGGCTTCCTCGCGGCGCGTTCAGGCGTGGACGACGGTTGGCCTACAGCGGGAGATCGAGTCGCCACTCGAGCATTCGCAGAGCACACAGGCTCGCGAGGCTCGCCGTCCGGATCGGCAATCGAGGCTGGCAGCGCTGAGCGGCCCGGGACTTCGGTGAACGCGCTGGCTTCGTCGCCGACGCCGGGCCGGCGCCGCATCTGCGCCTTCTCGGGCAAGCGGGGCGGCTACGGCGCCTTCGTGCCGTTGCTGCGTCTGATCGACCGCGATCCCGATCTCGAGCTGCTGATCCTGCTCGGCGACATGCACGCATCGGCGGAGTTCGGCAGCACCGCCCGCGAGGTGCGTGAGGACTTCCCCGACGCGGAGATCGCGCTGATCGAGATGGGAGCCGGCCGCGGCGACACCGGTCTCGTCCGCGCCGAGAATCTCGCGAATTGCCTGGCCGAATCGGCTCGGGTACTCGCCGGGCGCGGACCGGACATCGTCCTCGTTCAC
The DNA here is from genome assembly GCA_024330215.1 of Candidatus Gaiellasilicea maunaloa. GTDB lineage: Bacteria > Actinomycetota > Thermoleophilia > Gaiellales > Gaiellaceae > Gaiellasilicea > Gaiellasilicea maunaloa. The sequence continues at coordinate 22,478 of JANDLU010000014.1, forward strand.
GGCGACCGGGGCGAGCACCTGATGGTGGCATTCGCGGCACTCAACCTCGGTCTCACCGTCGCTCACACGCAAGGCGGCGACCGCTCGGGCAACATCGACGAGCTCCAGCGCCACGCGATCTCCAAGCTCGCGCATGTCCACTTCCCGGAAACGGAGGCGGCCGCGGAGCGGCTGCGAAGGATGGGGGAAGATCCCTGGCGGATCCACACCGTGGGATCGACCTACGTCGACCGCATCGCCGCCGGCCTCTATGTTCCGCCGGCCGACGCCCGCGTTCGCGTCGGCCTTGCACCCGACGAGCCATTCTTACTCGCGGTGGTGCATCCCGAGACCTTTCTCGACCGGGAAGACAATCGTCGCCAGGCAGAGGCCGTCTTCGATGCCCTGGCGCAGACCGGGTTGCGAACCGTCGTCACGTACCCGTGCTCGGATCCAGGCTACGAAAGCGTCCTCGAGGCGCTGTCGAGCCGACGAGGAGACCCGGACTTCCTGATCTCCCAGAACATCCACAACGATGTCTATCTGGGGCTCTTGGCGGGAGCTGACGCGCTCGTCGGCAACTCGTCCGCCGCGCTCGTCGAGGCGCCCTACTTCCGTCTCCCGGCGGTCAACGTCGGACGTCGCCAGGAGGGCCGCGAGCGAGATCCGAACGTCCTCGACGCGGCGCCGAACCGCGAAGCGGTCGCAGCTGCCATCCGTCGAGTCCGGACGCCGGGCTTTCGCGGCTCACTGAATGGGGGTGGTCGCCTCGGCGACGGCCGAGCCTCAGAGCGCATCGTGGCCGTGCTTCGTGCGCTACCGCTCGACGACCGCCTGGCCCGCAAGCAAATCGTCTTCTAGCGTGCAGACGAAGCACCCGGCGACGCGGCTCGGAGCGATGCTCGCGCAGTACGCCCGAACACTCGGCGCGCTCCCACGCGCGCGGACGCGATCGCTCCGGCAAGCGGCTCGACATTTCCTGGTGTCTCTTTCTGTCCTCGGCGAACTGAAGGCCTCCGGGCGGCGCCGGAAGCTCCTGCGGCGTGCGAGCGCGCGGCTCGTTCGCCGAGCGCGGCGCACGTTTCGGAAGCGCCGGACACGTCTCCGCCGCAAGCTGAGAAGGCGGACGCGCGTCGCGATTCGGGGCGCCCGCAGGCGGCGCGCGCGGTTCGATCTCGGCCGCAAACGGCTCGCGAAGGTCTATCGCCGGCGTGGCCCGGGGCAGGCTCGCGACCTGCTGCGGCTCAGACGAGTCGGGGTGCTCGAGTCTCTCCACCGTTTCTCCGCCGCGCAGCCCGCGGCCGCCCTGCGTCCGGACTACTCCGACCTCTGGTTCCTGTACGACATCGTCCGCGACCGCCGGCCGAGCACTCTGCTGGAGTTCGGCTCAGGCTGCTCGACCCCCGTGATCGCTGCGGCCGTTCGGGCCAACGGTTCAGGGCACCTCTGGACGCTCGATGGAGACGAGAGCTGGAGCCACGCGACGAGAGCAGCGCTCCCGCTCGAGCTTCGCGACCTCGTCACGATCGTCCACGCGCCCATCCGAGAGGACGATCGAGACGTTCGGGGCTGGTCGCACGAGAATGTCCCGGAGCTCGAGCCCGATTTCATCTATCTGGACAGCCCGGCACTGACTCCAAAACGGCAGGTGGCGTTCGATCCGCTCGATCTCGAAGAACGTTTCTCGCCCGGCTTCGTGATGGTCGTCGACGGCCGTCAACGCAACGCGGAATATCTCCGAGAACGGCTGCAGCGCCTCTATCGCGTCACCCGGATGCCCGGACGCCATCTGTTCGAGCTGCTCGACTAGCTCTGCCTCAGTCGACGTCGTCGAGCTTGATCTGCTCATCCAGCTCGATCGCGCGGCAGAGGCGGCGGCCCAGGATTCGCTCGACCTCCGAAGCGGGAAGGCCGCCGCGTGCCGGCCGCTTGAAAGCTAGATCGGCAGCCTCGAGCACGTGGTGCTCGGGGAGAGCGCGCGCCGCCACGACCGCCTGCAGCGCCCAGTCGCGCGCGGCCGTGATCCGCTCGTCGTCTTCGGGTGGCGGCCTGAGCGCGCGCTCGAGCTCGCGGATCTGTCTCGTCATCTCCGCGAACTCGCGCGGCTCGAGCGCGCCCGGGTTGTCCAGCGAGCGCGGGTCGGTCTTGTCGAAGGTCAGATGCTTCTCGACCGCGCGGGCACCAAGCGCAACCGCCGCGAGCGGGATGTGCCAACCGACGGTGTGATCGGAGATGCCGATCGGAACGTCGAGCAACTCGGCCAACCGCGGGATCCGGTCGAGCGCGGCGAGCTCCGGGGGCGTCGGGTAGACGCTGACCGTGTGAAAGGCGATCACCTCGGGGGCGCCCGCTTCGCGGAGAAGCTCGACCGCACGCCGAGCCTCGTCGTCATCCTGCAGCCCGAACGCGATCATCACAGGCTTACGGGCGGCGGCCACGCGCCGAAGGAAGCGCCAGTTGCTCGCCTCGCCCGAGCCGATCTTCAGGCACGGAGCGTCGAGCTCGTCGGCGAGGAAGTCCAGCGACGCATCGTCGTGCGGAGTCGCGAAGAACAGGAGGCCGCGCCCGACCGCGCGCTCCTGGAGAGCCAGCAGCTCGGCTTCCGAGAGCTCTCTCGAGGCCATCCGGTCGAACCAGTTCCAGCCGAGCTCGCCACTCAACCGCTCGGCGACGGGCTTGCTGATCAGGTTTTCGGTCTTCCACGCCTGGAACTTCACGGCGTCCGAGCCGCTGTCGCCGGCAACATCGACCTGCCGGGCGGCGAGCGCGGGATCGCCGTAGTTGGTGACCCCGGCCTCGCAGATGACGACGACACGGTCGCGCATGATCGAACCGAGAAGGTCGCCGTCCAATGGGACACGTTCGCCGCTCAACTGCGACCCTTGCCGCCCTTCGACGTCTGCGAGTTGCTCAGTGCACCCGCCGCGACGAGCGCCTCCGCAACGAGCCAGTCGTCGGGCGTATCGAGACTATGCGCCGAGACGGCGTCGATCTCGAGACAGACGCGGCGACCGACCTCGATCTGGCGCTTCGCTCGGAAGGCGTCGGACCGGAACCAGTAGAGGTTCCCCATCGCCCAGCGCGGCGGGTCGTCCTGGCGCCTCGTATGCGCGTAGTGCGCGCTCTCGTCGGCGTACTCGATCCAGCCCTCGTCGTCCCGGATCCGCACGTGGTAGGGATGGAACTTCCGGGGTACCTCCACGACGGTGATGGCCGAGTCTGCGCCGCGGTCGCTCATGAGCTCGAGCGTTTCCCGAATCTGCTCCGGGCGAACGAACGGCTCGGTCGGCTGGATCAGCAGCACGTACTCGGGGTGGTAGCCCTCGTGCTCGTCGAGCCATTCAAGTGCGTGCTCGATCACGTCGATGGAAGGGGTTTCGTCGCGGGCGAGCTGCGCCGGGCGGAGGAAGGGAACGTCGGCGCCCGCGGCTCGCGCGACAGCGGCGATCTCCTCGTCGTCCGTTGTCACGCAGGTGCGGTCGACGACGCCGCTCGCCTCGATTGCCTTCAGCCCATACTCGATCAGCGGCTTGCCGGCCAGCGGCTTGACGTTCTTCCGCGGAATCCCCTTGGAGCCTCCGCGGGCCGTGACGAGCGCGAGCTTCGAGCGAGCCGGCAGGGTGTCGGATCGTGCGTGAGCGAGGTCGCTCAGCGCGTCGGCGCCGGCACATCTGCGTGACGCCAGCGCACCGTCGGGAGAAGGGTCGCGCGGTCGATCGAGTCGGCGTGCCGCGCAACCCGGGAGAGAATGTCCTCGACGAGCTCCTCCGAGAGCAGCCGCGGCGTCAGGCCGAGCGCGAGCAACGCGTCGTTGCGCGGGTTGTAGTAGTGCTCCTCGGCCTCCACGCGCGGGTTGTCGATGTGCGCGATCTGGGCGTCCATCCCGAGATGTTTCGCGGCGGCGACGACCATCTCCGCAAGCTCGAGCACGCTGAACACCTCGGTGAACTGGTTGAAGACGCGAAACTCGCCCTTGTCCGCAGGATTCTCGACCGCCAGGCGCACGCACTGGAGTGTGTCGCGGATGTTCAGGAACCCTCGCCGCTGGCCGCCGGCACCGTAGACCGTCAGCGGCTCGCCGACGACGGCCTGGACGCAGTAGCGGTTGAGCACGGTGCCGAAGACGGCGTCATAGTGGAACGACGTGTGGAGATCGGGATGGAGCTCGGTCTCGTCGGTCGTTATCCCGTAGACGACCCCTTGATTCAGGTCGGTGCAGCGCGTTCCCCAAACCCGGCACGCGAAGTGGATGTTGTGCGAGTCGTGCACCTTGGAGAGGTGGTAGAAGCTGCCCGGGAGCTTCGGGAAGGGCAGCCGATCCTTGCGCCCGTTCAACTCGACGTCGAGCCAGCCCTCTTCGATGTCGATGTTGGGCGTTCCGTACTCGCCCATTGTCCCGAGCTTCACGAGATGCGCGTCCGGAACGTGCTTCTGCATCGCGTGCAGGACGTTCAGGTTCCCGATCACATTGTTGCGCTGGGTGTACACCGCGTGATCGCGACCGGCCATCGAGTAGGGAGCCGACGGCTGCTCCGCGTAGTGGATGACGGCTTCCGGCTCGAAGTCGCCGAACGTGTCGTAGACGAAGCGGTGGTTCTCGGCGATGTCGCCGACGGCGACCCCGATCTCCTTGCCCGTCACCTCCTCCCACAGTCGCACGCGGTGCCGTAGCGTCGGCAGCGCCTGCAGCGGAATGCTGTCGATCTCGGCCTCCCACTGCCGTTTCGCGAGGTTGTCGACGACGAGAATCTCGTGGCCGAGCTGGGAGAAGTACATCGCGGTCGGCCATCCGAGATAGCCGTCGCCGCCGAGGACGAGAATTCGCATGGTGCGGGACTGTAGCGAAAGCAATCGGACGTGGCGACAGCACGCCGGAAGCCAACTGGCCGCATGAGTTCGACGGTCGACGATGGTACGGTGACCGCGTCGGAGGGCGCGCGCCGAGCGCCTCTCTTGCGCGGAGAGGAACCGATCGATGGCGATAGAGGAGCTCCAGTCGGCACGCGAGACGCCCAACCGGCAGCAGGAGCAGCCGACCATCCGCGTGCTCGAGAGCAGGCGTCCCGGCATCCTCAATGCGCTCGGCGAGCTCTGGCGCTACCGGCGTTTCATCCTCTATTTCGGTAGGCGCTTCCTCACCAAGCGCTACGCCAGAACGTGGCTCGGACTGCTCTGGCTTCCGCTCCGGCCGATCCTGAACGTCTCGACGAAACTCCTCGTCTTCGGCGGCATCGTCGGCCTCACCGCAGGCAACACGCCGTATCCGGTCTTCTTCCTGCTGCTCTCGGCTGCCTGGGTCCTCTTCAGTGAAAGCGCTCTGTGGTCGGCACGCAGCCTGGACATGAACCGTGGCCTCTTGAGGGAGGTACACATCCCGCGGCTCGTCGTGATCGTCTCCGCGATCGTCCCCAGCACGATCGACTTCCTGATCAGCCTCGGGCTCGGGGTCCTCGCTCTCGGCTACTACTACGCCCGCGTTCAGACCCTCTACCTGGAGCTGACGTGGTGGTCGCCGCTCTCGATCGGCGCGGCTCTGATTCTCCTGGCGCTCCTCGGCATCGGTGTCGGGCTCGTCACCGCCTCGGCAGGGGCGAGGGCCCGCGATATCCGCTTCGGCCTGACGTACGGCCTCGGATTCGCCTATTTCCTGACGCCCGTGATCTATCCCTTCGAGGCGATCCCGGATGCGTACAAGCCTCTTGCGCAGCTGAACCCGGTGACGGGGGCGCTCGAGATCTTCAAGCTCGGCCTCTTCCCGAACGAGGAGGTGAGCCCGAAGGCGATCCTCGTCACCATCGCGGCCGTCTTCGCTCTCTGGCTTCCCGGGCTGTGGCTGTTCCAGCGTCGGGAGGTGCGGGACTGGTGACGCCCGTGATCGGCTCGAGCCGGCCGGGCGCGCACCCTCTTTTTCTTCGCGACGAGGCGCTGGCGCTCTCGGTCGAGAGGATCTCGAAGACGTACAGCAGCGTCCACGAGCAGCGGTACACGCCGACGATCTCCCTCTTCGCGCTCCTGCGCGAGCGTCGGGCGGGCGACGCATTCGTCCTGCTGCCCGAGCTCGCCGGGGATACCGACGACGACGAGGAGGAGGATGAGGGTCCGCTGGGCCCCGCAGGCGAGGGCGAGGAGTCCAATCTCAGCGACGTCAGCTTCGAGGTCCGGCGAGGTGAGGCGCTGTGGGTGGTCGCAGATCCGCATCCGCCCGCGCTCACCCTGGCGCGTGTGATCTGCGGGATGACCGCCCCCACGTCCGGCAGGGTCGTCGTGCGCGGCCGGGTCGCACCGAGCGTGGAGCTCGCACGAGCGCTCACGACGCAGGCGAAGACACCGAGAGCGGTCGCGCGAGAACTCGCTTCGCTCGTCGGCCCTGGGCGCCGTCGGCACAGCGCCTACGTGGAGGCCGCGCTCGACCTGGCGCTAGGCCGGCCGTGGGCCGCGGCACCCACGACCCGCGCGCCACGCCAGATCTTGACTCGGGTCGCCCTGGCTGCCGCGCTCGATCCCTTCTCCGAGGTACTCGTTGTGGATCGGTTTCCCGGCGTGGGAGAACCCGACTTCCGGGAGCGGTGCCTCGAGCGCGTGCGCGAGCGGCTCTCTGCCGGCGCCGCCGTTGTCGTCACCAGCGACGACGCGGACCTCGTCGCGCTCTGCGGCCGAGCGATCCGGCTGCAGGGCGGTACGGTCGCCCCGCCGGAGGTCCAGACCGAACCGACCGAGCCGGATCACGGTGAGTCGTCCCTACCCGAACCCCCCGCGGCAGAGAAGACAAGACCCGAAGCCAAGAACGTCAGAGTCCAGCCTGTCCTGCGCGCGTTCAACGAGCTGGCCGCAATCCTCGCCGCCACACCCGTCGATCGGAAGGGATACCCGGTCGAGCTCGTTCGCGCCGAGGAGGAGCTCCGTGTCCGCCTCGACTTCGAGACCGCGCAAAGCGCCGAGGTGACGGTGGTGGTCCGGCTCGTGGGCGATGCGACGATCAACTTCGTGAACGAGAAGGTCATGCTCGAGGAGGGCGCACACGTCGCGCTGCTGCGCTTGCCGGCGGGAACGATCGCGGCGGGCGAGTACGACGTCGCGGTTGGCGTCGTCCTCGAGCAGCCCGGACTTCGCTCGAAGGTCGGCCGGAAGCGTGCCGCCCAGGTCCGCATCGACGACGACGCCGACGGCCACGCGCTCGTCGCTCAGTCCGGAATGCTTCCTCCCGGTGGCGGAGCCGACGCTTCGGCCGAGGCGGAGTGGTCGATCGAGTCGCTCCCCGCTCGGGGCTAGCGGAGCAGCCAACGTGCGATCCGGCGCAAGCGCCTGAGTCGCCGGGTCGGGTCGGGCGGACGCGCGGGCTGCGGACGGATCCGGCCGTAGGCCAGCAGGGCCTCGATCGCCTCGCCGAGCGGCTCGGCTCGAAGACCCAACTCGCGAGGCGTCCTCCGCCCGATGCACACCAGTCGCTTCAGCGCCTGAGGCCGGGGATCCAGCTCCTGCCAGGCCGGGTCGTTCGAGTGGGCGAGGAGCTCGAACCCTGCGAGCGCGAACAGACACTCGACCGCTATGGGCGTGAAGGAGCTGATGTGCTTGTCGCTCGCGACGTAGTCGATGTCCAGGTGGTCGGCGACCCGCGCGAAGTTTGGCACCGAGAGATAGATCAACCCGTCCAGGGTCGTTGCGGCGGCGAGACGCGTCAGCGTCGCGAGCGGGTCGACCAGATGCTCGAGGACATGGTGCGCGACCACGAGCTCGAACGTCGGCTCCGCCGGTACCTCCGTCAAGATGCGATGGCGCTCTCCAGCCGCCGCGGCGGCCGTGACTCCCGGCTCGATCCCAGCCGTCTTCCACCCGTCCTCGGCAAGAACGTCGAGCCAGGCGCCGATGCCGCAGCCGAAATCGAGAGCTCGGCGGCCCGTGCTTCCGGGGAGCGATGCGTTCGCTGCGAGCAACCCGTAGTCGCGACGGTTGCTGATCCGCTTTCGCGCGACCTTGCGAGCGAGCTTCGCGGCGTCGGTGGCAATCCGCCGATCCCACCCCTGCCCCTGCGACCCGTAGTACGCATCGAGCTCCACCTCCGTGGGCGACGGGTGCGAGAAGGCAAGACCGCAGCGGCCGCAGCCGTAGAGCGCGAGATTCAACTGGGGCGTCACGCGCGGTTTGTTGTGGTTGACCGGGTAGAGATGCAGAGGCCGGAGCCTTGGGTCGCGGCACGCCGCGCAGCCGGCCGGAGGCGCGAGCAGCGGGAAGAAGAGCGTCGGTTCCACGGGCCGAGGCTAACGTCTGCCAGGACGGGCCGTGGCTAGAGTGGCCGGATGCAGATCGGGACGCTGAAGGTCGGTCCAGGTGAGCCCGCTCTCGTGATCGCAGAGATCGGGAACAACCACGATGGCAGCGTCCACCAGGCCATCCGCATGATCGAGGCGGCCGCAGACGCCGGCGCCGGCGCCGTCAAGTTCCAGACACACATCACCGAGGCCGAGATGCACCCGTCGACGCCGACGCCGCCGCATTTCAGCGAGCCGCGATGGGAGTTCAGCAAGCGGATGGAGCTCGACGGCGACGAGCACGCACTCCTGAAAGAGCGCGCCGAGAGCCTGGGGCTCCTCTTCTTCTCGAGCCCGTTCTCGATCGAGGCGGTCGACATGCTCGAGCAGATCGGAAGTCCCTGCTACAAGATCGCGTCCGGTGAGGTCACGAACCCGCCGCTCCTGGAGGCCGTCGCGGCGACCGGTAAGCCGGTGCTCCTCTCGACCGGCATGTCGGGGATCGAGGACATCGAGCGCGCCCTCGGAGTGCTCGAGCAGGGAGGGACGAAGGAGATGCTCGTCCTCCAGTGCACGTCCAGCTACCCAGCGCCACCCGAGAAGATCAACCTTCGCGCGATGGTCGCGATGGGCGAGCGCTTCGGGCTGCCCTACGGGCTCTCCGACCATACGCCCGATATCCACACCTCGATCGCCGCCGTCGCGCTCGGGGCCTCTGCGATCGAGAAGCACTTCACCCTCTCGAAGCGCCTTTACGGCCCCGACCACCACGCCTCGCTGACGCCGGAGGAGCTGACGCGGCTCGTCGACGGAATCGGCCAGGTCGAGGCGGCCCTCGGGTCGACGACCAAGGAGCGCGATCCCGATCTCGATCCTGCGCGCGCGACGTTCGAGAAGAGCGTCGTCAGCCGCTCCGCGATCGACGTGGGCGCCGAGATTCACCGGGAGATGCTGACAACGAAGCGACCCGGAAACGGGATCCCCGCCGTTCGGCTCGAGGAGCTCGTCGGCAAACGCGCCGCTCGTCCGATCCCGGCGAACCACGTGCTGGAGACGAGTGACGTTGCCTAAGAGGAAGGTCTGCGTCGTGGTCGCGAGCCGCGCGAACTACGCCCGCGTCAAGAGCGTGCTCGCCGCGATCGAGGCTCACCCCGACCTCGAGCTGCAGCTCATCGCGGGCGCATCGCTCGTACTCGAGCGCTTCGGCAACGCCGTCGACGTGATGGCGATGGACGGGTTCATCCCCGACGCGACCATCCGCTTCATCATCGAGGGTGAGACCCCGGTCACGATGGCGAAGTCGACGGGTCTTGCGCTGCTCGAGCTGCCGACCGTTTTCGAGCTCCTGCAGCCGGACGTCGTCGTCACGGTTGCCGACCGGTTCGAGACCATTGCGACCGCGATCGCGGCCGCGTACATGAACATCCCGGTTGCGCACACGCAGGGGGGTGAGGTCTCGGGCTCGATCGACGAGAGCGTTCGCCACGCCGTGACCAAGCTCGCGCACCTGCACTTCCCCGCCACGGAGCTCTCCGCCCGACGGGTGATCGGCATGGGGGAGGACGCTTCCACGGTCTTCAATCTGGGCTGTCCGTCGATCGATCTCGTGGCGTCCGCGGACATGGGTCTACGACGCGACACGCTGGCTCACTTCGGCGGCACCGGCTCCCGCATCGACACCGACCTACCGTTCGTCCTGATGATGCAGCACCCGGTCACGACCGAGTATGGCAAGGGTCTCGAGCAGATCAACGCGACGATTCAGGCCGTGACGAAGATCGGGCTCCAGGCGCTCGTCTTCTGGCCGAACGTCGATGCGGGCTCGGAGCAGGTGGCGAAGGGACTCAGGGTCTTCCGCGAGACCGGCGAGGCAAGTGGCTTCCACTTCTTCCGCAACCTGCCGCCCGAGATCTTCGTCAAGCTGATGGCGCACTGCGCCTGCATCGTCGGGAACTCGTCGGCCGCCCTCCGCGAGGGCGCATTCCTCGGGACACCCGCCGTAACCGTGGGCACGCGCCAACAGAATCGCGAACGCGGCGCGAATGTGATCGAGGCCGTGCACGACGCGGGCGAGATCGCAGACGCGATCCAGCGACAGATCGAGCACGGACCCTACGAGCGCAACACGATGTTCGGCGACGGCACCGCCGGCGAGCGGATCGCACAGGTCCTGGCGGTCGAGCGGCCGGCGATCCAGAAGAAGCTGAATCTCGCAGGGCTGGGCTTAGAGCTCAAGACGGCCTAGTCCGAGCGATGGCCGAGGAGCTCCGGATCGCGCTGCTGCTGCGCAGCCTCGGCTATGTCAGGCTCTTCGACCCTGTCATCCAGGGATTACTCGAGCGCGGGCACCGCGTGCATCTCCTCCACGAGCGAGACGAGTACACCGACAGGGAGGCCGCCTGGCTCCACGGGCTCGAGGCGCAGCCCGGGTTCACGTGGAGCGTCACGTCGGCTCTCTACCGGGACCGCTGGGCGGGAATGGCCAACTTTCTGCGGCGCTTCACGGATTACGTCCACTTCCTCGGCTCCGACTTTCGCGGCGCGCGTTCCCTCGTCGACCGGGCGGAGCATCGGGCTCACAGGCGCGTGCAACGCCTCATGCGGCTCAGGGTCATGCGCGTGGAGGCCGTCCGGCGCACGTTGAGGCGGGTGCTCGACGCGCTGGACCGGTCGATTCCGTCGAGCAGCGAGCTGGAGCTGGAGCTGACCGGGCTCCGGCCGGACGTCCTCGTCCTGGCGCCCCACCTGATGCCCGGCGGCCGTCACTCGGAGTACGTCAAGACCGCGCGCGCCCTCGGGATCCCGACGTGCATGTGCATCGCGAGCTGGGACAACCTCTCGAGTAAGCAGCTGCTTCGCGAGATTCCCGAACGCGTGGTCGTGTGGAATCACTTCCAGCGCGACGAGGCAACCCAGGTGCACGGAATCCCCGACAAGCGGGTCGTGATCACCGGAGCGTACTCGTTCGACGAATGGTTCAACCGCGTGCCGCGTTCGCGAGAGGAGTTCTGCGCGCGTGTCGGGGTCGATCCTGCGCGTCCATATGTGCTCTTCGTCGGCGGAGCGCTCTTCGCCGGCATCGAGACGGAAGCCGAGTACGTTCGGAAGATCTGGCTGCCTGATCTCCGCGGCGATTCACGGCTCGACGAGCTCCAGGTGCTCGTCCGCTCTCATCCTCGTAGGCGCGAGCAGTGGGCGGCCGTCTCCTTCTCAGGGCTCCGCGACGCGAAGGCCTGGCCGCCGGTGGACCAGGTATCGATGCCGGTCGACGAGGAGAGCCGGGCCGACTACTTCGACTCGATCTACCACAGCGCCGCCGTCGTCGGGTTGAACACAACCGCGATGATCGAGGCGGCCGCGGTCGGCCGGCCCGTCCATGGGCTCCTCGTGCCTTCTTTCGCCGACTCGCAGGGCGGCACCTATCACTTCGACTACCTGCTCGACATCGCCGGAGGTCTCGTACGGACCTCGACCTCGCTCGAAGAGCACCGCGAGCAGCTCCTCGGCACGCTGGCGCACCACGACGAGGGGTGGGAGCGGCGCCGAAACGACTTCCTCGTCGAGTTCGTCCGACCCCATGGCCTCGATCGGCCGGCGCTGCCCTTCGTGCTCGACGAGATCGAGGAGCTTGCGAGCCATCCCGTCCAGCCGCAGCGCGATCACCGGCTATCGACCCGAGCGCTCCGCCTGTCGCTGCAGACGGCGATGGCCGCGTCGCGCGGTGTCCGCCGAGTGCGGACGCGCTAGATCTGCGCTTCCTTCGCGGGCACGCCGGCGAGACGCCCCGTGAACCGGTGGATCAGGAGCCCGACGACCGTTGACGCTGTCGCGACGGCGGTGGGGACGAGCAGGGCGAGCCGGAGCAGCCGAACAGCAAGGGTTGGCGAGGGCGGCCGCGCCGGTGTCTCCCGGGCGAGCTCGGCGATCGCGCTCGCGACGAACGGCGCGGCCGGCACGTCGAGCCCGTGCGGGCGGACGAAGGAGCCGATGAACCCCTGGATCCGCTCGTGGTCGCGCTCGCCGCCCTCGAGCACGCGCTCGAGCTGACGCAGATGCTCGTCGAACGAGCGCGAGAGCTCGAGGAAACCGCCATTCTCGCGGAGGAGATAGTGGAAGTGGAGCGTGCCCTCCTGCGTCTCGTCGAAGGCGGGATCGAGCAGAGTGAGCACGCTGCGCCCGACGATCGCCGCCTCGATCATCACGCTCGTGTTCACGCCGACGACCGCCGCAGCGTGCGCGAGCGAGTCGAAGAAGTCCGCCCTGGCCTCGCCGGAGTCGGGCTGCGCCCCGCCCGGCGGCCAGACGACGACGTTCTCGAGCTCCGCGAGGTCGACCCCTTGCCACTGGGCGAGGTTCTGCGGATGCGGGCGAACGACGATTCCGAGCTCGTCCGCCGCAAGACGCGGATCTGCCCTGAGCGCGGTCACCCACCGCTGCACGAACGAGACCTCGTCGGGCGCGATGAAGAGGGACGAGCAGACGTAGAGCAGGAACGGCGCGTCCTCGCGGATTCCGACGCGACGCTTGAAGTCGGCCGCCGACCGGCTCGGCGTCCGCTCGAACCACTCGTCGAACTTCTGCGCGCCCGTGACGACCGCGCGCTCACCGGCGATGCCTTGCAGCTCCTCGAGCTCGCGCCGCTGCACCTCGTTCCAGACGAGCACGCGGTCGGGCGTGAAGCGGAGCATCCCTTTGTTCGTCAGGTTGTCCCAGCTCGCGATGCAGGCGGCCGTCGAGACGCCGAGCGCGCGACCGCTCTTCAGGTAGTCGACCTGGCTCGACGCATACTCGACGAGCGGCGTCGCGAGCACGACGTCGGGGTCGAAGCGGCGCACGAAGGCGTCGATCCGCCGGCTCGTCGGGATCGCCAGCTCGCAGGCGGCGAGGAAGCGGAGCGCTCGGCGCGCGAGCGTCGCGTCGGAGCGCCGCGCGAGCGAGTCGACGAGCTTGACGAGCAGGAACCCCGTGACGGGATCGCCCTTGCCGAACTGCACTTGCAGTCTGATCTTCGCCGCCATCCGGGAGCGAAGCGCCGGCGCGGCCGCATAGCGCGGGTGCATGTAGCGGGCGAGGTCGGTGAAGGCGCGCACGAGGATGCTCGTCCGCCGCCAGCCGTCGAAGTAGCCGCGGCTCGGCGCCGGGCCGAAGGTGACGCCGGGGAACTCGGCCGCGAGTCCCTCCGCCAGCAGGCCGTCGCCCGGATCCTTCTCGACGGCGGTGAAGCCGAGGTGGATCGCGTGCCCTTCCCGTGCCAACAGCCGAATCGGCTCGCCGTAGTGGCGGAGGTAGCCCGCGTGGTAGAGGAAGAAGAGGATCCGAAGCGGGCGGTCGGGCACGGCCGGAGGGTACCGGCGGGGTCAGTAGGCTCTGCTGATGGCTCGGGAACGCGGTCTCGTCCACCGGCTGGCGCGGCGCGTACCCGGCTCGCAGGAGGCGTACCGCCGGCTCAAGATCCGCCGCGCACTCGCGCAGAAGGTCGTCCGGATCGACCACCCCACGCTCGACGTCCGGATTCGCGTGACGAACGCCGCAACCGCGCGCCTGCGCGTGGAGTCGGTTGCGAAGGAGCCCTGGACCGTCGCGTGGCTCGAGCGTTCGGTCCGCCCCGGCGACGTGGTCTGGGACGTGGGCGCCAACGTCGGCGTCTATGCGCTCCTCGCGGCGCGCTTGCTCGGCGAGGACGGCACGGTCGTCGCGGTCGAGCCCGGCTACGCGAACTTCGCGGCCCTCTGCGACAACGTCGTCCTGAACGAGCTCGACGAGCGAGTCGTGCCGCTCCCGCTCGTCCTCGGCGAGGCCGCGCGCCTGGCGACGCTCGACTACAGCGACCTGCGGGCCGGCAGCGCCCTTCACCTGCTCGACGGCTCCGGCGCACAGGCGGCCTACCGGCAGCCCGTCCTCGTCCACACGGTCGACCAGGTGGTCGAGTCGTTCGGCGTCGATCCGCCCACGTTGCTGAAGCTCGATGTCGACGGCGGCGAGACGTCGGTGCTCGCGGGCGCGCTCGACGTCCTCGCGCGTCCCGAGTTGCGCTCCGTGCTCGTCGAGATCGAGACCGAGCTCACCGCCGACGTCGTCTCCGCCCTCGCAGCAGCCCAGCTCTTTCTCGTCGAGGAGGTTCACGAGCGCGACGGCGAGCCGCTTCCAGGCGTCTGGTACGGCGTGTTCGAGCGGCGTTAGCCGAGACCAAGGAGCTCGCGAAAGCGCGCCGGCCCCGGCAGCCGTTCGAGCAGGAGCCACGGCTCGTGCTCTGCGAGCTGAGCGGCCGTGTAGGAGCCCGTCGCGACCGCGATCGTCCTCGCCCCGACCGCGTTCCCGCACTCGATGTCCGCCGGGGTGTCGCCGATCACGAACGCCTCGGCGCCGTTCGCGAAGGGAAGCGCCCGCCGGGCGATCTCCGCCCGCTCGCCCGGACCGACGGAGAAGGCGCCGCCCAGCCGGAAGAAGCCGTCGAGCCCGTAGTGGGCGAGCTTGGCTGCCGCACCCGCCTCCGTGTTACCGGTCAGGAGCAGGTTTGCAACGTCGTCGCGCGGATCGAGGTCCTTCAGTATCTCCCTGACGCCCGGCAGCACCTCTCCCTCGCGGCGGTGGAGGAAGCCCGCAAGTTGCTCGCCGTGGATGCGCAGGAACCGCTGCACGATCTCCTCGTCGGTCGCGTGCCCGACACGGGCGAGCGCGGCCTCGGCGATCGAGTAGTCGGTCATTCCGGCGGTCGCCATCCCCTGGAGGCTCGTGCGGACGCCGCTGACCTCCTCGAGGGCCGCCTCGAGCGAGAAGACCCCGGCGCGGGCGGTGGTCAGCAGCGTCCCGTCGATGTCCCAGAACAAGGCCTTCATGCGGTCATGATCTCTCGCTCGGCGAGCGCCGCGCGCGCCGCCTGCTCGAGCGATCCCGCTAGCCGCACCGCGTTCTCCTCCGAGCGGTCGACGAGCACGGGCGCGCCGGGAACGCAGCGGCGCATCGCCGCGTGCAGGAAGCGCACGATAGTCTCGGGATCGGGGCGGAAGCGCAGGAGTTCGGGCACCTTCGCGCGAAGCTCTCGGAACGAGTCGACGTCGAGCGTGATCCCGTAGCCTGAGTAGAACGGCTGCCCGAGCGTGAGGACGGGCTTCTCGTAGAGCAGCGCCTCGAGGCCGACGGTCGAGCTGATCACGGCGATCGCCTCGGCCTTGCGGATCAGCTCGTGCGAGGAGGTGTGCGGGGCCACGAGCCGCACGTTCGCGCGCGTCCGCAGCCGCCTCAGGAGCGCGAGCGAGTTCCGGCCTACCGACATCGGATGCTCCTTCAAAACGAGGTCGTAGCCGGGCGGGAGCGCGTCGGCGACCTGCTCGACGAGCGAGGCCTGATCCTCGGTGTGCGGGATCACCTTGCGGATCTTGTAGTCGTCGGTGACGTGGAGCGGGAAGTAGATGAACGGCCGCGTGCCGTCGAGCTCGTCGTAGAAGGGTCGGGCCGCCCGCGCCCGCACGGTCTCGGCGACGTTCGTCCCGAGCAGCCGCCACGGCTCGAGATACTCGTTGTCCGCGTCCTCCCCGCGCTTGCGCCGGACGTGCTCGGCGAAGAGCTTCGCCCGCCGCCATTCCACCGGCCAGCGGCGGTACTCGCGAATCGGCTTCGCCCGCTCGGTGAAGGAGCGGCGGAAGGCCTCCACGTCCTCGCGCTCGGCTGCTGTCAGGTCGCGCACCTCGTCGGGCTCGACGATGGGCGCATGCAACGTGTCGACCGAGAGCCGCAGCGGATTCGGGAAGATCGTGTAGAGGAGGAAGAGCACCGGGATCCGTCGCCGGAGGCCGATCAGATGCGTGACGACGCGGATCGTCTCGTTCCCGACCTCGGGCACGAGCACGTCGGGCCGGAGCTCGTCGAGCAGGCGCTCGAGCGCGCGGAAGTGGCGGACGGTGCGACGGATCGCCCACTCCTCCGGCCTGCCGGCCACGACGCGGTCGGCGTAGTAGACCTCGCGGATGTGCGGGATCGGATAGGACGACTCGATCCGACGTACTTCGGCGTCGAGATCGTCGGGCTCGTTCATCGCGTCGAACTCGTTCATCGCGTCGAGCAGGCAGCGAGCCTCGAGCCCGCGGGGTCGAAGTAGCCGAGCCGCCTCGCGCGAGACGCTGATGTGCGCGGTCTCGTGGCCGCGGCGCTCGAGCTCGGCTCCGACGCTGCCGTAGAACTCGCTCTCGTAGGTCTGGAGCGTGGTGAAGAGGAAACGCACGACTAGGCGGAATCGACGGACGCGAGCGCGGCCGCGAGGAGGGGGCGGAACCGGTCGGGGGAGTGCTCGCGCACGACGTACTCCCGGCCCGCGGCTCGCATCCGCCGCAGGGTAGCAACGTCACCCAGCAGCTCTGAGACCGTCTCGGCGAGCTCCTCGACTCCGAAGCCGGAGAGCACGCGGCCGGCGCCCGAGTCGCGAACGAGCTGCTCGGGCCCACCGGAGGGCGTAATCACCACGGGCACCCCGCACGCGAGCGCCTCGGCCGCGACGATCCCGAACCCCTCCTGCCAGGAGGGCAGGACGAAGAGCGCCGCTTCCCGGAGCGGCCCGACGATCGAAGGCGCCTCGCCGAGCGCGTCGACGCCGTCGGGAACCTGGGCGGGCGGCCGGCCGATCAGCCTCAGTCTCGTGCCGGGAACGCGCGCACGGATCAGCGGCAGCGCCTCGAGCAGGAGCGTCAGGTTCTTGCGCGGGTCGTCGGCGCGGCCGACGAAAACGAGCACCGGTGTCTCGAGCCGTGCCTGCCAGCGCTCGTCGGGCTCGGGCGCGAAGGTGTTGGTGTCGACGGGAATCGGCAGGACCCCGACCTCTGACTCGTCCCGATCGCCCACCGCTGCGATGGACGTCCTCGAGGCGGCGCTCGTTGCATAGACCCGCGCCGCCTCGCGAACCAGGCGCCGCTCGAACCGACGCAGCAACGGCGCGTTCAGCCGCTGCGCGAGCCGGCGCCCGGGACCGAGCCCGCGCGCCCGCGCCGTCCACTCCTCGTCGAGCGTCGTCCCGAGCCAGCAGCCGTAGGCGCGATCCGAAGGCGGTGCGGCGAGCCCGTGCGTCGCGAGCGGGCCTGCCACCCAAAGAGAGGTCGCGTCCTTCGCGCGCGAGGCATGACGAAGGCCCGAGCGGAGCTGCCGAATCGTCTCCACCCGGTCGAGCGTCCACCGCCTGCCGGCGAACGTGGGATGAGGAGCGAAGAGGAGCTCGGGTGAGCGGCCGAGCTCCCGGGCGCCCTCGAGGAACGCCTCCACCTGAGCGGCGCCGCCCCCGCCGAAGCGTGGATCCGGCCCCAGCACCGCGAGATCGATCATCCGAGCGCCCGCCGGTAGAGCTGCTCCTGTTCTGCGACGACCGACGCCCACGAGACCTCGCGCGCGACCTCTCGCCCACCTGCGCCGAGCCGCTTGCGCAGGCCGGGGTCGGCGAGCACGCGCACAATCGCTTCGCGGAGCGGCTCCACCTCGGGCGGAACGATCACCGCGGCACGCTCGCCGAGCAGCGCCGCGACCCCGCAGCGATCCGTGAGGACGACCGGCGTCCCGGCGGCGGCCGCCTCGGCGGCAACCATCCCGAAGCTCTCGTTCCGCGAGGGGAGCACGAAGACGTCGGCTTCGCCGTAGAGCTCGCGCGGCTGCCGGTCGTCGAAGGGCGGGAGCAGATGGACACGGCCGGCGAGCTCAGGGCGGGCTCGCAGCGCCTCGAGGCGGGCGAAGGTGCCGTCGCCGTCGTCGGGGCCGACGATCGCGAGGTGGACGTCCAGGATCCCGGCGACAGCCTCGAGCAGCAGGTCGAGCCCCTTCTTGAAGCTGATCCGCCCGACGTTCAGGACGAGCGGCGCCTCGGGGCCGAGCCCGAGGCGAGCCCGGAGCGCGCTCCCGCGCTCCGTGTGCGGCGCGGGAAAGCCGTTCGGCCGCACGACGACGCGCGCAGGGGCGAGCCCCGCAGCGATCAGCTCGGCCCGCTCGAGCTCCGAGACGGCGAGCACGAGGGCTGCGCCTCGCGCCACCTTCTCCCCGACCATCCGGTCGAAGGCGCGCTTGAGCGGGACGTTGCGATAGCGCCTCACGTACATGTCGAGCGGCTCGAAGACGTACGGGATCGAGCACGCGTGGGCCCAGGCGGCGGTGAGCGTCGTGACGGCGTCGCGGTAGCCGAAGACGTGGACGACATCGGGCCGCGGTAGCGAGCGGAGGACGAGCGGCAGGCTCGGCGTGATCCCCATCCAGCGGTAGCGAAGCGGCGTCGCAAGCTCGTGGACGTGGACGCCAGCCTGGGTGCGAGTGTGTGTCCGCACCCGTTCCGCGGGCGGCTCGCCGATCGACCGCAGCGAGGTCGTGACCACGTCGACCCGATGCCCGCGCGCCGCCAGACCTTCCGTCAGCTCCCGCGCGACCCAGACCGGGCCGCCGAACGCGACAGCCGGCCAGTAAGTGGGGGTGGCGAAGAGCACGCGCACGGCGAGACGTTAGCCTTGCCCGTCGATGGGAGCGAACCGCCGACCACGTCTGCTCGTGCTCAATCAGTACTACTGGCCCGGCGTCGAAGCCACGGCGCATCTGCTCACCGAGCTCTGCGAGGCCCTCGCAGAGGACTACGACGTCCGCGTCGTCACCGGGATCCTCCACGGGCACGAGGAAGAGCCGCGGCGGGCCGTGCGCAACGGCGTCGAGATCGTCCGCGTGCCGTCGACCTCGTTCGAGCGCTCCAAGCTGGCCGCGCGCGCCACCAACTACGTCACCTATCTCAGCCGAGCGCTCGCCCAGGCGCTGCGAGGCGCGCGGCCGGACGTCGTCCTCTGCATGACCGATCCGCCGATGGTCGGCGACATCGCGCTCGTCGTCGCTCGCCGCTTCCGCGCACCCCTGCTCGTGATCAGCGAGGACGTCTTCCCGGAGATCGCGCTCGAGCTGAAGCGACTCGAGAATCCGGTCCTGATCGGCCTCCTCCGCGGGCTCGTCGGCCTCTACCTGAAGCGCGCCGACGGAATCGTGGCGATCGGCGAGACGATGCGGCTCCGGCTCGAGCAGAAGGGCGCGCGGCCGGAGCGGCTGACGGTGATCCCGAACTGGGTCGACACGTCCGCGATCACGCCGCAGCGGCGCGACAACCCGTGGGCCCGGAAGCGGCGGCTCCGCAACGCGTTCGTCGTCATGCACTCAGGCAATGTCGGCCACGCCCAGAATCTCGACAGCCTGGTCCGCTCCGCCACCTTCCTGCGCGACCTCGACGATCTTCGGATCCTGATCGTCGGCTTCGGCGCCCGGCACGAGGAGCTCGTGGCGCTCGCGAAGCGGCTCGAGACCGATGCCGTCCACTTCCTCCCCTATCAACCGCGCGAAGCGTTGCCGCAGTCGCTCTCGAGCGCCGACGTCCACGTCGTCGGGCTCGGTAGCGGACTGTCGGGCTACGTCGTTCCGAGCCGGCTCTACGGGATCCTCTCGGCCGGCCGGCCGGTGATCGTGGCCGCCGATCCCGACAGCGAGACGGCCCAGGTCGTGCAGCGGGTGGGCTGCGGCGTCGTGATCCCACCGGGGCGGCCCGAGCTCCTCGCCGACGCGATCCGCGACTTCCGGGCGCGGCGAGACGAGCTGGACGAGCTGGGTGCCCGCGGGCGCGCCTACGTCGTCGAGGAGGCCGACCGCTCCGTCGCGATCGGCCGCTACCGCGTCCTCCTGGAGGAGCTCGTCGCGTGATCGCCCTGAAGACGCTCTTCTGGCTCTCGGGCGGCGCGCTCGTCTGGACGCATGCCGCGTATCCGGCCGCGGCTTCTCTGCTCGCGCGGTTACGGCCGCGACGTGTGCGGGCCGCAGCGATCGAGCCGACCGTGACCGTGATCGTCGCCGCCTACAACGAGGAGGCGATGATCGAGCGCCGGCTGGAGAATCTGCTCGCGCTCGACTACCCGGCCGAGAAGCTCGAGCTCGTCGTCGCCTCGGATGCCTCGAGCGACCGCACGCACGAGCTCGTCGCGCGATTCGCGCCGCGCGTCAAGCTGATCGTGAACGAGCGCGGCGGCAAGGTCGCCGCCCAGAACCGCGCCGTCCGGGAGACGGAGAGCGAGATCGTCGCCTTCTCCGACGCGAACGCGACGTGGGCGCCGGACGCGCTTCGGCTGCTCGTGCGCAACTTCGCCGATCCGCAGATCGCCTACGCCTGCGGCCGGCTCGTGCTCGAGACCGCCGAGGGCTCGAACCGCGAGGGCCTCTACTGGCGCTACGAGCTGCACCAGCGTGCCGCCGAGTCGCGGCTCGGCTCGATCACCGGCGGGAACGGCTCGATCTACGCGGTCCGTCGCTCGGACTACATAGAGGTCGACCCGAAGTGGGGCCACGACCTCTCGCTGCCGTACCGGATGGTGCAGGCGGGGCGGCGCGCCATCTACGAGCCGGCCGCGCGCGCCTTCGAGAAGCCGACGCCGACGAACGAGACGGAGTACCGGCGGAAGGTGCGGATGTTCGAGCACTGCTGGGAGATCGCACTGCGCGGCTCGATGCTCCGGCGCCTGCCGCCCAGCTACTTCGTCGCGGTGCTCTCGCACCGAGTGCTTCGCTACGGGAGCGGGATCCTCCATGTGGTGCTGCTGGGGACGTCGGTCGCGCTCGTCCGCGAGGGCTGGCTCTACCAGCTCGCGCTCGCCGGCCAGCTTCTGCTGCTCGCAGCCGCCGCGGTGGGCGTCGGGATCGCGCGCTACTACGTCCTCGTCACCTGGGCGACGCTCGTCGCGCTCGCGAACTACCTCCGCCGCGGCGTCCCCGCGACGTGGACGCCGCCGCGGAGGAAGGAGACACGGCCCGGATAGCGGATATCCAATGAGTCTCCTTGCGGATATACTGGTGCTGTGAAGACCTCGATCGACATCGACCGAGAGGCCGCCAACGAAGCAGCCGCGCTGCTGGGCACAACCACGCTGAAGGACACAGTCGACGCGGCCCTGCGGGAGGTCGTGAGCGCGGAACTCCGCCGTCAGCTCGCCGAGGACGTCCTCGCGGGCCTGCTGTCGGTGCCGACTCCCGAGGAAGCAGCCCGGGCGAAGTTACCGAAGGTGCCGTTCGATGCTCCGCTCGAGCGTGACCTCGTCGAGTGAAGCTGGTCGTCGCAGACACGAGTGTCTGGGCGCGCGAGCGCCAGGCGAGAGTAGCTTCACTGCTCAGCGCCGCAATCCAAGCCAACCTGGTCGCCACTACGGTCCCGCTCACGCTGGAGCTCTTGCGTTCGTCGAGGAGCGCCGCCGGTCTCGTTTTCGACGCTGCCCGATATGACGAGCTGCGTCAGATCGAGATCTCGGCAACAATCGCGCGCCGTGCCCGTGAGATTCAGCGGTTGCTCTCGTGGCGCGGCTACCACCGTGGCCCGTCCGCGGTCGATCTTCTAGCTGCCGCCGCCGCCGAGTCGGTCGATGCCGAACTCTGGCACTGCGACCGCCACTTCGAGCTGATCGCCGAGGTCACCGGCCAGCCGATGCGGCGCGTCGGCACGTGAGCTCCGCGGATGAATAGGGCGCTCGACATCGCGCTCGCCGGCACGGGCCTCGTGCTTGCGAGCCCGCTTCTCGCCGCCTCCGCGCTCGCCGTCAAGCTCGACGACCGCGGCCCCGTCCTCTACAGGCAGGCCCGCGTCGGCCGCCGGGGCGCCGACTTCGAGCTGCTGAAGCTGAGAACGATGATCGTCGGCGCCGAGCGTCAGGGCGCCGGCTTCGCGGTTGCGGCAGGCGACTCCCGGATCACCCGGATCGGCCGCTTCCTGCGCCGCACCTCGCTCGACGAGCTGCCGCAGCTCTGGAACGTCGTCCGCGGCGAGATGAGCCTGATCGGCCCGCGCCCGACCCTCCGCTACCAGGTGGAGCAATACGACGAGCGACAGCGCCGCCGGCTCGAGATCCGGCCCGGAATCACCGGCTGGGCCCAGATCCACGGCCGCGCCACCCTCCCCTGGGAGGAGCGGATCGAGCTCGACCTCTGGTACGTCGACCACCGAAGCTGGAAGACCGACCTTTTGATCCTGCTCCGCACGCCCCTCGCCCTGCTCGGCGGCACCTACAAGGGCGAGACCGGCGGCTGGCGACCTCCAAGCGAGCCTAGCGCCAAGGATTGAGGGTGGGAGCACCGCTTGCTGCGAGCATTGCCTCATCTCTCGTAACGAGCGTCAGCTCGTGCTCGAGCGCTGACGCGGCCAGCAGGCCGTCGATCACCGGCAGCGGTTGGACCGCATTGAGCCGGCCCCAGCGCTCGGCGATCGGGGCAGAGACGGCGAGGATCCTGTCGGCGAACTCGTTCTTCAGCGTTGCCAGCCAGCCGTCGAAGAGCTCCGCCTGCGTCGCGTCGCCGCGGTTGCGGAGTCGCTCGACGCCTTGCCGAATCTCGCCGAGAACGAGGACGCTCAGGTAGAGGTCACGGGACTCGGCGGCCGCGAACCAGTCCGCGAGACCCGGATTCGGGCTCCGCTTTCGGATCTCGGACACGACGTTCGTGTCGAGGAGGTAGCTCAAAGGTCGATCGAGCGAGCGGGTCGGCGGTCGCGCTCAATCTCGAGCAGATCGAGATCCGGCGCCTGGAGCAAGAAGCGCTTGAACGCGCCGTGATCGGAGCGCAGCCGTTCATACTCCGCGGCGGCGACTACGACGGCGACATCCTTCCCGTTGCGCGTTACGACCTGCGGCCCTTCGTCTCGAGCACGATCGACCAGACGGCTGAACTGCTGCTTCGCCTCGTGGAGTTTCCAGCGTGCCACCGAGCCTCCGATCAAGCTTGTCCAAGTTGGACAGATCGTACAGGAATCCAGGTCGGGATACCCTCTCCGCGTGACGGCGGTCCTCTTCACGTGCGCCGGCCAGCGCGTCGACATCGTCTCCGCCTTCGGGCGGGCGGGAGCGACCACGGTCGCGACCGACCTCGACCCGCTCGCGCCCGCGCTCTGGCACGCGGATCATTACGAGCTCGTGCCGCGGATCGACGACGACGGCTACGTGCCCGCGCTCGCCGAGCTCGTCGAGGAGTACGACGTGAAGCTGATCGTCCCGCTCACCGACCTCGACCAGCTCCTGCTCGCGCGCTCGCGGGACGCGCTCGCGCCGGCCCTCGCCCTCGTGCCCGAGCCGGAGGTCTGCGAGACGATGGGCGACAAGTACCTCGCCCACGTCTTCTTCGAAAACCACGGAATCGCGAGCCCGCGGAGCTGGCTCCCCGAGGATGTCTCGGACGACGCCCGCTATCCGCTGCTCGTCAAGGTGCGCGAGGGCTTCGGCTCGCGCCACATCTATCGCGCGCACGACCGCGCCGAGCTGGACTTCTTCCTCGGCTACACGACCGTCGCCTCGTTCGTGCAGGAGTGCTGCCGCGGCGAGGAGTTCTCGGTCGACCTCTTCTGCGATCTCGAGAGCCGCTGCCTGAACGCGATCCCGCGAACGATGATCCAGTCCAAGGGCGGCGAGTCGATCAAGGGCACGACGATCCAGGATGGGGAGCTGATCGCGCACGCGGCGCACGTCGCCGAGACCGCCGGAATCGTGGGGCCGGCGAACGTGCAGTGCTTCCGCGAGCCGGACGGGTCGCTCCCCGTCACCGACGTCAACCCTCGCTTCGGCGGCGGCTTTCCGCTCCCGCTCGCTGCGGGCAGCCGCTACCCCGAGCTTGCGCTTCGGCTCGCCGAGGGCGAGCGCCCCGAGCCTCGCCTGGGCGAGTTTCGCGCCGGGGTCGTGATGACGCGCTTCTTCTCTCACCTGTGTCTGACCTCCGGGCCCAGCGGTAGCCTGGAGCCGTTCGCCGAAGAGCTCCCAGAGCCCATCGCCAGCGAGCCCGGCGAGGCGTGATCCGCCTTCTCGCTGCAGCCGTGGCCCTCATGGCCCTCGTCTCGGCGTGCTCTGTGCTGCCAACGAGCGTCAACGACGACTCCGAGACTCTAAAGCCCGGGCCGGCGGCGCAGAAGCCGACCCGGACGAAGGTGCTCGTCACCGTGGTCGACGGCGATACGCACAAGCGCGTCACAGGCGCCCGCGTCGTGATCGGGAAGCGCTCCGACTACGCGAACGCGCGCGGCCTCGCCGCCGTCCGGATCAAGCATCGAACTGCGCTCGAGGTCCGGATCTCGAAGCCCGGCTACGCGACGCGAACGGTCCGAATGCCGTTCCGGCAGCGGCGCGAGGTGACGGTCCGACTCTACCGCGACTCGCTCCAGTGGACGATGTTCGGGGCCAACGCGCAGCGCACGGGCTCCCACACCGGGATCTCGATCAAACCGCCGTTCAAGGTGGTCTGGTCGCGCGGGCTCGGCTCGTTGATCGAGTTCCCGGCCGTCGTCTACGAGGGCGTCGCCTATATCGGGAACTACGAAGGGACGATCTACGCGGTCTCGATGCGCGACGGGAAGGTCGTCTGGCGCTACGACCCGCCCGGCGGCAAGATGGCCTCCTCGCCGGCCGTCTCGGCCGCGAGCGTCGTCGTACATGGGATGGACGGGATCGTGCGGGTCCTCGACCGGCGCAACGGGCGCCTCCGCTGGTCCTACCGGATCGCCTCGCCGATCGAGTCCTCGCCGGTGATCGCGAACGGGATCGACTACTTCGGCGCCTGGAACGGGCGGATCTACGCGCTCGACCTGAAGCGGCGCAAGCTGCGCTGGAGCCAGTCGCTGGGCACCAAGATCACCTCGAGTGCCTCGCTCGCTGGCAAGACGCTCTACATCGGCAACTACGCCGGCCGGCTGATCGCGCTATCGACCGCGTCCGGAAAGGTCAGGTTCACCCGCTCGGTCAACGGCCGGATCTACGGCACGCCCGCGGTCGCCGGGGGTCGCGTCTTCGTCCCCTCCTCGACCGGTGGCAGTCTGACCGCGTTCACGACGAGCGGCCGCTACCTCTGGCGCGTCTCGACCGGAGCGTACGTCTACTCGACACCGGCGGTCTGGGCGGGACGGGTCTTCTTCGGCTCCTACAACGGCCGCTTCTACAGCGTGGCTGCGAGCTCCGGCCGCGTGCTCTGGTCGATCGGAGCGGGCGGA
This sequence comes from Candidatus Gaiellasilicea maunaloa, assembly GCA_024330215.1. Lineage (GTDB taxonomy): Bacteria > Actinomycetota > Thermoleophilia > Gaiellales > Gaiellaceae > Gaiellasilicea > Gaiellasilicea maunaloa. The sequence goes on from JANDLU010000014.1 coordinate 47,690, forward strand.
CCGGTCTCCGGCGCCGCTGTCGTCGTGGCGGGCGTCGCCTACGCGGGGAGCACGGACGGCTCGATCACCGGCGTGGACGCGAAGAGCGGTCGCGTCGTCCTCCGCTTTCCCCACGGGGAGTACGTGCCGGTCTCGGGGAACGGGAAGCGGCTGCTGCTGCACGGCTACTCGCGGATCTGGGCGGTCGAGGAGCGGTGAAGCGGGTCGTGGCGGCCGTCGTGGCGCTGCTGCTCGTCGTCGGCGGGATCGGCGCCGGCTACGTGCTCCAGAAGCGCCGGGCCGCCGAGGACGTACGGGGCTCGTCGACCGAGGAGTTCGTCGTCACCGAGGAGCCCGCAGACGAGCCGCCGCCGCCCCCGCCACCACCAAAGCCCGGCAAGCCGGCGGCGCCCGGAATCGTCTGGCCGACCTACGGCTACGACGCCGAGCGCCAGCGCGTGGCGGCTTTCAGCCTACGCCCGCCCTTCCGGCGCGTCTGGACGTTCAAGGCGCGTCAACTGCTCGAGTTCCCGCCTGCGATCGCCTACGGCCGCCTCTACTTCTCGAACAACTCCGGGGTGATGTTCGCCGTCAACGCGAAGACGGGCAAGCGGGCCTGGAAGAGGCCGATCGGCCGCTGCGTCGCCGCCTCCCCGGCGGTGAACGACCACACCGTCTTCCAGGCGTTCCTGAACCGCCCGCCCTGCAACAGCGACCGCAACGCGGGCCGGCTCGAGGGCGAGGTGATCGCGTTCGCGACCGGCTTCGGAAAGATCCGCTGGCGAACGCGCCTCGGGCCGACGGAGTCGTCGCCGCTCGTCGCGAACGGGCTGGTCTACGTCGGCGACTGGCGGGGCCGCGTGTACGCGCTCGACGAGGAGACCGGCCGCGTGCGCTGGACCTTCCAGGGCGAGGGGCGGGTCAAGGGCGCCGTCTCGCTCTCCGGCACCCGGCTCTACGCGGCGACGTACGAGGGCTACCTCTACGCGCTCGATCCGGCCACCGGCAAGCTGATCTGGCGGACGAAGTCGCAGGACCGGCTCGGCGGGCGCGGCCAGTTCTACTCGACGCCGGCGCTCGCCTACGGCCGCGTCTACATCGGCTCGACCGACGGCAAGGTCTACTCGTTCGGCGCGACGACCGGGAAGCTGATCTGGTCGCACGGCACCGGCGGCTTCGTCTACTCCTCGCCGGCGACCTGGCGCAAGAAGGTCTATGCCGGCTCCTACAGCGGTCGCTTCGTCGCACTCGACGCCGCCACCGGAGACACGGTCTGGAGCTTCCGCGCGAACGGGGAGATCTCGGGCTCGCCGACCGTGATCGACAGCGTCGTCTACTTCGCGACGCTGAAGGAGCGCACCTATGCCCTCGACGCGCGCAACGGCAAGCTCCTGTGGACGTACGAGGACGGCAAGTACACGCCGGTCGTCGCCGATCGCGACCGCCTCTATCTCGTCGGCCTCGCGCGGGTCTATGGGATGGTGGAGCGATGAAGTACGTGGTCACGGGCGCGGCCGGGTTCATCGGCTCGCACCTCGCGGAATCGCTGCAGGAAGCAGGCCACGCGGTCGTCGGGATCGACTCGTTCACCGACTACTACGACCCGGCGCTGAAGGAACGGAACGCGCGTGTGCTGAACGTGCGCCGCCTCGACCTTGCCGAGGACGAGCTCGACTTTGCGGGCGTCGACGGTATCTTCCACCTCGCGGGGCAACCCGGGGTGCGCAGCTTCGGCGACGTGTTCCCGCTCTACGTCCGCCGGAACGTGCTTGCGAGCCAGCGGGTCTTCGAAGCGGCAGCCGCAGCCGGGACGCGCGTCGTCTTCGCATCGACCTCCACGATCTACGGGGAGGCGGAGCGCTATCCCACGCCCGAGGAGACCCAGCCGCTACCGATCTCGCCCTACGGGATCACGAAGCTCACGTGCGAGCACCTGGCGCGCGCCTACGGTCGCAGCTTCGAGCTCGACGCCGTCGTGCTCCGCTACTTCAGCGTCTACGGCCCCCGCCAGCGGCCGGACATGTCGTTTCCGCGCGTGTTCGACGCCCTCCTCGGCGGGGTGCCGTTCACGCTCTTCGGCGACGGCGAGCAGAGCCGCAGCTTCACGTTCGTGGCAGACGTGGTCGATGCGTCGATCCTCGCGATGGAGCGCGCAGCGGCCGGCTCGACCTTCAACGTCGGCGGGGGCGAGGAGGCGACGATGAACGAGACGATCGCGCTGCTCGAGCGAGTCGCGGGCCGGCGGCTCGACCTGCGCCGCGGCGAGGCGGTCGCGGGCGATCAGCGGCGGAACAAGGCGGACACGACGCGGATCCTCGACGAGCTCGGCTGGGCGCCCAAGACCTCGCTCGAGCAGGGCCTGCGCGCCCAGTGGGACTGGGCTTCCCGCGAAGCGGCCGAGATAGAGTCGCCCGCGTGACCGTCGCTCGCCTCCGGCTCGCTCCCGTGGGGAAAACCACGTTTCCCCCACGAGCCCCCTTCTTACAGCCCGATGTGGGGGGACCTCCCGGTTCCCCCACCCCTCCCCCGCTCATCGGCCAGAGGACTGGCCGATGAGCGCCCCCGACTACGACGCCGAGCGAGAGGTCGACCTCCGCTCGGCCTGGAACCGGATCGCCGCCCGGTGGTGGCTGCCCCTGCTCGGGCTCGTGCTGGGCCTCGTCGTCGGCTTCGCGCTCGCCCTCGGCGGGGGCAAGGTCTATGAGGGGAATGCTCTCGTGTATGTCGGGCAGCCGCTGACCCCCGGCGGAAGCCCGATCCAGAGCATCGCCACGACCCCCAATCAGGTCGGTGAGATCGTCCGCTCGGAGGCGGCGTTGAAGGAAGCCTCCAGGAAGAGCGGGATTCGCGTCGGGAAGCTGCGCGGGCGCGTCTCCACCCAGGCGATCTCGCCCGGTCTCCAGAGCCGGTCCGCAGCGATGCTCCTCGTCCAGATCACCGTGCAGGGCGACAGCGCGCCCGGCCGCGTTGCGAGTGCAGCGAACGCGCTCGCCGCGCATGTCGTCGGGCGGATCTCCGACTATCCCAACCTGAAGATCAGGAGCTTCCGGCTGCGGCTCGAGGGGATCAACGCGCGGCTCGAGTCCGTCGCGGAGCGGATCGCGGCCCTGGAAGACGCGAGGGCGCAGATTCAGGATCTGACTCCCTTCGAGCGGCTCGAGCTGATCAGCCAGGCCGACAACTTCGAGCAGCGTCGCGGGCAGCTGCTCGACCAGCAGACCTCCGCGCAGCAGTTCCTCTCGCTCGCGGAGAGCGTCGAGAAGGCGCAGGTGGTCGAGCCGGCGGTCGCGGTGGGGACGGTCGCGCAGAGCGGCCGCAACGCTGCGCTCGTCGGCGCGCTGATCGGGCTTCTGCTGGGATGTGCGGCGGCGCTCCTCGCTGATCCGTTCCTATCGCGCCGCGCCCGTGCTGCCTAGCCGAATGGTCGAGGGGCAGCGCGTCGCGGTCGTCGTTCCCGCCTTCGAGGAGGAGGAGCTCGTCGCGGAGACGCTGCGCGGGATCCCCGACGTCGTCGACCGGATCTACGTCGTCGACGACTCCTCGACCGACGCAACCGCCGAGAGAGCGCGCGCGCTCGGAGACCCGCGCGTCGAGGTGATCGTCCACGAGCGCAATAGCGGCGTCGGAGCGGCGATCGTCACTGGCTACCGGAAGGCGCTCGCCGAGGAGATCGGCGTCACCTGCGTGATGGCCGCCGACAACCAGATGGATCCGGCGGAGCTGATGCGGCTCGTCGAGCCGGTCGCGCGCGGCGAGGTCGACTATGCGAAGGCGAACCGGCTCGTCTCCGGCGAGGCGTGGCGGCTGATCCCTCGCTCACGCTACCTCGGGAACGCGATCCTCTCGCTGCTGACGAAGATCGCCTCCGGCTACTGGCACGTGGCCGATTCGCAGGCCGGCTACACAGCGATCTCGCTCGCCACCCTGCGCTCGCTCGACCTCGGCGGCCTCTACAAGCGCTACGGCTTCCCGAACGACATGCTCGTGCACCTGAACGTCTCGAACGCGCGGGTGCGCGACGTCCCCTCGCGGCCGATCTACGGCATCGGCGAGCGTTCCGGGATCAAGATCCGCAAGGTCGTGCCGCGAATCTCCTGGCTCCTCGTCAAGGGCTTCTTCTGGCGGTTGCGCGAGAAGTACGTGATCCGCGACTTCCACCCGCTCGTCTTCTTCTACGCACTCGGGATTCTGATGACGCTGGCCGGGCTCGCCCTGGGCGCCGTCGAGGTCGTCCTGCGCTTCGCCGGCAACGAGATCACGACCCCGACGATCGTCCTCGTCGCGCTGCTCCTGATCTCGGGCAGCCAGTTCACGCTCTTCGCGATGTGGTTCGACCTGGAGTCGAACAAGGAGCTTCGCTGAGGACGCTCCGGAAGCGGGCTCGCGGCTCCTCGGGTACCTCGGTGAAACCCGGGGAAACCCGCAGGCGGCCGGGCTGCAGCACCGCGGTGTCGGGGTGCGAGCGGCCTAGACTCAAGCTGTGCCTGAGCGCGATAAGGACGAGATCCTCAACGAGATTCGCCGAACCGCGCGTACGGACGGCGGCACCCGCGGCGGCGGATTGCCGATCTTTCGCCGGCTCGCGATGTAGGTCGCACAGAACGTCTCCGTCAGCGTCTCTCTCGGATCGATCCCGCCGACAAGCCGGATCAGTGCCGGCAACCGGCGCAGCGGGATGTCGGTAGACACGTTCGTCTCGACCGTCCGCGCGAGCTCGACCTCGCCGGCCTCTACCGGCGCTGCTCGATCCGAGCGGCGCAGGCTCTGGGCAATGGCAGCCTCATCGAGCGGGTCATCCCGCGCGAACGCCACAGCGGTTTGACGGCGGGGCCGAACCGACGTATAAAGACGTCGGGCGGCTCGTTTGCGGCGGTCCGCTCGCGTCTGGCATAGACGGCAATCGAGGCCGGCGCGGCGGTGATCCTACAACGGCCGCCCATTTCCTCGCGCAAAATCTCGACTGCAACGAACGAGACGGTGACCCGTTTGCAGCTCTCGCTGAAGGCGGCCGTAGCCGCCCTTCAGCGAGAGTCGATCCCGGTTTAGCAGCGACCCGCAGTGTCGCGCGAATGTCGGGCGAGATGCGCCTGGGCTGCCCGCTGCGGCAGCACGAGCGTGTGCCCACGGTGACAGATCGTCACTCGGTCATGGCCGTACTGATGATGGCCCGGATCGTGCGGGTCGTGGCCGTTGCCGTTCTGCTGCTGCAGGGTTGAGCTCGAAGGAGCGGCCGTGTTCGAGTTGGCGGCCGGGGCCGTGTGAGACGCGTCGCTCTTCCTCGAGTCTGAACCGGCGGCATGCGACACGGCCGTCGCTGCCTTGGAGGCAGCGGCCGCTGCGTACCCGACGCCGCCCACGGATGCGAACACGACGAGCAGAGCCGACGTCAGTCCCGCCGCGAGCCCGAGCCTGAGGCGGGGCGAACGCCGCACCGGAGACGCTTGGAGTCGCCGCGCAATCTCAGAGACGAGCTCCGCAGGCGGCTCTGGCCGCGCGTCTCGAAGCAGGCCCTCGAATCCATCCTCGTCCTTTCTGAATCGCATCTCGCGCCTCCAAGAAATCGCTGAAAGGTGCTGTCACTCCTACTACCGGAGTGGCCGCTATTTCCTTACACCGCGCGCGCACGCTTTCCGTCGTCCGGCTCGGCGGCAGGAGCGTCGAGAGCTTCGCGCAGACGCGTCCGGACGCGGTGCAGCGCGACCTCGACAGCATTCGTCTTCATCCCGAGCACTCGCGCGATCTGGCGTGCGCTCAGGTCGGCGCCGTACCGAAGCGCGACGAGCTCTCGATCGCCTGTGCTGAGAAGTGCAACTGCTGCTTGCAGATCGAGGCGATCGGCGCTGCCCTCCTCGGGCCCTTCGGCGACACCCTCGGGAGCGTCGACGGGAAGCTCCCTGCGCCGGCGAGGGTCGTCGATCACCCTGCGCGCGATCCCGATCAGCCATGCGGCCGGCTCCCCGCGTGCCGGATCGTAGGAGTCGCGGTACCGGAGCGCGCGCTCGAACGTCTCGCTGGTCACGTCCTCCGCATCTGGCCCGTGACCGAGTCGGTAAGCGGCATAGGCATAGACGCGACGAATGAGGGGCGCAGGCTCGGCGAGCGGATCTCGGCGTCCCATCACGGCGCGCCCGGCAGGTTCGCTCGCCGGATCCCATTCGCTTCGAGGTACTGGGCGAGCTCGGGTCCGAGTGGATTGAGCCTCAACGCCCGGCCGAGAGCGGAGCGCGCTTCAGCGCCTTCGGAGACCTGGGCAAGATCGAACCAGACGTTCCAGTCGTCGGGATCGCGCTCCGCCGCCTGTCGCAGGTACACGTGCGCCGCTGCGTCGTCCTCGTCGAGCGACGCAGCGGCGGCTGCGAGCCGGAGCGGCTCGGACGCCCAGGGCGACCATCGCTCGGCCACCTCGGCCTCGTCGAGGGCACCGGCAGTCTCACCGCGCTCGAGCGCATTCCAACCTTCCTCCAGAGCGCTCGACCCGATCAACCCGACGAGCGCGAATGCCGACACCACGAGGGCAGCGGCCACGCCGGCTGCTCGGGCGCGCGTGGAGAGAGCTGCGACCTCGCCCCGCGCTGCGAGCACGATCGAGCCGCCACAGAAGAGAGCTGCCAGCGTGACCGCCGGCAGCTCCCAGTCCCAGTCCACCGTCGCGTGGGCCAGATACACGACGTACGCCGCCAAAGCCGCGGGAACGAGCGGACGACGGCGGGCAACGAAGGCGGCGGCAACAGGAACCGCCAGAGCGAAACCCAGTAGCCCCATGCCGACGATCCCGAGCTCCGCGAGCGTCTCGAGATAGAGGCTGTGCGCGTCGCGCACCTTGGCCGCAATCGGACGGTTGGCGACCCAGTAGAGCTCGTGCGTCCCCGCGCCGGTTCCGACGAGGCGCCGCTGCGCGAACTGCTCGCGCGCGACGCGCCACTGGATGATGCGACCGCTGTTCGAGAGGCTGAACAGGCGCTGATTCGCACTCTCGCCGACCGGCACCGGGATCGGCGGCGCCCTGAAGCCGTCACTCGTACTCTCGATGAATTCCACCGGGCCTCCAACGCGCACGAGACCAAAGCCACCGGCGCCGAGGATCACGACAAGCAGCAGTGCCGCGAACCACAGCCGCAACCGTGCCGGCGGCTCGATGCGGCGCTCGGCCCAAGTGAGCCCGAGCCCGATCAGCAGCGATGCGCTCGTGGCGAGGAGGACGAGGTAACCGAGATCACGCCCCGCGCCGATCGCCCGCTCGAGTGACGCGCCGCGCTCTGTCAGTGCCTCGGATCGGTAGGCGGCGGCGAGCGCAAGCCCGGCCGGGACGGAAAGGGGCAGACCGACCGCAGCGACGCGCAGCCGACGTGACTCAAAGACGACGAGCGCGAGGCCGCCGGCGCCGAGGCCGAGCCACGCACCTCGACTGAAGGTGAAGTAGAGCGTGACGAGGAGGAGTGGCAACGAGCCGGCGGCCAGCGCCCTCACGGCGGTCGACCCCGAGTGGGTCGCGAGTCCGATCGCGAGCAGGATCCCGAGGGCGCAGAAGGCTCCGAGCGCATTCCAGTAGCCGATCGGATCGGAGAGGCGGTAGCCCGCGATCGAGTCGAAGCCCTCGAATGTCCCGGGCAGGAGCTTCGTCGTGAGGGCGTACGCAGCTGCGAGGGCGACCGCCGCCCAGAGAGCAGTGATGACGGACCGGTAGCGTGGGCTCCGGCCTAGAAGGAGGAGCGCAGCGACGCCGGCGACGTAAACGAGGGCGCGCTGGCTCTCGAGAATGCTCCGCCCTGGAGAAGAGGACCAGAGCGCGGAGGCCAACACCCAGAGGAGGACGGCTGCCAGGCCCCCGACGAACGCGAGGTCGAAAGGCCCGAGCCGAGGCGCCTCACGCAGCAGGAGCGGCAGCACCGC
>JANDLU010000131.1 GCA_024330215.1 Candidatus Gaiellasilicea maunaloa
CCCTAGGGCACGACGTCCAACCCGGCCGCAAGGGAGGCACGCCGCAGGGCGCTGTCGCGAGTGATCATGGTCACGTCGGTGCCGAGCACGGCCGCCGATGCCAGGTGCATGGCATCCACGCCTCGCAGGCCGTGTTGCTCGGCAGCGAGCGAGGCGATCTCCCTCACGAGCTCGTTCAGCTCGACGATTGCCACGTCCTCCCAACGTTGCTCGAGCTCTGCCCTGGCCCGCGTCAGCTGACGACGCTGTCACCGCGATTCCCGGCCTCTGGCGGCGAGTGCCGCGCGCGTCTCGACATAGCAGAGACGAGATCCGTAGACGTTGGCCGTCTCGTCCCAGAGATCTGCGATGACTTCCCAGTTGGGCTCGCGGACGAGCACAGCAACCAGCGCGGATGCGTCGAGATAGAGGTTCAGAACTCGACGCCGCGGCGCATCGCGATCACGATGTCGGAAGGTACGGGGGAGGAAGCTCCGGCAGCTTCTCCCGGTCGATCGGTTGCTTGGGCCGCTAGCCGAAGAGCGTCAACTCCGGCTCGCGCTCGCCGCGCAGGAGCTCGAGGTCGACCTCGACGCAGTGGATTCTGCGCGACTCGGCGAGCGTGACTGCCTGTGGCTTGAAGCGTTGGGCGGCGAGGATCCCGCGGCAAAGCTCCTTCGCCGGATCGAGGCGGATGAAGCCGAGATAGCGCGTCAGCTGCTCGACGGCCTCGATCGTGCCGAGCCGCTTGATCTCGACGGCGACCCAGCCGTCGTCGCAGTCGCGACACATCAGATCGACGGGGCCGATCTCGGTCTGCCACTCGCGCCGCACTAGCCGCAGCTCCTCCCCAAGCCGGTCCGGCCGCTCGGCGAGCGCCTCCTGCAGGTCGCGCTCGACCCCGTCCTTCGCGAGTCCGCTCAGCTCGTCCATCGGCTGCTCGACGTCGCTCAGGATCTCGGCGGTCCTGATCTCGAGCCGATCCTCCGTCTTCCCAGCCCGCTTGCGAACGACGATCAGGCCCGGCTCCTCCTCGATTACGGTCGGCGGGGTCATCCAGTTGAGCGGCTTGTAGCCGCCGCTGTCGGCGTGCACGAGCACCGAGCCATCCGACTTGAGCAGGATCAGTCGCGTCGACTCGGGCAGGCGGGCGGTGAGCCGCCCCGTGTAGACGACCTCGCAGCGGGCGACGATCAGGCGCACCGCGTCAAACTACCGTCCCTTTCGGACATGTCCCGTGCTTAGGAGCCGGTGCTGCGGCCCTCCGCACGCTTCCGAGCTGCGGCGAGCCAGCTTCGGCGGACGAGCCCGCTGAACGGGCGGACGACGAGCCAGTAGCGAGCGACGCGCCGCCGCGCGACGGCGTCCGTCAGGAAGACTCGGGTCTCGGTCTCGAGCCGGGCGCCTTCCGGTTCCGGGACGGCTCGGAATGCGAGCGCCATCTTCGCGAAGCCCGGCTCGGCGAAGTCGACGAAGTCGCCGGCCGGCCGCAGACCGCCGCCGAGCGTCCACGGGCGGCCGATCGCCACCCACACGTCGGCTCCGTAGCGCTGGAAGCCGTCCTTCGCCATCGCTTCGAGCAGCGTCCCGCCGGCGTCCAGGCGCAAGCCGCGGAGGCGAAAGAGGAGGCGCACCAAGGGCACGTCCGCGGCGCGCACCTCGAGCGCCGCGGCCAGCGCTCGCTCCGGCGGCGCCGCCACACGAGTCGAATGATGCTCCCGGTGGTGCCAGTCCGGAAGGACGCCGTCGAGTCCGTGCTGGTACGAATCGGCCACGCCCATCGCGAGCCAGTCTCCCATGCGCATCCCCTTCCAGGCCCTGATCCTCTGTCTGCCCCTGCTCGCGCCGGCGGTGGCGCAGGGGGAGGTGCGGGTGGTGCCGCCATTCGAGCCGGCGGACTACGCGGATCGCGCCGCGATCGGACTGCTCGTTCCCGGTGCCGGACCCGAGGTGACACGCGAGGGCGCACTCGCCGCTCTCCTCCGCGGCAAGCTCGAGCACGATCTGCTCGGCGGCGTTCCATCCGGAACGCCGCAGCTCGAGCTTGATCGCCCCGGCGACCCGGTGGTACTGGTGAGCCTGCCGCCTCCGGGTCGGAGCACGAACGATCGCCGCTATCCGATCGCCGTGCTCGGCCTCGCCGGCGTTCTCACGTCCGACTCGACGCGGATCGACGGGCTCGTCTCGGTGACGGACGTCGCGACTGGCCGGCTCCGAGCCGTACCCGCAACCGATCCCACCGAGGCGCTGGAACGGCTGGACGATCGGATCGACCGCAACGACCGGCTCCGCCTGCCGCTGACGATCCTGGTCGTGGCGCTCGTGCTCGCGCTCGCGCTTGCCCGCCCTCGACTCGCCCTGCGCGCGGTTCTCGTCGCGCTCTCCGCGAACCTCTGGCTCGAGCCGTGGCTCGCGCTGCTCGCAGGGATTGCGGCCCTCGCCCTCCCGCTCGGCCTCGCCTGTGCCGGGGTGCTCGCGGCATACCTCGTCTCGCTCGGGATCGACGCCGAGACGGTCGCCCTCTCGCCGCTCGGTCCTTCGCAGTCCGGACGCTTCTACGGGATCAACAACCTGCTCGAGACGCTGCTGCTCGCTCCCGCGCTCGTCGGGGCCACGCTGCTCGGCCGCGCCGGCGTCCTCGTCGGCGTGCTCGCTCTCGTCACTGTGGGCGGCAACCGATTCGGAGCGGACGGCGGTGGGCTCGTCGTACTTGCTGCCGCCTACCTCGTCCTCGCCCTACGCCTGCGCGGGATCCGGGCAACGCCGCGCGTGCTCGCCGCCGTGACCGCCGGTGCTGTCGCGCTCGCGCTCGGCGCGCTCGCGATCGATGCGCTGACCGGCGGCGAGAGCCACGTCACGCGGGCGGTCGGAGACGGGCCGGTAGCACTCGCCGGCGATCTCGCCGACCGGCTGGAGCTCTCCGTGCGCCGAACTGCCGCGAGTTCGGGCGCGACCGCGATCGTCCTCGCCGGTCTGGCTTCGCTGGCCTGGATCGCCACCCGCAGACCTCGCCGGCCGCTCCTCGACGCCCTCCTCGTCGGGCTCGCCGTCTCACTGCTCGTCAACGACACCCCCGCGGACGTCGTCGCGGTCGGTGCGGCCGCAGCGCTCGCGCTGTTTCGTGCGGAACCGCCGGCGCCACGCCAGGGAACCGACTCGACGGTTGCCGCCTGAGCACGCCGCCGCTCGGGTTAGACTCGCCCGATGTGCCGTTCCGTCGCCATCGCCCTCGCAGCGCTCGCTCTGGCAGTGGCGGGAGGCCTGACCGCCTGCGGCGGCAGCGAGGAGACCTCGGCCACGCCGGAGACAGTCGAAGGGACTCTCCCGGCGACGACTGCGGGGACGACAGAGACCGAGACGGAGACGACGGGGACGACGACCGAGACGGAACCGACCTCGACCGTCGAGGGCGACGCGGCGGCCGGCGAGTCGGTCTGGGCCTCTGCGGGGTGCGGCGGCTGCCACACGCTCGAGGCCGCGAACTCGTCCGGCAACGTCGGCCCGAACCTCGACGAGGCACAGCCGGATGCCGCCCTGACGACAGACCGGGTCACGAACGGGATGGGTGCGATGCCGGCGTTCGGGGATCAGCTGAACGAGAAGCAGATCGCCGACGTCGTCGCGTACGTCGTGGCTTCCACGTCGGGCTGATTCTCCCGGCGGACTTCCCCCCGCGAGTCGAAGCGTTCGCCTGCGACCTCGACCGCACGTTGATCGCCGAGGACGGCGTCCTGCGCCCGCGCACGATCGCGGCGATCGGGGCTGTGCGGGAGCGCGGCAGCCATGTTCTCCTCGTTACCGGCCGCATGTTCCGCTCCGCGCTGCCGTACGCCGTCGCAGCGGGGATCGAGGAGCCGCTCGTCTGCTATCAGGGCGCGGTCGTCGCCGACCCCGGCAGCGGGGAGTTCCTGCGTCACGAGCCGATTCCGCTCGAGCTAGCGCGCGAGGCCATCCAGGCCGTGCAGGACGAGGGATTCCGCCTCAACTGCTACGTGGACGACGACCTCTACGTCGCCGAGATCACCGAGAACGCCCGAGCGTACGCCGACTTCCAGCACATCCCGATCACGCCCGTCGGCGACCTGCTCGGGTGGCTCGAGCACCCGCCGACGAAGCTCGTCGCCGTCGACGAGCCCACCGCGCTGGACGGGCTGAAGGCGGTGCTGGCGCAGCGGTTCGCGAACCGGCTCTTCATCGCCAAGTCGCTCCCCTACTTCCTGGAGCTCGCGAGCCCCGCCGTCTCGAAGGGCAGCGGGCTCGCGTTCCTCGCCGCGCACCTCGGCTTCGCTGCCGAGCACACGGTCGCGTTCGGCGACGGCGAGAACGACGTCGAGCTGCTCGACTGGGCCGGATACGCGGTCTCGGTCGAGAACGGCCACGAGGCGCTGCGAGCGCGCGCCGACTGGCTCTGCCCTGCCGCGGAGGAGGAGGGTGTCGCCCAGGCACTCGAAGCCTTTCTAGACTCCCACTCATGATCGATCTCAAGGCAGCGCGCAACGATCCAGCGCGCTATCGTGCCGCGCTCGCGCGCAAGGGCGCAGCCGATGCGTTCGACGCGCTACTCGAGGCCGACGAGCGCTGGCGCGCGCTCGTACCGCGGATCGACGAGCTCCGCGGCCGCACGAAGGTGAAAGGCAGGCCGTCACCCGAGCAGCTCGCCGCGCTCCAGGGCGTGAAGGAGGAGCTGCGCGCCGCCGAGGAGGAGCTGGCGGCCGCCGAATCTGCGCGCGACGAGCTCGCGCTGCGCGTGCCGAACGTTCCGGCCGACGACGTCCCGGACGGTTCCACCGAGGATGACGTCGAGGAGATCCGGCGGGTCGGCGAGCCCAGCGAATCGGAGGGCTCGCGCGAGCACGTCGAGATCGGCCGTTTCGACATGGAGCGCGCGGCGCGGATGTCGGGCGCACGCTTCGGCTACTGGATTGGCGACACGGCGCGGCTCTCGCTTGCGCTCTACCGCTTCGCGCTCGAGCGGCTCGACGCGAAAGGGTTCGTCACGGTGCTGCCGCCCGTGCTCGTGCGCGAGGATGCATTGATCGGGACTGGCGCGTTCCCGTCCGACGAGGCGAATATCTACGAGCTGGCAGACGACGGCCTCTACCTCGCCGGCACAGCCGAGATCCCGCTCGCGAGCCTGCATGCCGGCGAGATCCTCGCGTCGGAGCAGCTCCCGCTGCGCTACGTCGCCTTCTCGCCGTGCTTCCGCCGCGAGGCAGGCGCGGCCGGGCGGGACACCCGCGGGATGATCCGCGTCCACCAGTTCAACAAAGTCGAGCAGTTCTCGTTCACTCGGCCGGCGGACTCGCTCGACGAGCACGAGCTCCTGCTCGCGAACACCGAGGAGCTCGTCCGCGAGCTCGGCCTGCCCTATCGCGTCGTCGTGCTCCCCGCCGGCGACATCTCGAGCGCCGCCGCAAAGACGTACGACGTGGAGGTCTGGTTCCCGAGTCAGGGCCGCTATCGGGAAACCGCCTCGATCTCGAACACCACCGACTTCCAGGCGCGACGGCTCGGGATCCGCCACCGCGGCGAGGGCGGCCTCGAGCCGGTGCACACGCTGAACGGGACCGCCGTCGTCGATCGGATGGCGCTCGCGATCCTGGAGAACTTCGAGGGCGAGGTTCCGGATGCCCTGAGGCCGCTCGGCGCACCCGAACGGGTGACTCGCTAGGTTTGGCTCCTCGAACGAGGGGTCAAGTCAAGACGGAGAGCTACCGATAGGAGGGTCAATGCGCGAACGACTCCTCAATCTCCTGCTCGACCGCATGCTCCCGGAGACGTGTCCGGACGAGGACTTCTTCTCGGCCGGACCGCCCGCGGCCACGAGGCAGCCGATGGACAGAGGGAAGCGAGCCGCTCTGCTCGTCGACCTTCGCCGTCGCCGCACCTCTCTGGCTGCCTGAGCTCGACGGTCGACCACCGCGAGCCGCCCCCGGGCGAGCGCTACGCTGCCGGCTCGGCGGGGTGCCGGAGCGGTCGAACGGTGCGGTCTTGAAAACCGTTGGGCGTGCAAGCGCCTCGTGGGTTCGAATCCCACCCCCGCCGCTGTAGATGCCTCAAAACCGCATGGTTGAGCGGAAGTTGCCGCTACCGTTGCCCGGTCAACTATCCGCCTGCGCCCGCTGCAACCGCTCTCGACTGTCGCGGACTGTCGCAAGACTGTCGCGCAGAATCATCTGGACGGCTTCCGAGCGCCGACCGAAGTAGCTAGGGTGTCCGGAGAGATGCGGCGCTGCGATATGCCGGCTTCGGCGAGCCATGCGGATCGCTCGGGGTCGCCGCTGAGCTCGAGCAGCCAGCCGAGGAGTGCGAGCCCGTGGCCGCGGCGAAGCCCGAAGTGCGCGGCGTAGGGGGCGATCGCCTCAGCCATGCTGTCCGGGTAGTCGTACTTGCTGCGAAGCGCGTCGGCGATCAGCTGGCCTACGGCTTGCGAGTCGTCGCGTTCGGCGAGCAGATCGGCCGCTATCCGCGAAGGAACCGTCACAGGAAGTCCGCGTAGCCGGATCCATCCCTTGGCGGTCTGGCCGCGGTGGAGGCGGACGTCGGGCCGGCGCGATTGCCGTCGCTTCGGCAGTGTGAACTCGTGCACGTCGGCGGGTAGGTGCCCGATCCCGTAGACAGCAGCCGCGGAGCGGTGCGAGACAAGCCCGGTGTCGGGGCCACGTTCCCAGGCGGGAAGCTCGGGTGCGAGTTGGAGCCAGGCTGCGCGCAGGTCGAGTTGCTCGGCAGGGGGCCCACCGCGCAGCCGATAGACCCCGTGGGCGAGCCGCTCCGCGCCGCCGGTCCGGGCCAGCCGCGAGATGGTCGTCCAGGCGAGCCCCGCCGCCTCCGCCTGCCGACGTGTGAACAGTCCCCACTGATCCTCGGCAAGATCGGCGAGCGTCTCAAGCGTTGTTGCGCGCTGCATGCTTCGCACTATAGCGATTACGCCATACTTTGACACAGAACTCTGAGCAAGAGGCTGCGAATTATCGCCAGTTCACGGCCTGGACGTTCAGCGAGCGGGCACGGAAGTCGGGGCTGCTGCCGTCGATGGGAAGCGTTGGTGACTGCTACGACAACGCGCGGGTACGGCCTGCCGATGACCCGTCCGATGTCCATGTTCGCGTGAAACTCCTCG
>JANDLU010000132.1 GCA_024330215.1 Candidatus Gaiellasilicea maunaloa
AGGTTGACACAGGGCGTCTCACGCGCGCCCCTCGCCGGCGCTGGCTCCCGCCCGGCAGAGCCGGGCTCCGCCGGCGCCTGGCGTCGCTCGCTGCACCCGGCTCTCCGGGGCCGTACCACGCGTACTGTCCCCTCCGGCCGGGCACTGCGAGCGACGCCCAAGGAACGCGCGGGCGTTGGAGGTCGACACAGGGCGTCTCACGCGCGCTGCACGGGATTCGTCAGCGAGCCGAGCCCGTCGATCTCGATCGTCACCTCGTCTCCGTCCGCGAGGTAGACGGGCGGCTTGCGCCCGAGCCCGACGCCCGGCGGCGTCCCCGTCAGGATCAGATCGCCCGGCTCGAGCGTGATCCCGTCGCTGATGAACGCGATTACCTCGGCGACCGTGAAGACCATCTGCGCCGTCGATGAGTCCTGGACGACGTCGCCGTTCAGGAGGCAGCGGATCCCGAGAACCTGCGGGTTGGGCACCTCCTCGGCGGGCGTGATCGGGCCGACCGGGCCGAAGGTGTCGAACGACTTCCCGCGTGTCCACTGCCCGTCGGCGAACTGGATGTCGCGCGCGCTCACCTCGTTGGCGCAGACGTAGCCGGCGACGTGGCCGAGCGCGTCGGCGGCCGACACACGGCGAGCGCGCGTCCCGATCAGGACGCCGAGCTCGGCCTCGTAGTCGACCTCCTTGGCCTGCTCGGGAAGCACGATCGGCTGGCCCGGGCCGATCAGCGAGCTCGCCCACTTGGCGAAGAGCAGCGGCCGCACCGGGAGCTCCATCCCCGACTCCTTCGCGTGATCGCGGTAGTTCAAACCGACGCAGACGATCTTGCCCGGGCGGGCGAACGGCAGGCCGCTGGAACCCGTTTCAGAACGAAACGCTGTGTCGTCGGAACGCGCTGGGCGGCGCGATCCTTCGTCCTCAGTCGCCCACGTGCTACCAGCACGCGGGCTCCCTGCGTCCTCGGCTCGCACTCGCCCAGCGCGCCCCGCCGACGAGCGATCATCCTGAAACGAGTTCTCCCCCATCGAAGCTCCTGTCGTCGGTGAACAGCTTGCCGGGATTCATGATCCCGTTCGGATCGAAGACGCGCTTGATCTCTCGCATCAGGGGCACGAGGTCGCCGTGCTCGAGCTCCAGCGCAGCGATCTTGCCCAGGCCGCGTCGTGTCGGGCTGCCCAGAGCCTGGCGCGGCCGGCCGGGTCGCGCTCGTCGACGATCTCGGTCGCGCCCTCCTCCTCGGCCAGCTCGCGGACGAGCACGAGGTCGGCCTCTACAGTCGCCTCCGTTCCGGCCGCCTCGACGAGCAGGCACGGGCTCTCCGTGTAGCTCGAGCCGCGGTAGGCGTTGATTGCCGCGAGCGTCGAGGCGTCCACGGTCGCGCTCGGATCGCTTGGGGCGATCTCGACGATTCGGTCGAGGCGCGAGAGATCGAGGCTGAGCCCGCCCCGGGTTGGGATCACGTGGCCCTCGAGACTCGAGACGGCGCCGAACGGCGTCACGGCCACCCGCCGATCGTTCGCAACCTCCAGGGTTCGAGCGACCTCCGCGGTCGACGTTGGATAGACGACGAGATCGGGCCGGTGCGGCCGGTGGAACGTCATGTCCGCCGCATGCAGATCGCGTTCCGAGTCACCGTCGGAGACGCGGACGAACCCGGCCAGCGTCTCGCGCAGGCTCTCGTTCACGACCGTCACTCCTCGGACTCCGACGGCAACGTGGCCGCCACGCTCTCGACGGCCCAGCGCAGGCTCTCCTGCACGATCCGCTCGGCGAGGACTCCGTCATTCGCGACACAGGCGACGTAGAAATCCTCGTAACGGCCAAGCGACTCGCGAAAGCGCTCCGGCGTCGAGAGAACCAGGCGGTTGTAGCGCTCCGAGCGCCGGTAGAGCCTCTCGACGTCGGCGACGAGCCGCGTCCGCCCGCTGGCTCGGTAGCACGTGCCGTAGAACATCCAGCGCCCGTCCAGATACGCCTCGACGTCTCGGTCGTCGGCGGCCTGGCGGAGGTAGCCGAGCACCTCGGACATCCTGTCGACCTGCACCGAGCCTGCCGCCGACGCGCCGAGGCGCGCCGCGAGCCCCTCGAGGCCGTAGCGGGCGTAGTAGATCTCCTCGAAGTCCTCGCGCGTCAGCCGCCGGACGAAGGCGCGGCCGGTCGGGCCGAAGACGACGAAGCCGTCCCGTTCGAGCTGACTCAGGCTGGCGCGCACGGGTGTCTGGGAGACCCCGAACCGGATCGCGAGATCGCGGCCCACGAGCTGTGTCCCCTCCGCTAGGTGGCCGCCGCTGATCAGCACGCGCAGGTCGCGCGCCACACGTTGCTCGATCGACTCGCGGCTCTCGAGCGGGACGATCGGGAGATTGGCAGCGGCCCCTTCCATTCCGAGGGAGTGTCGTTTACGCTCGCCAAATCCGCAACATGAAATTTCATATTTCATATTGACGATTTCATTCTTCTCCACGCCTGAGGTTCTGGAAGCGGCGGATGGGACGGCCCAGCTCGTCCACGGCCTCGCCCCGATCGCCGTCACCGCCGCGCTCTGCGGTCCGGCGGCGACGTGTGCGTGCCCACCTGGGGACAATCTCGCGATCCACCGCCTGCTCGCGCAGGCTCCCGAGGGCTCCGTCCTCGTCGTCGACGCCGGCTCGCGCACCGACTGCGGTCACTTCGGCGAGCTCGCCGGGATGGACGCCGAGAACCGCGGGATCCAGGGGCTCGTGATCGCCGGCGCGATCCGGGACGGCGGCGCGCTCGCGGTGCTCGGCTTCCCGGTCTTCCACAGTGGCTTCGCGCCTTCGAGCTGCGCGAAGGAGCGCGCCGGCTCCTTGAACGAGCCGGTGACGATCGGCGGTATCGAGATCGCGCCCGGCGACCAGGTGATCGCGGACAGCGACGCGATCCTCGTTGTCTCCGCTACGGACTGGCTGGCCGTCGCGGCAGGGGCGCAGGCGATCCGGGAGGCGGAGAACGGCCTTCGCACGCGGCTCCTGCAGGGCACGCACCTCTCCGAGCTCCTGGATCTGCCCGAATGACCGTCGCGGGCGCTCGAGTAGGAGTCGATGTCGGCGGCACGTTCACGGACGTGATCCTCCACGGCGCCGAGGGTCGCGTCGTGATCCGCAAGCTGCTCTCGACGCCGCCGAGCTACGACCTCGCGGTCGTCGAGGCGGTCGGCGGACTGGCAGCCGGCCCGGCCGGCGGCCCGGTCGCCGAGGTCGTCCACGGGACGACCGTGGCGACGAACGCCGTGCTCGAGCGGCGCGGTAGCCGCACCGCGCTCGTCACGACCGCCGGCTTCCGCGACGTGCTCGAGCTGCGGCGGCTGCGGATCCCGCACATGTATGACCTCTTCTGGCGCAAGCCGCCGCCGCTCGTCGAGCGGCATCTCCGCTTCGAGCTGAACGAGCGCGTCGCCGCGGACGGCACCGTCGTCCGGGCGCTCGACGACGGCGAGAGCCGGGCGCTCGCCGACCGGCTCCGCGAAATGCGCGTCCAGTCGGTGGCGGTCTGCTTCCTGCACTCCTACCTCTACCCCGAGCACGAGCTGCGCTTCGGGGCGATCCTGGCCGAGGAGCTCCCGGAGGCGAACGTCTCCCTCTCGAGCGAGATCTTGCGCGAGCAGCGCGAGTACGAGCGCTCCGCCACCACCGTCGTCAACGCGTACGTGCGGCCGCTGATGTCCTCGTACATCGACCGGATCCGGTCCGGCCTCGACGAAATCGGGATCGATGGGCCGCTCCAGATCATGCAGTCGTCCGGGGGCGTCATGACCGCAGAGGACGCGAAGCAGCGGCCGGTCTTCGCTCTCGAGTCGGGGCCGGCGGCGGGTGTCGTGGCGGCACGGGGGATGGGGCAGCGGCTCGGCGTCGACAACCTGCTTGCCTTCGACATGGGCGGCACGACCGCGAAGGCGTCGCTGATCGAGGACGGTGCCATCTCGCGCGGCCGCGAGTACGAGGTCGGCGGCTCGATGTCGGCCGGAAGTCGCCTGATCCGCGGCGCCGGCGAGCTGCTGCGGATCCCGACGATCGACATCGCCGAGGTCGGCGCGGGCGGCGGCAGCATCGCCTGGATCGATCCGGCGGGGGGTCTCCAGGTCGGGCCGCGCAGCGCGGGCGCCGATCCAGGCCCGGCCTGCTACGCGCGCGGCGGGGTCGAGCCGACGGTGACCGACGCCAACGTCTTGCTCGGCTACATGCCTGCAGCGACGGTCGCGGACGGGCAGGTGTCGATCTCGGCGGAGTACGCCGAGCAGGCGGTACTCCGTGTCGCCGAGCCGCTGGGGCTGACGCCCCTCGAGGCTGCGAGCGGGATCCACCGGATCGCGAACGCGCGGATGACGCGGGCGCTGCGGGCGGTCTCGTCGGAGAAGGGACGCGACCCGCGCGACTTCGCGCTGATCGCCTACGGCGGCGCCGGCCCGATCCACGCGGCCGGACTCGCCGAGGATCTCGGGATGCGGACCGTGCTCGTGCCGGCCGTCGCGGGACTCTTCAGCGCCGTCGGCCTCCTCTTCGCGCGGCCGGAGTTCCACGAGGTGCGGACGTGCCACCTGGACGTGGACGCCGCCGACCCAGCGGTGCTCGCAGCGCTGTTTGCCGAGATGGAGGCCAAGCTCGTCCACGCGCTCGACGGGTATTCGGAGGTCGAGTGGGCGCGGACGGCGGACCTCCGCTACGGCGGCCAGAGCTGGGAGGTCGAGATCGGCTTCCCGGCGGGCACGATCGCTGCCGAAGCAGTCGCCGCGCTACGGGCGCGCTTCGAGGACGAGCACGAGCGGCTCTACGGAGTCAAGGATCAGGCGGGCTCGCCGGTCGAGATCCGTGCGCTTCGCCTCGCGGCGCTCGGTGCGGCACCCACCGCTCGCTCCTTCCAGCTCGACGGCGCGTGCGTCGCTGGTTCGGCCGCCGGCTCGAGCCGCCTGATCCACATCGACGGTGATGATGTCGAGACGCCGGTGCGGACGCGCTCGTCGCTCGGCGACGCGCCGGAGCCGGGGCCGCTGCTCGTGGACGAGTACGACACCACCGTGGTCGTCCCGGACGGCTGGTCGGCGCGGCGTGACGCGGCCACCGGGACGCTTGTGCTCGATCGGGGCGCCGATGGTCACTAGAGCTCGCGTCGACCCGATCACGCTCCAGATCGTCGGCAACGCGCTCGCGTCGATGGCGGACGAGATGGCGACGACGATCTGTCGAACGGCGCACTCGACTGTCGTCCGCGACGGGATGGATTTCTCGGCAGTCGTCTGCGACGCCAAGGGCAGGACGGTGGCGCAGGCGGTCAGCGTGCCCTTCCATCTCGGCTCGATTCCGACCGCGATGGAGACCCTCCTGGCGCGCTACGGGCACCGGATCCGGCCCGGGGACGTCTTCGTGCTGAACGACCCCTTCGACGGTGGGATGCACCTGCAGGACATCTTCGTCTTCAAGCCTGTCCATCTCGACGGCGAGCTGATCGGCTTCACGGCGACGACCGCGCACCACGGCGACGTCGGCGGCCGGCTACCGGGTTCGAGCGCTTGCGACAACACCGAGATCTTCCAGGAGGGCATCCGGCTGCCGTGGCTGCGCCTCTACGCCGAAGGCGAGCCCGTCGAGGACGTCTTCAAGATCATCGAGGCGAACGTGCGCATCCCGCGGATGACCTTCGGCGACCTCGCAGCGCAGGTCGCCGCCTGCTCGGTCGCCGAGCGCGCCCTCGTCGCGCTCGCGGAGCGCCACGGAGCCGGGCCGCTCGCAGAGCTGATGGACGCGCTGATCGACTACACCGAGCGGCTCGTCCGCCAGGAGATCGCGACCTGGCCCGACGGTACCGCCTCCTTCACCGACTACCTCGGCTCGGACGGCGTCGACGTCTGCGACGTTCCGATCACGGCGCACGTGACGATCGCCGGGGACGAGATCACTGCCGACCTGACGGATTCGGCGCCGATGGTGCGGGGCTCGCTGAACAGCACGCGCTCGTTCGTGAAGGCCTGTGTCTACCAGGCGGTGCGCGCGGCGCTGACCGTCGAGGTGCCGAACACAGCAGGTGCGTTCCGCCCGATCCACGTACTCACGAAGCCGGGAACGATCGCAGACGTCGTGATGCCGGGCGCCTCCTCGATGCGAGGCGTGACCGGGTTCCGCGTGCTCGACGCTGTCAGCGGCGCGCTCGCACAGTTGCTCCCGGACCGCGTGCCCGCTGCGGGCGAGGGTGGCAACACGCTCGCGATCTTCGGCGGCGAGAGGCCCCAAGATGGATGGTCGGACGGCGGGCGCTTCATCTTCTACGAGCTGGTCGTCGGCACCTGGGGCGGAACGCCCGAGGCCGACGGCAACGACGGTCTCACGAACCCGGCGAGCCTTGCCGCGAACATCCCCGTCGAGGTGGCCGAGTCGGAGTACCCGATCGTGGTCGAGCGGTACGGGCTCGTGCCCGACTCGGGCGGCGCCGGTCTGCATCGCGGCGGCCTCGCGATCGAGCGCGTCTGGCGCTGCCTCACTCCTCGCACGTCGCTGATCGTTCGCTCCGACCGCGTGAAGCACCCGCCCTACGGCCTCGCGGGCGGCGGCCCGGGAGGACTGTCGACGAACGTCCTGCGCCACCCGAACGGGAGCGAGGAGGTCCTAGCGCCGATGTTCTCGATCGAGATCGAAGCGGGGGACGTCTACGAGCACCGGACGGCGGGCGGCGGCGGCTGGGGAGATCCGCTCGAGCGGGATCCGGCCGCGGTCGCCGACGACGTCCTGAACGAGAAGGTCAGTGCGGAGGCGGCGCGGCGGCTCTACGCGGTCGTCGTCGCCCGCGACGGCACGGTCGACCTCGAGCAAACGACGGCTCTGCGAGTCGAGAGGAGGAGCGCGTGAACGCGGATGCAGTCGTGATCGGTGGCGGGATCATCGGGGCGAGCGTCGCCCACTCACTGACGAGGCTCGGCTACGGCCGGGTGACGCTCGTGGAGAAGTCGGAGATCTGCGGCGGCTCGACGCAGTACTCGGCCGCCCACATCCGCCAGCACTACTCGAACGAGGTC
>JANDLU010000133.1 GCA_024330215.1 Candidatus Gaiellasilicea maunaloa
CCGTTTCCGCCACATCCGCTCGACGTCGCCTACACGCGGCCACTAACCAAGTAGCAGACTGTTACTTGACGAGGCCGAGCGCGGCCGGGAGCGCGAGCAGCGTCTCGAGCCGTCCCGGCTCGTCTCGATGGCGGCCGTCGCGGTCCAGCAGGAACGCCTCGATCCCGAGCGCGCGGGCGCCCTCGATGTCGTCCTCGTAGGAGTCGCCGACCATCGCGCTCTCCTCCGCCGCGACCTCGAGCAGGGCGAGCGCGCGGCGGAAGATGTCCGGATGCGGCTTGGTGCGACCGAAGGCGCGCGAGCCGATCGCGCAGTCGACGTCGAGCGCGTGGTGACGGACGAACTCGTCCAGATCTCGACTCCCGTTCGAGATCAGCCCGAGCTTGAGCCCATGTCGGCGCAGCTCCTCCAGCACCGGCAATGCGTCCTCGTAGAGCGTGAACTTGTCATGCTGCTCCCAGACGGCGACGAGCTCGGTCGCGCACTCGTGGGCACCGTCCGCGTCGCCGCCCATTCCTCGCACGATCCGCTCGGTGAACGCGATCCAGAGCTCGTCGTCGTGCTCGAGCTCCGGGTGGCGCTGGAGCGAGGCGAGCGCGGCCTGCCGCGCCGACTCGTAGCGGGAAGGGTCGAGCGTGAGCCCGTGCCGATCGCCGAGCTTGCGGTAGCCCTCCGGTCCGAGCTCCGGCCCCGGCAGCGCGAGCGTGAAGTCGACGTCGAAGAGCACGGCCCGCACCATCGACTCGAGGATAGTGCTCCGGGGTAGCCTTGGCTCGTGCTCACCCCGGCGGAGATCCTGCGCGAGGCCAAGACGATCGCGATGGTCGGCGCCTCGCCGAAGCGCGATCGTCCGAGCAACGGCGTCATGCGCTATCTGCTCGACCAGGGCTACGACGTGATCCCGGTCCGGCCGGACGGCTGTGACGAGGTGCTCGGCGTCCCCTGCGTCCGGACGCTCGCCGAGATCGACCGTCCGATCGATGTCGTCGACCTCTTCCGCCGCCCGGAGTTCACGCCGGCTCACGCCCACGAGGCCGTCGCCGCCGGGGCGGCAGCGCTCTGGCTCCAGCTCGGGATCGTCTCCACCGAAGCGCGACGGATCGCCGAGGACGCCGGACTCGACTATGTCGAGGATGCGTGCATGGCCGTCGTCCACAGGCGCGACATGAGCGAGCCGGTGTAGGCGATGGAATACGGCCTCCTCCTGCTTCGGCTCCTCGTCGGCCTTGCGTTCGCCGCCCACGGCACGCAGAAGCTCTTCGGCTGGTTCGGCGGCGGCAGGCTCGAGGGCACGGCCGGCTTCTTCGCCTCGCTCGGCTACCGTGCGCCGGCGCTGATGGCGCTCCTCGCGGGGGTGGCCGAGGTCGGCGGCGGCCTCCTCCTCGCAAGCGGCCTCGGCACCCCGCTCGCCGCGCTCGCGCTCGCGACGGTGATGCTGAACGCGATCGTGACCGTGAAGTGGCGCGAGGGCTTCCTCTCCGGCTACGAGCTCGAGGTCGTCTACCTCGCGATCGTCGTCGCCCTGGCCGCGACCGGCCCCGGCCGGCTCTCGCTCGATCGCGCGCTCGACTGGGACGACAACATCACGGGCACCGCCTGGGGCTCCGTCGTCCTCGTCGGCGCGATCGTGATCGCCGTCGTCACGACGACGCTCGGCCGCGCCCGAGCCGACACCGGCGAGATGGCCGCGTAGCGAGACAAATCCCTCGAAAGAGGGATCTCGGGGAGCCGCGTTCGTGTCGAGAGAGCTAGTGTGGCGGCTCGCGGCGGGCTGCCCCGACGAAGGGAAGCGGCCCCTTGACTGCGCCAATCGATCTTCATCTCCGTGCCTGGGCTGACCTCGGCGATACGCGCGAGCAAGCCCAGACGCTCGCTCCGAAGCCCGGCCCGGACAGCTCTCCCCGGAAGGATCGGAGCGAGACGCGCCGGCTGCGCCGAGGCCAGCCCGCCTGGCGCCTGCGCCTCGGACGTCGCCAGAAACGTACTCACTGATCGGAGGCTCACGCGGAGGAAAGCCCCGTCTCTCAGCGGGGCCTTCTTCGTGTGCGGGAGTATCGGGGTGCGGAGATTTGAACTCCGGACCTCTCCGACCCGAACGGAGCGCGCTACCAGGCTGCGCCACACCCCGAGCCGGATCAGGGTAGCGAGGATCGTCGGGAGACGTCTCTAGAATCGCGCGATGGCTCACCGGGACGAGATCGTCCGCTACGCCGACGAGCTGCTCGAAGTCGAGCGGTTCCCCGAGTTCGGCCCGCCGGGACTCCAGGTGGTTGGCACCTCCGAGGTGACGAAGCTCGTCTGCGGCGTCTCGGCCTCGCGCGAGCTCTTCGAGCGCGCCGTGGCCGCCGAAGCCCAGCTCGTGCTCGTCCACCACGGGATCTTCTGGCGGAACGAGCCGCTCGTCGTCGACCGACGGCAGCAAGGCCGGCTCGAGGCGCTCTTCGCCGGCGAGCTCTCGCTCATCGCGTATCACCTCGCACTCGACGCGCATCCGGAGCTCGGGAACAGCGCCCAGCTCGCGGCCGTGCTCGGGATCGAGCGCGAGGGCGAGTTCGGCGCGGTCGGGTTGGCCGGACGGCTCGCCGAGCCGACCGGGATCGAGGAGCTCATGGCGCGGATCGCAGATGTCGTCGAGCACGATCCGCTCGTCTTCCCGCACGGGCCCGAGCTGATCGAGCGCGTCGCGATCTCGACCGGCGCGGCCGGTCACGACCTGATCGAGGCGGCCCACCAGGGCTTCGATCTCTTCCTCACCGGCGAGCCGGAGGAGCCCAGCCTGCACACCGCGCGCGAGCTCGGGATCCACTTCGTCGCCGCCGGCCACTACGCCACAGAGCGGCTGGGAGTCCAGGCGCTCGCCGCGCGGCTCGCGGCGCGCTTCGAGCTCGAATGGGAGTTCCTCGAGCTCCCGAATCCGGTCTAGGGCGTCGATTCTTCGAGCGACACGAGCGCGTCGAGACAGGCCTCCGCCCGCTCGCCGATCACGAGATGGCCGCAATCGGCGACGACCCGAAGGCGGGCGCGCAGCCGTCGCGCATACTCGAACGCATCGTCGAGCGGCAGCTGTGGGTCGCGCGCGCCCCAGAGCACGATCGAGGGGCAGTGAACGTGCTCGAGATCGAGACGCGGGTCGTCCGCTAGCATCGCCCGCGCCGCGGTGCGCGTGTCGACGTGCTCGAGCGGGCCCTCGAGGAAGCCGAGCGTGGCCCGCGCCGAGAACGCCAGCGGATCGGCGACGAACCAGCGCTGGAAGAGCATCCGGCGATACCAGACTCGTTCGGCGTAACGGTGGCGGAACGGCGCGACCCAGCGTCCCGGTCGGAGCAGCCCCGCGAGAATGACCATCCGCTGCGCCGCCCGCGTTCGCGTCGCAATCCCCGCCGGCGCCGCCAGCAGGAGCGCCCGGACGAGCTCCGGTCGTCGGTGCGCGAGCCGAAGCGTGACAAGGCCTCCCAGCGAGTGTCCCGCCACGAGGGCCGGCGCGGCACCCTCGTGCTCGATCAGGCCCGCGACGACGTCGGCGAAGTGCGACATGCCCGCACCTCGCGGAGCCCGTCCGGAGCCGCCGTGGCCCGGGAGATCGAGGACGAGCACGCGGTAGCGAGCCGACGCGGCGGCAAGCAGCTCGACCCAGTTCGCAGCCGATCCGCCGAGCCCGTGGACGAGCACGAGCGGATCGCCCTCGCCGCCCGTGAAGTAGCGGAGCTCCACCCCGGCGACGAGGGCGCGCCGCTCCTCCAACCCGAGCCGCTCTTCCAGAGGGGGGATGTGCGTTGCAGACGTCATCCGAGCAACGTATCCTCCTACCGATGAAGTGTTCTGGGGAGCGGGCCCGTTGATTCCCGCACACACGACGAGCGAGCGGTGGAGCACGCCCGCCTGAGCGCCAACGTCTCTCGGTCGAGCCGACCTGCGAGACACCGGTGCCGGCGGGCTTTTCATTGCCCGAAGGAGGATCGAGGCCACATGGCGAACCACCTGACGCCGGACGAGCTGTCCGAGGAGCTCGGGATCGATCGGCAGGAAGTGATCCGGGTCTGCATCGAGGAAGGCGTGCCGATTTACCAGGGCAAGATCGACAAGACGCTCTTCGCCGCCCAGCTACAGGCTCTGGGCGCAGTTCAGCCGGCGCACTAGAGCTTCTACTTGCGCGCGGCCGCTCGCTTCTTGGCAGGCGGCCGCGCAGCAGCCTTCTGCTTGGACGAGCCGCCGTTCGCCTTCGCCTGCGACTTGCCCTTCGCCTCCTCGACGCTGCGCCGGAGCGCCTCCATCAGATCGATCGCAGGCGCCTCGGTCTCGGGCTCCGGAATCGCGATGGTCTCGCCAGCCTGCTTCGCCTCGAGCATCGCGCGCAGGTTGCTGCGGTATTCGCTCTGGAGGTCGGCGGGATCGAACTCGCCGGCGAGACTCGCGATCACCTGGCGTGCGAGCTCGAGCTCGGGCTTCTTGACGGCGGTCTCCTCGACCACCTCCTCGATCTCGGCCTGTGAGTAGACGTCCGCGGAGACGTAGAGCGTCTCGAGCGCGAGCGCGTCGCCTTTCGGCCTGATCAGGCAGTTCTTCTCCTTGCCCTGCTGGACGAAGCGACCGAGTGCGGCCATCCCGGACTCGCTCATCGCGTTCAGGAGCAGCACGTACGGGCGGCGAGCCGCTGCGGCCTGCGCGGGGACGAGGAAGTAGGTGCGGTCGAAGAAGATCGGATCGACCTGCGCCGCGTCGACGAAGCGCGTGATCTCGATCGAGCGCGAGTCGTCGTGCTGGGTCAACGCCTCGAGCTCGGCCTCCTCGACGAGCACGAACTGACCCTTCGCCACTTCCCAGCCCTTGACGATCTCGTCGGGGCCGAGCTCGCGGTCGTGGACGGGGCAGAAGCGCTTCTGCTTGATCGGCGTCCCACACTCGCGGTGGAGCAGCCGGAACGAGACGTCCGACGCACGCGCCGCAGGCTTCGTCGCCGGTGCGAGCCCCACCGGGATGCTGACGAGACCGAAGCTGAGTGAGCCGTTCCAGGTCGTACGCATCGCACTCCAATTCTACTGGGACCACGAAGTTTCCCTCCGGGAGCACCGTTTCCTGCCCCGCCGGCCGCGAGTAGCATTGAGGCCATGAGTGACAAGCGGACGATCGCGCGCCTCTGGCGTGACGCCGTGGCGGCCGGTCGCACGAGACCCGCTTATCTCGAGCAGCGGGGCGAGGACTGGCTCCCGATCTCCTGGGCCGAGGCAGCCGAGCACGTCGAGGGCTACGCGAACGGCCTGCTCGCGCTCGGGGTCCGCAAGGGCGACGCCTTCGCCATCCTCGGGACGACGCGCGTCGAGTGGGCGCTCTTCGACTTCGCGCTCGGTCAGGTCGGGGCGATCGGGGCGGCGATCTACGCGAACAGCTCGCCGAAGGACGTCCGCTACATCCTGGAGCACTCCGATTCGGTCGGGGTGCTCTGCGAGGACGAGTCGCAGCTCGCGAAGGTCGAGTCCGTGCGCGACGGGATCGGCCGGCTGGAGCACGTCCTCACCTTCGGCGGGCTCGAGGAGCTCGCCGAGCGGGGACGCGCGTACGCGGCCGAGCATCCGGAGGCGCTGCGAGAAGCGGCCGAGGCCGTGGAGGAGGACGATCTCTTCACCTACATCTACACCTCCGGGACGACCGGTCCACCCAAGGGCTGCATGATCTCGAACCGCAATTACTACGCGATGGTTGCGGTCGTCGACGACCTCGAGAGCTTCACCGGCCCGGACGACACGATGCTCCTCTATCTGCCGCTCGCTCACAACTTCGGCCGACTGATGCACCTTTCAGGGCCGTATGTCGGCTACACGATCGCCTTCCTTCCCGACCCGCTGCAGGCCGCCGCGGCGCTCGCGACCGTCAAACCGACCGTCTTCCCGAGCGTGCCGCGCGTCTACGAGAAGATCCACACCGCGGTCGTCGCGAGGTTCGACGAAGCCGCCGGCGTACGGCGGAAGCTGATCGACTGGGCGCTTGCGGTGGGTCGCCGGGTCAGCGTCCTGCGCCGCTCCGGTCGTCCGGTGCCGCGCTCGCTCGCGCTCCAGTTCCGGCTCGCCGACAAGCTCGTCTACGGGAAGGTCAAGGCCAGGCTCGGCGGGCGGTTGCGCACGGCGATCTCGGGCGGTGCGCCGCTCGCGCTCGAGATCGCGGAGTTCTTCCATGCGATCGACATCCTGCTCGTAGAGGGGTACGGGCTGACCGAGTGCACGACGGCGGCGACGACGAGCACGCGCTCCACGTTCCGCTTCGGCACGGTCGGGCGCGCGTTGCCCGGGTTCGAGCTGCGGCTTGCCGAGGACGGTGAGCTGCTCGTTCGCAGCGAGACGATCTTCCAGGGCTACTACAAGGATCCGGAGGCGACGGCCGAGGTGCTGACGGCCGACGGCTGGCTGCTCACAGGCGACATCGCCGCGATCGACGAGGACGGCTACGTCACCATCACCGACCGCAAGAAGGACATCATCGTCACCGCGGGCGGCAAGAACGTCGCCCCGCAGAACCTCGAGAACGACCTGAAGAGCTCGAAATACGTCTCGCAAGCGCTCGTCGTCGGCGATCGGAAGCCGTACGTCGCGGCGCTCGTCACCCTCGACGCCGAGGAGATCGGCAAGTGGGCGGCCGCGCAGGGCCTTGCGGGCGGCGTGTCCGAGCTCTCGCGAGAGTCGAGGGTGCGGGAGCTCGTTCAGGGGGTCGTCGACGCCGTCAACGCCGAACGTTCGCGCTACGAGCAGGTGCGCCGCTTCTCGATCCTGCCTCGTGACTTCACGATGGAGGACGGCGAGCTGACGCCGACGCTGAAGCTGAGGCGCCGCGTCTGCAAGGAGCATTTCGCCGCCGAGCTCGAGGAGCTCTACGCGGGCGAGACGCTGACCCAGACTGCCGGCGTCTGAACTACCTCGAACCGACGTG
>JANDLU010000134.1 GCA_024330215.1 Candidatus Gaiellasilicea maunaloa
CGAGGCGGGGGTTTTGCGCCGGTCGTCCTCAGGTAGGGGAGCAGCTATGAACGGGAAGACGCCGCTGGCGGCGGTCGGCCAGGGACTCCTCGCCGGTGTGCTCGGAAACGCCGCCTTCACTGGCTATCAAGCGTTGCAGGCGAAGCTTTCGAGCGGCGATGGCTCGAGCGAGTCCAGCGAGCCCAAGGACTGGAGCGAGGTGCCGGCACCGGGCCAGGTGGGTCAGCGCGTCGCTGAGGGTGTCTTCGAGCAGGAGGTTCCGCTCGAGCAGGCGGGCAGCATGACGCGCGCAATGCACTGGCTCTACGGCACGAGCTGGGGAGCGCTGTACGGACTCCTCGAGGAGACGTTCCACCGCCCGGTCGCGAACGGCGTCGCCCTGACGAGCGCTGTGATGGCGTTCGACTACACGGTGCTGCCTGCGATGAAGCTCTACAAGCCGCCGTGGAAGTATCCCGCGACGACGCTGGCAAAGGACTACGCGAATCACCTGGTGTACGGACTCTCGGTCGCCGCTGCGTATCGCGCGCTCGACGGTGTCTTCGCGCGCGGCACCGACTGACTAGACTCGCGCGCCCCGCAACGCCGTCGCGCAGACGTCCTCCGGCTGTGGCGCGATCCTCGGGATCGCCGCGTAGAGCACGGCGCGTAGCTTCTCCAGGTTCTCGCCGAAGACGCGCACGACGGCCTCCGCCGAGACGGGCTCGTGGCCGCCGACGCCCGCGTCGTAGTCGGTGATCATGGAGACGTTCGCGTAACAGAGCTCGAGCTCCCGGGCGAGCCAGGCCTCGGGATAGGCCGTCATGTTGATCACGTCCCACCCCTGCGCCGCGTACCAGCCCGACTCGGCCCGCGTGGCGAAGCGCGGACCCTGGATCACGACCGCGGTACCGCCGTCGCGGACGGTGATCCCGAGCGCGCGGGCCGTCTCGACGAGGAGGCTGCGCAGACCGGGACAGAACGGCTCGACCGCCGCAACGTGCGTCGTCTCGGGACCCTCGTAGAAGGTGTCGGCGCGGCCGCTCGTGCGGTCGACGAACTGGTCGCAGACGACGAAGTCGCCGGGTGCGAGGTCCGCTCGGAGGGAGCCGCACGCCGCCGGCCCGACGATCCGCCGGACGCCGAGCTCGCGCATCGCCCAGACATTCGCGCGGTAGGGAATCTGCGCCGGCGGCAACTCGTGCCGGAGGCCATGCCGCGGCATGAACGCGACCTGCTGCCCTTCGAGGTCGCCGACCGCGAACGGCGCCGAGGTCGGTCCGTAGGGCGTCTCCACCGTCACCTGCTCGACCCTCTCGAGGAGGGATGTGAACCCCGAACCGCCGAAGACGCCCACCATGATCGCGGAGTTTGACGATCGGCTCGGGGGAGACGAAGAAGGAAGTCCAACGATCGGAGGAATCTGATGGACGAGAGAAAGGATCTGAATCGGGACGACACGCTCCAGCCCACCGGAGCGGCCGTTGTCGACATCTGGACGTTCCGCACCGATCAGATGGGTGGCGGCGACATCGATCTCACCGGCTACTCGGTCGAGGCGACCGACGGCGGGATCGGCAAGATCGACGAGGCGACGTACGAGGCCGGCGGAAGCTACCTCGTGGTCGATACCGGCCCTTGGATCTTCGGCAAGAAGGTACTGCTGCCGGCAGGAGTCGTGGATCGGCTCGACCCCGACAGCGAGACCGTCTTCGTCAGCCGTACGAAGGACGAGATCAAGAACGCTCCCGAGTACGACGAGGGCCGCTCCCGCGACGACGACTACCGCGGCGAGCTCGGCGGTTACTACGGTGGCGACCGCTCGGGCCTTTGATCGAGCCCAGTCTCTGAGCGCAGCGTCTCGGTATTGATCGACGGACGGCCCGGGAATCCCGGGCCGTCCCCACTTCGGCCTCGATCAGCTCGCGGCTGGGCGCGACCAGGCTAGCGCCGGTTCGGGGGCGACCGGTCGCCGCAGCGTGTCAGCCGGCGAGTCTTCTGCGCGAGCTCGGCGATCCGTTCTTGCCGAGAGGCCTCATCGAGGATCGCGTGGACGGCGGCCGCCACGCTACCTGCTCGCGCTCGGCCGGTTGCGCGCCGTACCCCGAAGGCCGGGTAGCCGTACCGTTCGCAAGGCCGGTGCCTGCGAGCATCGTCTAGCTGCCGCCTGGCGACACCCGCGCTTCTCGGACTCGGCGTCCTGCTCGTCGGCGGCGAGTCGACACGCGCGTCCAACGGAGGCTCCTGTGAAGATCACGACAACAGCAATCTCGCTCAACGTCGCCGATGTGAATGCCTCCGCCGCGTTCGCCAAGCTGCACTTCGGCTTCACGGTGGACATGGAGAGCGACGGCTTCGTCTCTCTTTCCAGGTCGGACGCGGGCTTCAACCTGATCTTCCTGCGCATCGGACTCGCGACGTTCCGGCCGGAACGACTGCGGGGCCGGGCCGCCGATGGCCTCCTGATCGTCCTCGTCGTGGACGACATCGACGGCGAGTACGTACGCCTGCAGAGGGAAGGAGTGGCGATCACGACCCCGATCGAGACCGAGCCCTGGGGCGAGCGGTACTTCCAGGTCACCGATCCCAACGGCGTCACCGTTCAGCTCGTGCAGTGGATGACCGAACCAGCTGAGAACAGGATTGAGAACGGTGTGGCTACGGACGCGCAGACGCCTGTTCGAATGGCGGGCGCCGTCGATGCGCTCGCGTTCGGCAGACTCCTGCACGCGTTCAACGTCGAGTTCGGCGAGGCGACGCCGGACGCGGACGTGATCGCCGAGCGGGCGGCGCCGCTGATCCAGCGCGGCGAGGTCACCGTTCTCTTCGCAGGGGACGGCCCGGACGGGTTTGCCGAGCTTCGCTTCCGTCCCTCGCTCTACACGGGCGAGCTCGATGCGTACCTCGAGGAGCTCTACGTCGTCCCCGAGCGCCGCGGTCACGGCCTGGGACGAGCGCTGCTCGAAGCCGCGATGGAGCATGCGAGAGGCCGCGGCGCCGCTCACATCGACCTTGGCACGAGCGAGGACGACGTCGCCGCCCGGTCGCTCTACGAGAGCGCCGGATTCACCAACCGCGAGGGCGGACTCGACGGGCCGAGAATGTTCTACTACGAGCGGGACCTCTAGCCGGCGTCGGTGATGTTCGACGCGCATCTCTCTCCCTGGCTATTCGGTCGGCGGACCTGCCGCAGACGCGAGCAACCAAGATCGTCGCGGCGCCGTCCGGCGTGAGCACGCTGGCGCAGGCTGCCGTTCAGTCTGCTCGGTCGATAACCTCGAACCGATGGCTGAGGATCCGTCGCATGTTGTCGCTGTGACAGGGTTGGTTCGCGATGCCTCATCGCGCGTGCTGCTCGTTCGCGTCGCGACACGCGGATGGGAGATGCCCGGCGGCCAAGTCGAGGAGGGCGAAGATCTCGTAAGCGCGCTGAAACGAGAGGTCGAGGAGGAATCCGGTTGCGAGATCGAAGTCGAGCGTTTGATTGGCGTCTACTCGAAGCTCTCTCCTCCCGTCATGGCCCTGCATCTGTTTGCCGCCGTTTATCTCTCCGGTGAGGCGAGGGCACGCGAGGAAGCGGTACCGGAGGTCGGTTGGTTTAGCGAGGATGAGGCGCGGCGGCTCGTCACCCATCCGCCGAGCGCACAGCGCCTCGCAGATGCGCTGGTAGGTGCCGACGGGATCGTGTTCCGCGCCTATCGATTGAACCCGTACGAGGCGGTGAGAGGCGAGCGGCTTTGAGCTCGCGACGCCTGCTCAGGTGACATTCCGCAACTCAATGCTGGCCCAGCCGACGGGGTGGACGTTGCGTGGTTGCTGCGTACGATCCGAAGCGTGGCACCGCTTAACATCGAGGACGGCCAGCGGATCGTGATCGCGCGCATGCAGCAGCTGCTCGCCGAGCGCGACTAGGGCTCGGCGAGGAACGCCTCCAGACGCCCTGCCTCGTCCTCGATCTCGCGACGCGCAGCGGCTGAAAGAGGCTCGAACGGTTCCAGCACGACACGGCCGTCGTCGACGCGCCAGATCCCGGCGACGAAGCCGTCGACGAGGAGCGTCTGTGCGACGTCGCCGTTCGCCTTGATCACCGTCTTCCGGTAGGCCTCCGGGAGCACGCGCGTGCGGTCGGCCCAGGCGAGCAGGACGTTGTCCCACTTCGGCAGGAAGCGTACGGGCGCCGGGGTCTCGGCGTCCGGCAGCGGCGCTCGTGGGACGTCGAGGAGCTCGCGGCCCTGCTCGTCGCGGAAGCGGCGCAGCGGCTCGAGCAGCTCCAGCGCAGCGTCGATCTCCGCAACGCGCATCCTGCTCCAGGCCCCGATGTCGCGGCGCGTCGAAGGGCCGAAGGCCGCGAGGTAGCGGCGGAAGATCTCGGCGCGCGCCTCGACCGGGACGTGCGGCTGCGGCTCGGCGATCGCGACGAACCGGCGGTCGTTGCGCGGCTGCCAGAGCGCCCTCTCGTGGTGGTGGACGATGAGCGCGGCGACACGCGCCATCCGCCAGGCGCGGCGCGCGTCGACGCCGGCGAGGCCGTGCTCGCTCTCAAGTTGGGCGATCGCTTCCGTCGACGTCACGGGTCGGTCCGCCGCGAGCGCGCGCACCGACAGCGCGAGCTGCTTCGCCCGCTCCGTCTCCCAGGGGAAGTTCGTCTCG
This sequence comes from Candidatus Gaiellasilicea maunaloa, assembly GCA_024330215.1. Lineage (GTDB taxonomy): Bacteria > Actinomycetota > Thermoleophilia > Gaiellales > Gaiellaceae > Gaiellasilicea > Gaiellasilicea maunaloa. The sequence continues at coordinate 4,630 of JANDLU010000134.1, forward strand.
CTCATCGCCGCCCAGATGAGCGCGTAGTCGCGCGGGGTGACGAGGTGCAGCGTCTGCCGCGTCGCCGTCGCCCTGACGATCGCGGACTGCCGGAGCAGTCGCTCGAGCGACCCGCGCCCGAACCCCGTCGTGCGCGTCCAGATACCGACGTACGGAGCCTGCGGCGACTGCGCCTGCATCCCGACGAGGCGCTCGATCACCGCCGTCGGCGAGAGTCGCGTGCGCTGGAGGAGGAGCTGCCGCGCAAGTGTCGCGCGGTTCAGCTCGCGCAGCGTGAGGACTCGTTCGGCCACAGGTCGAGACACTCTAATCCGCCGACGGAGCGGCGAAATCCGGTCGCGCGGATCGTTCGTAGTCCCGAGGGGCATTGCCACCAATACTTTCAGGGGACATTCGCGAACTGGCCCACGCCAGCTCGCAGTATTCTCCAAGCATGACGACTGAGACCGACGTCATGGAACGCACCGTCGGGGACGGCGTGTCCGTCCTTTCGCCCCGCGCCGACTCGTCTTGTTGTCACTCGCGGCGCTCGCGGCTGTGCTGGTGCCGCTTGCCGCAGTCGGAGCCGCGAACGACTGGTGGTTCCTGAAGAACGGGGCCGCTCCCGCACCGACGACAGCGCCCCAGGTCGTGAAGGAAGGGGAGTGGAACGGACGTCCGTGGCAGCTGATCGCCTACCCATCTGCGACCCACGGTCTGTGCATCTCCATCACTCCGAAGGACTCGGCCGCCACGGTGAACGCGGATCGATGGCCTGCGGTCCGTTCGTCGGAATCGGCCGCACGCCAGAGTCCCGGACCTCCCCCGGCATGTCGATCACCGTCGGCGCTGGCGACGCCACCGAGGGGCTGCCGGCCAACATCCGGGGAGCGGTCATCGAGCCAGCATCCGCAGTCGAGATCCGCTTTCCTGACGCGACTGTCCTGCGCGTGCCCACCTTCGCCGGACCGGAACCGCTCCAGCACGTCCGGTTCTACGCGGCACAACTGCCCGCAAACTTCCACATGACCCCCGACAACGTCACCAGCGTCTTCCCCAGTTGGGTCGCCGGACTCGACGCGACCGGAAACGTGGTCGCGTGCCTCGCCCCACGGACTGCAAAGAACGGCATCTCCGCCCTCTCGGATTGTCGCTAGCGCCTCAGGGGACATTCCTGAACTGGTGCAGGCGACGGGATCGACGTCAGCCGTCAGGAGAGCGCGCGCTCGAAGGAGTTGGGCATCCTGATCGGCTGGCGCCGCTGGACGGTCAGGGGACATTTCCGGACGCTGACCCAGCGAGTGCGGATCCCAGCCTGCCTGGGCTTCGGGCTCCGTCCGAGTGTGCGCGAGTGGCCAGCCCTACTGGTGCGCGAGCGTCAAGTTCATCGTCACGGCTTCGTGCCCGAATCGAGCGGCCACTCGAGGCGCATCGGCAGGTACTCGCCCGGCCAGTCGGCGTACGCCTCGTCCGGGTCGCCGGTCTCCTTCCCGACGGACGCGCCGTACTTCGCCGCCACCTCGCTCACCGGGTAACGGAGCGTCTCCACCTCCGGCCGCGCACCGATCATCAGAATCGCGCACGGCCCGTCGCCCGCGCCGACGATCACGTGCGGGGTATCGGCCGGACAATGGAAGTACTCCCACTGGCGCAGCGGTCGTTCCTCCTCTTCGACGATCAACGTGCACTCGCCGGTTAGGACGAGGAATCCTTCCTGCACACCCTCCGCGTGGTACAGCGCGCACGGGCCGCCCGGCCAGAGGACGCGGACGTTGACGCCGAAATCGTCGAACGGCGACTCCCGCGGCTCGATTGGATACATCGCGCCGCCCTTTTCCTCGTTGCGAACAGCTAGCGCGTTCGAGAGGTTGTGGACGAACCAGCCTTCCGACGTGACATAACGGCCGTACGGGGTCTCTTCCGAGCTTGCTTCCTTCACCGTCATTCGTCCTCCTCGGCGTCACCGCGACTCGCAGACAGGTCGTTGACGACGCAGTTCTCGCACATCCGGGTACGTGCCCGGCAGTCTTACGGTCGATGAACGCCGCTCAGGGAACATTCCTGAACGCCGGCCACGCGGCGACTTGGCCTTCTGCCTTCGAGGCATCCGTACGTGGCTGCAGCGGCTCGACCGCTTCGCGCAGGTTGTCAAACGCACGAAAGGAGCACGATGAGCACCACCGTCACCACCCCGAACGAGCTCGAGATCCGCGTCGAGCGGATCTTCGACGCACCGCGCACGCACGTCTCCTCCGTCTGGACGGATCCGAAGCTGATCCCCGAATGGTGGGGCGACGGCACCGTC
>JANDLU010000135.1 GCA_024330215.1 Candidatus Gaiellasilicea maunaloa
CGGAACGGATCAGGGGGAGGGTGAACGGTTACGCTAAGTAGCCGATTTGCAGGGACTTTACGGGAGCGACGGGACTCGAACCCGCGACCTCCGGCGTGACAGGCATGTTCCAGAGAAACGACGATGGGCGACTATTGACGCGCTATCGCTCTATTCATGCTGGTTTGTGGGCTGCCGGCGCTGATTTGCGCACGCTGGCACAGGTTCGATTTCGGGCGTTTGCTGCCCTTCTGCTGCCCAGACGCTTGGAGGCTCGACTCGACGCCGATAGCCGGCGCCGCGTGAGCGGCCTTCAGCCGTTCCGTGAGGCGCGCCGTAGCGTCTTCATTTCGCATTAGCAGCCGTCGGCCGGCGCTGTATGCCGCAAGACGGCGGGGATGGCGATGTCCCAGACTGCCCGGGGGAACTCGTGGCCCGTCTGTTTCAAGGCGAGTAGTTGAGCGCCCGGGATCTCCGCCGCCAGGGCTTCTGCGTTGCCGTAGGGGAAGAGGGGATCCTCGGTGCCGTGCAGCACGAGCGTCGGCGCGGCGACCTCACCGAGCCGTTCCCTCCAGCGCTTGCCTTCGATCATGAAGTGGTTGGTCATGCTCGAGGCGATGTTGGCGGTGCGATCGAAGACCCGCGTTGCGATCTGGCGCACGCCCTCGTCGTCGTAGGGCCGCGAGTGAGCTGCGAACGGGCGGCTGCCCTCGACGATGTAGTCGATCACGGCCGTCCGGTCGGACCAGTCGGGCTCCGGGGCCGCTTCGGTGAAGACTGCGAGGATCTCGTCGGTGAGTTCGGGGAGGTCGGGGTCGTTCGGCCCGGAGCTACACGGCCTCGTCGAGATCAGAGTGAGCGACGCGACGCGTTCGGGCTGGTCGATTGCCACCAGCTGGCCGATCCACCCTCCGAGCGACATGCCGACGACATGGGCGGTCGCCAGGCCGAGCGTGTCGAGCAGGCCCAGGGCATCCGCGGTGAGATCCCCGAGTGTGTACTGCGGCGCGGCGGGCTCGTAGCTGACCGATCGGCCGGTGTCGCGGTGGTCGTAACGGATGATAAACCGGGGGTCACTCGCCAGGCGTTCGCAGAACGCCTCCTCCCACCAGTCCATAGAGCAGGCCGTGCCCCCGATCAGGAGGATCGCGGGGTCGGTGGGATCGCCGAAGGTGTCGACGCAGAGCTCGACCCCGTTGGCCTGGACGATCTGATCGTGTGAACGATTCACTGCGGTGCTCCTGCCTCGTCGCTTGAACAAACAGACTATTGGTCGGTAAGTTAGCAGACCGTTGGTCGGTTAGGATGAGAGGCGATGGCGGACCTCCGGATCGAGAAGGGCCGGGCCACGCGCGAGCGGCTGATCGAGGTCGGCAGGCGGCTGTTCGGCGAGCGGGGCTACGAGGCGACCTCGGTCGAGGCGTTGCTCGAGGAGGCCGGCGTCGCGAAGGGCGCGCTCTACCATCACTTCGCGGGCAAGCAGCAGCTGTTCGACGTCGTCCTCGATCGCACCGTGGCCGAGATCGCCGCTCGGGTCGTCGAGGCGGCTCGCGGTCAGACCGACGCGCTCGCGAGCCTTCGTGCCGGTTGCGGTGCCTGGCTCGAGTTGGCGCGCGACCCGGAGATCCAGCGGATCGTGATCCTCGATCCGGCGGCCGCGGTCGGCTGGGAGCGCGGCCGCGAGCTCGACGACCACTTCCTGGGTGGAGTTCGGACAAGCCTGCGGCGACTTGCCGACGATGGCCGCGTGCCCCTGGACCATGTCGACGCGCTCGCGCACATGCTGCTCGCCGCCGTCAACGAAGCCGCCTTGCTGATCGCCCGCGCCGACGACCCCGAAGCGAGCTTCGTTGCCGCCCGAGGCGCGGTCGACACTCTGCTGAACCGGCTTGCGGGCGAGCCCCGCCGCTAGCGTGCAGCGCGTCTCTCCCGCCCGGTTGCAGCGGTTCGCCGACGGTGCGATTCCGCTTGCGGTCGGCGCGGTGCTTCTCGCGGTCGTGCTCGATCCCAGCGTGGACGACGGGCCGCTGAAGCTGCTCGGAATTGCGCTCGCCCTGATCCAGGCGATCGCGCTCTGGTGGCGTCGCGTGCAGCCCGGGCGGGTGTTCATGGTCGCGCTCGTCGGCGGTCTTGGGATCCAGCTCGTGGCACCGGACGGCGTCATTCCCTACGCGGGCGTGTTCGCGCTCGGCTCGTTGGCTGCCGCCCGGCCGCCGCGCGTCTCGCTCCCGGCGCTCGCCGCGCTGCTCGCGCTGGCGGCGCTCAGCCTCCTCACTGTCTCCAGCGAGGACGGCCTGTTCGCACTGGCTGTCGTGCTCGCCGCGTGGGCGCTCGGCGAGGTCGTGCGCAACCGGCGCGTGGCGATCCGGGAGGAGGCGCGCCGGGCGGTGAGCGAGGAGCAGGCGCGGATCGCGCGCGAGTTGCACGACGTGATCGCCCATAGTGTCTCGGTGATCATCGTGCAGGCGGGTGCGGCTGATCACGTCTTCGATTCCCGGCCCGACGAGGCGCGGGCTGCGCTGCGCTCGATCGAGGGGGCGGCGCGGCAAGCCCAGGGCGAGCTGAGCCGGCTGCTCGGCGGCGTCCGGCCCGGCGCAGAGGGCGAGTCCGCCCACCCACAGCCGGGGCTCGAGCGCCTGGACGAGCTGGCGTCGCCGCTGCGAGCTGCGGGCCTCCACGTCGACGTGCGCCGCGAGGGCTCGGCTCGTGCGCTTCCTGCGGGAGTCGAGCTGTCCGCCTACCGGATCGTCCAGGAGGCGTTGACGAACACGCTCCGGCACGCCGGCGCCACACGCGCAGAGGTGAGCCTGCGCTACGCCTCCGAGATGCTGGAGCTGGACGTCGTCGACGACGGCCGCGGTGGTGGCTCGACGCCCCGGGAAGGGGGCGGCTACGGCATCGTCGGGATGCGCGAGCGGGCGACGATGCTGGGCGGCACGCTCGACGCCGGGCCGCTGCAGGGCGGCGGCTACCGCGTCCAGGCACGGCTCCCGTTCGAGGCCGCGCCGTGATCAGCGTCGTGCTGGCCGATGATCAGGCGCTCGTCCGCGGCGGTTTCAGGATGATCCTCGACGCGGAGACCGACATCGAGGTCGTCGGGGAAGCGGGTGACGGCGGCGAGGCAGCAGATCTCGTGCAGCGGCTCCAGCCCGACGTCGTGCTGATGGACGTGCGCATGCCAGGTGTGGACGGGATCGAGGCGACGCGAAGGATCGTCGCGTCGGGCAGCGCAACGCGTGTGATCGTGCTCACCACCCACGACGTGGACGACTACGTGTTCGCCGCGCTTCGGGCGGGGGCAAGCGGGTTCCTGCTCAAGGACGTGCGGCCGCTTCAGCTCGTCGAGGCGGTCCGGATCGTCGCGCGCGGGGACGCGCTGCTCGCCCCGACCGTCACACGTCGGCTGCTCGACCGGCTCACCGAGTCGCTCACGCTGGAGACCGACGCTGCGCCGGCCGACCTGGGCGAGCTGACCGAGCGCGAGCTCGAGGTTCTGCGCCTCGTTGCGCTCGGGCTCTCGAACGCGGAGATCGCCGCACGACTCGTGGTGACCGAGGCGACCGTGAAGACGCACGTCTCCTCCGTTCTACGCAAGCTCCGCCTGCGCGACCGGGTGCAGGCTGTCGTGCTCGCCTACGACCTCCGGCTCGTGCGCCCGCGCTCACTCTAAAGGAGGAGGCGAAGTCCAGCCTTGCGTCTGATGCGCCGGGCGTCGGGCGTACCTACCGTCGGGGCATGAGTGTGAACGCAGCGAAAGGGGCTCCCGGCCTCGCCCTGGTCACCGTGGTCGTCGTCGTGGTCGTGATCGTCCTCGCGGATCCGTTGCCGGCGATCGTGTCGGCCCTGCCGTTCTCAGGTCCGCCGGATGTGCCGGACCTGCCCGGTTGGCTCGGATGGCTTTGGCGCGGCGTCGTGATCTCCACCGTCGTGCTCGCCCTGATCGGCAAGCTCGAGCAACGAGGCAAGCGCGATCGGCCCCGCGGGGAAGGGGCGTAGATGATCGAGGTACGCGAGCTCTCGAAGCGCTTCGGCGATGCACTCGCGGTCGACCGGCTCAGCTTCGACGTCAGACCGGGGGTGGTGACGGGGTTCCTGGGCCCGAACGGAGCGGGGAAGTCGACGACGATGCGGCTGATCCTCGGTCTCGACGAACCGACCAGCGGTTCGGTGACGGTCGCCAGGCGCTCCTACCGGGACCTTCCAGCGCCGATGCAAGAGGTCGGCGCGCTCCTGGATGCGAAAGCGATCCACGGCAAGCGCAGCGCACACCAGCACCTGCGGTGGCTTGCGCAGGCCGGAGGGTTTCCACGCCAGCGCGTCGACGAGGTGCTCGAGCTCGTCGGGCTGGCCGCGGTCGCCGGACGACGAGTCGGCGGTTTCTCGCTCGGCATGCAGCAACGGCTCGGAATGGCCGCGGCGTTGCTGGGCAATCCCCAGACGCTTCTGTTCGATGAGCCGGTCAACGGCCTCGACCCGGAGGGCGTGCTCTGGGTCCGAAACCTGTTCAAGGGCCTGGCTCACGAGGGGCGGACGATCCTCGTCTCGAGCCACCTGATGAGCGAGATGGAGGAAACCGCCGAGCACGTGCTCGTGATCGGGCGCGGCCGTCTCCTCGCCGACCTGAGCATCGGCGAGTTCACGCAGCGCAGCTCCGGGAGCCACGTGTGCGTTGTCTCGCCCGAGGCGACGAGGCTGACGTCGCTCCTGCTCGAGCAGGTCGGCAGCGCCGTCACCTCGAACGGGGACGGCGGCCTGAGCGTCGCCGGGATCGACACGGCACGCATCGGCGACATCGCTGCTGAGCACGGGATCCGACTGCACGAGCTCACCCCGCAGCGCGCCAGCCTCGAGGACGCATTCATGGAGCTGACGCGCGAGAGCGTCGAGTACCGGGCGCAGCCCGCCGCCGAGAAGATCGGCCGATGACGAGCGTCCCGTTCGCGGCCACCGCGGCGTCCGAGTGGACGAAGCTGACAAGCCTTCGCTCGACGCGCATCGTCGCGGCACTGAGCGTCGCGCTTGCTCTGGCCGCGACGACAGTCGGCGCGATCCTGACGGGTCGCAGCTGGGACAGCTGGGGCACCGCCGCCCGCGCCGACTTCGACCCCACCGTCTACCCGCTGATCGGCGGCATTTTCGCCAGCATCCTCTTGCCGATCCTGGGCGTGACCGCGGTCACCGCCGAGTACTCCACGGGGATGATCCGCCTCACGCTGACGGCCACACCTCGCCGCGGCAGGCTGCTCCTGGCGAAGACCTCCGTGATCGCGGCGGCGACGATGCTGGTCGGACTGGTCACGGTTCTCGGGATGTTCGTGATCGGTCAGGTCGTCTACGGGCTGTACGGGCTGGACGCGGCCAACTTTGGCGACGGCGGCACGTTGCGCGCCCTCCTCGGGTCGATCGTGCTGGCTCCCGTGTTTCCCATCATCGCCGTGGCACTCGCGACGCTCCTTCGCAGCACGGCGGGTGCGATCACGACGATCCTCGTCGCCATCTTCCTGCCGAGCATCGTCGGCTCGCTCCTCCCTGACTGGTGGCGAGAGAACGTCGTCGCGGTCCTGCCCGGCCCGGCGATCGACACGATCACGATCTCCCACCTCACCGACGTGGAGAGCTCGCTCCCGACCGGTGTCGCCGTCCTCGCGGTAGCGGCGTGGCTGGGTGCGTTCCTCGGCGCTGCGCAGCTTGCGTTCGTCAGGCGCGACGCGTGAAATCGAAGATCCTTTCAGCGTGAAGCTCATCGCCGCTGGTCGGGCGTCGGAGATCTTCGATCTCGGTGACGGCCGCGTCCTTCGCCGCTTTCAAGCCGGCGGGGATCCCGCGCGAGAGGCTCTCGTCATGAGGCACGCGCGCCACCACGGATATCCGGCGCCTCGCGTTCTGGAGGTCACCCCAGACGCTCTCATACTCGAGCTGATCGAAGGACCGACGATGCTTGACGAGCTGCGGCGACGCCCGTGGACAGTTCGCCGCAATGCGCGCCTACTTGCCCAGCTGCACGAGAGGTTGCATGAAATCGCCGCACCGGCGACTCTGCCGACCGCCGGCCTCGGCGATCGCCTGCTCCACCTCGACCTTCATCCGGACAACATCATCCTCTCGCCCGGCGGCCCGGTCGTCATCGACTGGACGAACGCACGCCGCGGCGACCCAGCGCTCGACGTGGCGCTCACATGGCTGATCACAGCAACGAGCGGCAACACCCTCGCTCGATTGTTTCTCCGCTGGTTCCTGGATCGCTTCGACCACGATGAGCTCGTCCACGCGCTCCCAGCCGCCGCCGAACGACGCCTCGCCGACGTCAACGTCAGCGATCGCGAACGCCGTGCAGTTGGGGGCTTCATGCAGGACAGCCAGCGAAGCAAACGCCCTTAGGAAGAGCGGCGCTGGCGAAGCCGACTCCTAGCGCCGGGTGGCAGAACCGGACGCTTGACAGGCCGATGACGCGCCGGAGGTCACGAGACGAATCCATCCAACCTTACGTTGGATCCGGCTAGAAGGTCACGATCCGGCCGGCTTCGACGCGACCACTCGCTCCGCTCTCGTCCCGTTTGCTGCCCGGGCAGCTCTATCCATTGCCGACCCAGGCAACTGAAAACGCCTATTTCCAGGATTATTGTACGGGAGCGACGGGACTCGAACCCGCGACCTCCGGCGTGACAGGCCGAGTCAGGTG
>JANDLU010000136.1 GCA_024330215.1 Candidatus Gaiellasilicea maunaloa
TGAGACCATCAAGTCAACCGAGCCCGAAACCCTGCCATCTTCGTGACGCGGGACACGGACGTTCGGCGGAGGACATCGTCGCGATCGTTGGCCGCGCGCGCGCCGTCGGCATGCACTCGGATGCTGTCGTGCTCGCAGTCATTAGCGCGACGCTGATTTCCGCGTCTGTATAGCGCGTCTGACGCCCAACCCCCAGAATCACCTACACCTTGTTGAAGATCTGTCTCAGAGCCAGTCTTGCTGCAGTAGTGGTCGCCGTCGGCGTCGGCTGTATGTCCGATGGCTCGGATGAAGCCGAGCCCGACGCGGCCAGAGCGGGAGCCCTGGTCATTGCAGTAGCGCTGCCTCGGGAAGGACGTGAGCAAGACCGGTCCGATGCTATGACGCGAGCTGTCCAGTCGGTTCTGGCGGAGCGCTCACCCAAAGCCGGTGATCGGCTCATCCGAGTCCTCACGGTCGACACTGCAGCACCCGGCGCTGGCCAAGAGAACGAGGAGCATTGCGACCGCATTGGTCGTGACCTGGCCGATGACAACCGAGTGGTCGCAGTCATCGGTCCTTTAGCGCCTATCTGCACGCGGACGCTGATCCCTTCGCTCAACCAGGCCGACGTGGCGATCGTAAGTCCAATCGACGATACGCCGGGTCTGACTCACGTAGTTCCTTCCGCTGGCGGCGAGTGCGCCGGATGCTCCCCTGGCGCCTTCTACCCGACCGGGGTCAGGAACTTCGCCCGGGTGATCGCGAGCGTCGATAGCGAAGCGAGCGCCGTCGCCGAGCTCCTTCGCAGTCGGAACGCCACCCGCGTCGTCATCGTCGAAGACGGTGATCCGTTCGCGACGACATGGCTGGCCAACACGTTCGAGGCGGCTGCGGACGACGGTTCTATCGAGCTTGTGGAACGAGTGCGGTATGACCTCAACGCGAAGTCCTATGCGTCGGTCGGCCGTCGTTCAGTTCGCGCCAACGCGGACGCCGTCTATCTGCTCGCGCCGACTTACAACCGCGGCGCGGAGGTCTTACAAGGACTCCGGAGCGGGGGCTTCCAGGGGACGGTTGTTGGGTCCCTCTCGATCACGGATGAGTCGATCCTCAAAGCGGGTGGCGCCGCGCGCGGCGCGATGTTCGCATCGACCGAGCTGCCGCTCGCTGGACTCAACGCATCGGCGCGCGCCTTCGTCGAAGCGGGGTCGTTCGGGGAGTACGCCGTGGACGCCGTCTACGCGGCCGAGGCGGCTCACGTTCTCCTCGACGCAATCAGCCGTTCGGACGGAACCCGCCCCGGCGTCCGCGAACGGCTCTTCCAGGTTTCGCGCAACGGTCTCCTCGGTCAGCTCGAGATCGATGCGAACGGCGATGTCGTTCCACAGCGGATCGCGTTCTTCGAGGCAAAGGGGGCGGGATTCTCGTACGTCGAGACGGTCACGCCGCCGCCCCCGTAGGATGTTCCCGGCGCTCAGGATTGCGCGCCGCCGACTTCGACGACGGCGGGTCGAATCGGCGGTGATCGTCCTCGCTGTTGCCGGCGTGGCAACAGTACTGGGCGGAAGCGGGGTCGTTGCCGCCCTAGCGCAAGAGGACCAGATGCGACTCCGGCTCGAGCAGCTTCCGGCGTCCAAGCGCGCATTCCAAGTCGAGTATCGAGTCCCGGCGGGTGCTGGTGACTCGCTACAACCCCAGCTCGATGCGGCGCTCTCATCGCTCTCGAAGTATCTTGAGGAGCCAGCTCGTCTACGCATCTGGGATCCGGTCTTCCCCGCCGACGAGCGCGGAACGACACTCGTCGCGCTCGACGCGCCCGAACGCGCGGTGGCGGTTACCGCCGGACGTCTGCCTCGCCTCTGCTTCGCGGCCGTCTGCGAGGGTCTCGCGCTCGGATCCTCACCGGAGGTCGGCGCGGTTGTCCGCGTGGGCGAGGACGAGCGGATCACGGTCGTCGGGCAGGGATCGCTTATCCGCACCGACATTGGACGTCGACTCCTCCAGAGCCAGTCCATCCTCGTGCATGAGCCTGCGTTGCCTGAGGCGGCGGATGGCGTGGCGAGCACAGTCGTCGTTGCGGCAAGCGTAGATCCGGCTGGCGTGAGGGCGCACGAGGCGAGGGATGTGGCGGTCACGCTCCGACAGGCAGTCGTCCGAGCGGAGCGTCTCGATCCTTCGGTATCGGCAAGCGCGCCGGCTGCGGAACTACAGACCATCGCTCGCCAGGGGGCGGCCGCGCGAAACCGCGCATTGCTCGTCGCCAGCCAGGGTGTAGCTCTCCTGCTCGCCTTCGCCGCGCTCGCCGCCGTTGCGCGGCGGAGCGACTGGCAACAGCTGCAGTCTCAGCTGCGGACACTGTCCGGTTCGCGTCGTCAGGCCCTTGCCGCGCTAGTGGCCGAGATCGGGGTGCCCGTCGCGCTCGGGACCTCGCTTGGGCTTCTCGGGGTGCTCGCGGGAGCCTCCCTCGCCGCGAGATCTCGCAGTCTACCGCCCAGTTTCGTCGAGTTCGCGGTCCCGCGGGTGGTCGTAGCCGCGATTGTCGCGGCAGGCATCTTGGCACTCGGCGTACTGCTGGCTGTCGCGCTCTCCAGACCCCGAAGCTGGCGGGGGATCGGCGGCCTCGAGATCGCCGCTTTAACAGCGCTCGGAGTTATTCTCTGGCAGGCGTCGACAACCGACGCCCTCGATCCCGCTGCAATCGCCGGAGAGAGCGGCGGCCGACCACTGCTCCTACTCTCGCCGGCCCTAACGACATTCGCCGGCGGAATCTTGCTGCTGCGCTTGTTGCCGTTCGCGTTTCGCCTCGGCGAACGAATGGCGCGGCGGTCTCCGCTCTCGCTGCGCCTCGCCCTCCTCAATGTCGCGCGGGCGCCCACCCATGCCGCAGCGGCGACCGCATTCCTCGCTGTGTCGCTTGGCGGCGCACTGTTCAGCTTCAGCTACCGCGAGACGCTCGAACGCCAGGGCGCGGACGCCGCGTCCTTCCGGGCTGGAGCTCCGTGGCGCGTCGTCGAGCGCGGAGCGAGCGGCCAGCCATCAGTTGCCCCTCTCACGAGATTCCAGCGGATCACGCGTGAGAACCCGGTTCCCATCCTCCGCCTCGGCGGCGTGCTGCGCGGAACAGGCTCACTCTCCAACAGTCGCGACGTGGAAGTCGTCGCGCTGCCTCGGCAGCGACTTGATGACTTGATTGGCTGGCGACCCGAGTTCTCAAGACTCGACCGCGACCAGATCGGTCGTCGCCTAGCGACGCGAGCGTCGCTTGACGGCCCGAGGCTGATTGAAAAAGCAGATGGAATTCGAATCTGGGCGCGGGGGTTTACCACCGCGCGCCGAAGCGTGGTCGTTCACCTGCTCCTTCCCGGGCAAGCATTTTCCCGCATCCAGCTCGGCTCTCTCGATCGTCGATGGACGCTGTTGCATGGTGAGATTCCCCCAAGGCTCCGTGGTGCCAGGGTCGTTGCGATTGAGTTCACTGAGTCTGAGGCGCCGGGAGTCTCGTCGTTCGACGAAGGAGCGATCGACTTGGGGCCGCTTGAGCAGCGGGTAGGGTCTGGCTGGAGCGAGGTTGCGCGATTCGCTGCCTGGGCTCCGGCGGTGAGCGCAGGTCGCGAGGCATCGCTGGTGGAGACCGCTCCGCGGACCGCGCCCGTGGACGATGTCGTGCGCCTCCAGTTAAACGGCGTTAGCCGTGCCCTTCTTGCGCCTGACTACCGGATACCCGACCCGCTGCCCGCCCTCGTCTCGCCTTCAGTCGCCGCGTCCGCCGTGGACGGCCGCGTGACGCTGACGATCCTGGGTCGCAGTCTCGACCTGCGCATCGCAGCTGTAGCGAAGCTCTTTCCGACAGTGACGTCTTCACCCGACCAGTTCGCCGTTCTTGATTACGACGCGCTCTTCGCAGCCCTCAACGCAGCAAGCCCCGGCCTTGTCACCCCTTCCGAAGCGTGGTTCTTCCAGGCGAAGGAGCGCGACTTCTTGACCCAGCTCGGACGTCCGCCGTTCCAAGTGCAGAGCGTCGTCGAGGTGGAGCAGCTTCGAAAGCAATTCCGAACTGAGCCGCTGGCCGTGGGCACGAAGACCGTGCTCCTCTGGAGCGGTGTCGCATCGGCAGTGCTTGCCGTTCTTGGCCTCGGAATCCTCACTGGGGCATCCCTGCGTGCCGAGGCGGGAGTTCTGGCTGAGTACCAGGCCCTAGGGGCGACACCTCGGACGATCGCGCGCAGCACGCGCATTCGCGTGCTGGTCCTCTCCGTCATGGGTATGGCGGCCGCAGTCTTAGGAGGAGCCGCGGCTACGGCGACCGTTGCTAGCTTCGTCGCATTGACCGCCAGCGCGGAGAGACCACTGCCACCTATCGCCGTTGCGGTCGCATGGAGGGACGGACTCGTCTTGCTTGCAGGGGCGGCAGGCGCGGCGGTGGTTGTCGGGGGACTGCTCGCCGGGAAGGCGCTGCGCACGAGTCTCGCGACGAGGTTGCGGATGTGAACGTCGTCGTGTCCGCTCGGGATGTCTTCTTCCTCTACCCGGCTCGCCACGGCGACGTGGCTGCGCTTCGCGGGCTGACGCTGGAAGTCCACAGCGGGGAGGCGGTGGCGCTACTCGGACCTTCGGGGTCAGGGAAGACGACGTTCCTCCGGCTTTGCTCCGGGGAGATGCGCCCGTCCACTGGGGCGTTGTCGGTCCTCGAGAGATCGGTCACGGCATCGTCGTTCGAAGCTCTGCGGTGCCGCGACATCGGCATCGTGCATCAGCACTATCATCGAGCGCTGCCGCCCGAGCTGACGGTTGAGGAGATCGTCGAGCTCCCACTTCATCTCCTGGGAGAGGATTCGCGACGTTCGTCCATCCGGGCCCGTGAGCTGCTGGAACGCGCCGGGATGGCCGATCGGAGGCGTGCCCATCCTCCAGAGCTTTCGGGCGGCGAGCAACAGCGGGTCGCCGTGTGCGCCGCGATTGCCAAACGCCCGAGGCTTCTTCTGGCCGACGAGCCGACAGGAGAGCTCGACCCAGAAGCCTCTGCCCAAGTCTCGAAGCTGCTCCTCGAGCTCGTCGAGGAGGTCGGAGCAACGGCCCTCGTCGTCACGCACGACACCGAACTTGCCAAGCAGACGCACCGGACCATCCACATCCGAGACGGACGACTGTCGGGTGAAGGCGTCGGTAGACCCGTCCTCGTTGTCGACGATCAGGGCTGGTTGCGGCTCCCGCGCCGTCTGCGCGAGGAAGCCGGCGTATGAGGTCGGGTTCGTGCAGAAGCTGTCGACGGTCGGATCGAGCTTTACGCGGAGAGTGCTACGCCAAGCTCCGAACGCGTTGAGGTGGACACTCCGATGACAGTCGCGGGGACGCGATCCGAGACCGAGATCGCGCTTGTCGATGTCACCAAGCGCTACGGCGCGACCGACGCTGCGCCCGTGTCCCGGCTCTCCTGGACGTTCCAACCTGCGGGCTTCCACGCGGTCGCAGGTCCCTCAGGCAGCGGGAAGACGACGCTGCTCAACTTGATCGCAGCGCTGGAATCGCCAGATGCGGGCGAGGTCTGGGTCGGAGGAGAGCGAATCGATGGGCTCAACGCGACCCAGGCCGCTGAGTGGAGGCAGGCCGCGATCGGATATCTCAGCCAGCATTCGACGCCAGTCGGATTTCTGAGCGCTCGCGAGAATGTCGAACTCGGCCTTAGGCTGCGAGGCTTCGGCGAGGACGAGGGCCGCAAGCATGCGCACGATACGCTCGACGCTCTCGGCGTCTCCAGCCTCGCTGAGCGAAAGGCCGACAGACTCTCTGGAGGCGAGCTCCGCCGGGTCGCGCTTGCACGTGCCGTTGCGAGCGGACCCAGAGTCCTTGTCGTCGACGAGCCAACCGCGTACCTGGATCGAGTCTCGGGCCGTTTGGTCATCGGGCTCCTGCGGCGCCTAACGCGGGAAACGGGAATAATGGTGATTGCGGCCTCCCACGATCCGGATCTCGTCGCCTCGGCCGACTCCGTACTTGCATTCGGCGGAGCGACCCGTAGCGCGCGTCGCGAACCGGCCTGACCTGGATGTAACAGAGCCGGACGCCCGAGCCTCTCTGCACGGTCGCCCGGTTGACTTTGTCAGGAACTCTCGACCGTGGCCAGGCGCTCGCGAATGTCCGGGACGGTGGAGTCGAGCGGGAACAGGACGTCGTCTCGTTCATCTCCCGTGTAGCGCGAGACGCGGTAGCCCGTTAGATACGCGAGCAGAAGCGCCTCAGAGCGCGTTGGGCGGTACCGCTCGTGCTCCAGTGCGTCGCTCGTCCAGCGCTCGATCGTCTTTGGTGAGCGCTCAACCAGCCGCGCCAGGTCCTTGCGCTTAACGCGCTTCTCAGCAAGATCAGCTCGAATCCTCGCCGCGAGGACCCGTTTCCGCAGAGGCACAACCTCCTCATAGCCTTGCGAGCGGAGCGTTGTCAAGCCCGAGGCGACTGCGAGCCGTCGATTGGGTGTGACCAGTGTGAGACGCGCCAATCGCTAG
>JANDLU010000137.1 GCA_024330215.1 Candidatus Gaiellasilicea maunaloa
CGTCTCGTAGGCGACGCCGAGCTCGTCGAGGTACGTCGCGAGCGAGTCGCGTGCGAAGATCCGGTCGGCCGCGATCGCCGCGCAGCGATCTGAGTACCCGTCCCCGAGTAGACGTACGGGTCGCCGGCGAGACCGTCCCGCTTGCAGGGCTCGCCGCAGGTCGCGCAGGCGGCCTCGTCGCGGAAGCGGACGCGCCAGCCATCCTCGCGCGCGTCGACCCGGTTCGCGAGCACCTCGAGCTGGACGCCCTCGCGCGCGAGCACGGGCTCGATCAGCTCGAGGAAGCCGGCCGAGATCACGAGCGGCTCGAACGCGGCGAGCCGCTCTAGCCCACGCCGGACCTCGACATGCTCGACAACCCACGCAACGACTTCATGCACGGGCGCCGTGATCGCCGCGAACTCGAGCGCGATCTCCTCGTGCAGCGTCAGGTCGACGCCGACGCGCGGCTCGAGCTCCGCGAGCAGATTCGGGTCACCGAACTCGTGGATCACCTGCACGAGCGAGTCACGGACGGTGACCGTCCCGTCCGAGTCGACCGACAAGCCTCACCTAAAGGTGCGAGGTCAGCCCGGCCTCGGTGACCTCGCCATCGGCCGGCTCGTACCACGACATCGCGTAGGTTCCGTTGTCGAGCTCCTTGGAGAGCCTCGACAGCTTGAGCGGATAGAAGGTGTCGCACATGACCGCGAGCTCGTGGGTCTCGTGCAGACCGATCGCCTTCTCCGCGAGCCCCGGCTGCGGCCCGTGCGGCAGGCCCGAAGGATGGAGCGTGATCGAGCCGACGTCGACGCCCTTGCGCGAGCCGAAGTTGCCGGAGACGTAATAGATCATCTCCTCGCTCTGGAGATTCGAGTGGTGGTAGGGGATCGGCACCGCGTCCGGGTCGAAGTCGAGCTTGCGCGGGCAGAACGAGCAGATCACGAAGTTCTTGCCCTGGAAGGTCTGGTGCGCGGGCGGCGGCTGGTGGATCCGGCCGGTGATCGGCTCGAAGTCGTGGATCGAGAACGTCCACGGGTAGAGATAGCCGTCCCAGCCGACGACGTCGAACGGGTGGTAGTCGACGACGTAGGTCTGGTAGCCGTCGCGCACGCGCACCTTGACCTCGTGCTCGCCGCGGTCGCGGTGCGTGTTCAGCGTCGAGGGCGGGTGGATGTCGCGGTGGTAGTACGGCGCTCCCTCGAGGATCTGGCCGTACTGGTTGCGGTAGCGCTTCGGGATCTCGATCAGGCCGGGGGTCTCGAAGACGAGGTGGCGCTGCTCTCCTTCGGAGGAGAACCGATAGGTGGTGCCGCGCGGAACGACCACATAGTCGCCGTCGGAGTAGGGCAGGTCGCCGAAGATCGTCTCGAGCGTGCCCGAGCCTTCGTGGACGAAGATCACCTCGTCGCGCTCGCCGTTTCGGAAGAACGTCTCCATTCGCTCCGCAGGCCGGCAGATCGAGATCTCGACGTCCGAGTTCCACATCAGGAGCCGCCGGCCGGAGATCTCGTCGCCCTCGGGCTCGAGCTCCTTCGTATCGAAGAGCCGGTGCTGATGGGTGTCCGGCACCCACTCCTCGCGCTCGATCGGCTCGAAGTCGCCGATCTCCATCACCCGGCACGGCGACTCCAGGTGGTACAGGATCGATTCCATCCCCGTGAAGCCCTCCATCCCCATGACCTCCTCGGTCAGGAGCGTGCCGTCGTCGCGGAACTGGATGTGCCGCTTGCGAGGAACGTCGCCGAGGCGTTGGTAGAACGGCATGGAGGGAGGATACTCAGCCGGGGAACGACGAGACGGTGGCGCGATGCCCGCCCGCGCGGGCGAGCCTAGCGTCCGTGGTCACGAGGGCGGCGTCGAGCGCCTCGGCGAGCGCGACGTAACTGGCGTCGTACGCAGTGAAAGACCCGCGCAGCGCCCAAACCCGCTCGACGAGGACGCGCGGCGCGTGTCGCGTGATCGCGAGCCGCAGGAAGACATCGAGCCCCTGCCGCGCTCGATCGACGCTCATCGTTCCGGTTGCGACGAAGCGCCTCAATGCGGACGCGACCTCCAGATCGATCAGGTGCGTGCTGTGCAGCGAGCCGCCGGCGAACACACGCTCGGCGACCCACGGCCCCTGCTCCGGTCGTCTCAGGACGAGATCGACGGCCGCTGAGGCGTCAAGAACGATCACGTTCGGCTCGGATCGCGTCGGCGGAGCTCTCGGGTGGATCCTCAACGGAGAGCAGCTCGAGCCGCTCGCGCATCTCCTCGGGCGTCGGGACCGCAGCGAACGCCCTGATCTCGTCGAGGAGGTAGTCGGACAACGAGAGCCCCGCATGCGCAGCTCGAGCCTTGAGCGTTCGGTGCAGCGGGGCAGGGACGTTGCGGATCTGAACGTGTGGCATGCACTGCACCTTATCACATGCACTGTACCTTATCACATGCATATTACATGTTCAGGCTGGACGTCCCCCAACGGTGTTGCGAAGGAAGCCGATCCTCTCGACCTCCAGCTCGACGACATCGCCGGGCTCGAGCCAGCGACCGTCGCCCAACTCGAGGATGCAGCCGCTTCCGACCGTGCCCGAGCCGAGGAGGTCGCCCGAGCGCAGCACCGTGTTCCGCGCCGCCTGCTCCCGGATCCGTTCCCAGGAGAAGTGGAGGTCGTGCAGATTTCCGCGTGAGCGCTCTTCCCCGTTCACGCGAGCGACCAGCTCCGCCTCGTCGCCCGGGAACTCGTCCACCGTCACGACGACCGGGCCGATCGAGGTCGCAAAGTCCTTTCCCTTCGCCGGCCCGAGTCCGACCTTCATCTCGGCCCGCTGAAGGTCGCGCGCCGACCAGTCGTTCAGCACCGTGAAGCCGGCGATCGCGCCCTTGGCGCCGATCACGGCTGCGACCTCGAGCTCGTAGTCGAGCTCCTCGGTCCCACTGGGATACGGGATCTCGTCGTCCGGGCCGAAGATCGCCGCGGGGTTCGAGAAGTAGAAGACGGGCTGCTCGTACCACTCGACCGGCACCTCGAGTCCGCGCGCGGCGCGGGCAGTCGCGACGTGCTGCTCGAAGGCGTAGAAATCGCGCACCGCCGGCGGGTGCAGGATCGGCGCGAGCAGTCTCACCTCGTCGAGGCGGTACTCCGCGTGCTCCCGCGCGGCCGAGCCGCCGGTGAAGAACGACTGCAGCGTCTGCGCGGCCAGATGGAGGACGCGGTCTCCTTCGATCCGCCCCACCCACCCGCGCTCCAGCGGGTGGTCGAGCGGATGGAACATGCACAGTTTCACGCGCTATTCCTACACGTCAGGGTCCTCTGGGGCCGCGGGCGGCCCCTTCAGGCGTCTTCGCGCGATGGGCGTCCGCTCCGCGGACGCCCATCGCGCCGGCAGATCAGGGCTCCGTGTGGACGATCACGTCGGCGATCGCCGGGTACTCCTCCCGCAGCCGGTCCTCGATCTCGCTCGCCCGTGCGTGGGCATCCGCGAGGGTCGACCCGGGATCGAGACCGAGCGTGAGGAACGCGACCAATCCTTCGTCCGTCCGAAGCACGCGAACCTTTCGCGGCGCGCCACCGGCGGCCGCGCGCACGATCCGCTCGACCTCGTCGTGCTCGAGCTCGACGGCCGGGCTCGCCTCCGCGAGCGGCTCCAGGTGCGTCTGCACGGAAGCGATCTCCGGGACCGCGGCGCAGATCGCGCGCTCGACCTCTTCCGCCAAGCGATGCGCATCCTCGAGCGAGAGCTCGCCGGGCAGCTTCAGGTGCAAGGACAGCTCGGTGTCGCCGTCGAGGGTGACGAGGCTCAGGTTGTGGATCTCCCGAACCCGCGGAACCGAGAGCGCGGCGGCGTGGGCGCGCTCTCGAAGCGCCGCATCGTCGCTGCGAGGCTCGACGTGCACCACCACGTCGCTACCGGGAAGCATGCGCTCGACCGCCGCCTCGACCCGGTCGGCGAGAGCGTGTCCCTGGGCCACCGCGTCCGCCGGCGAGACCGCGATCACGACGTCGGCGAAGGTCGAGCCGCCCGCCTGCCTCAGCCGCAGGCGCGAGAGCTCCACCGGCGGCTCGACCTCCGCGATCGCCTCCCGAACCGCACCCTCCGCGTCCGCGGGCGCGCGATCCATCAAGACGTCGACGTTGCGGCGGATCAGGCGGCCTGCGGCGAGGAGCACGAGCGCGGCAACGAAGAGCGCGGCGATCGAGTCGCCCTGGGGATGCCCGGTCGCCGCGAGCACGAGCCCACCGAGGACGGCGAGCGTGCCGACGAAGTCGCTGCCGAAGTGGAGCGCGTTCGAGAGCAGCGCCTCGCTCTCGTAGCGGCGGGCGGCGCGGAAGGAAACAAGGGTGCGCGAGACGTCGAGCGCGAGGACGACGGCGACCGCCGCGAACACCCACCACCCCGTCTCGACCTCCTGCTCGAGTGCCCCGCCGAGCCGCGCCAGCGCGAGCAGCGCCACGGCGACGCTGACGAGAGCCAGCACGGTCGCCTCGGCGAGAGCAGCGAGATGCTCGGCCTTGCCGTGGCCGTACTGGTGGCCGGCGTCGGCGGGTCGTCCCGCGACGCCGATCGCGAAGAACGTGAGCAATGCGGCGACGAGGTCGGTGCCGGAGTGGAGCGCCTCCGAGACGAGCCCCAAGCTGCCGCTCGCGAGCCCGACCCCGAGCTTGAGCGAGACAAGCGCAACCGCGGCGCCGACCGAGACGAGCGCCGTCCGGCGTTGCGGAGTCACCGCGGCAGGCTAGAGGTTGCCGCGGAGCGCCTGCTCGCGCTCGATCGACTCGAAGAGCGCCTTGAAGTTTCCCTCTCCGAAGGTCGTCGCGCCGTGCCGCTCGATCACCTCGAAGAACATCGTCGGCCGGTCCTGGGCCGTCTTCGTGAAGATCTGGAGCAGGTAGCCGTCCTCGTCGCGGTCGGCGAGGATCCGCAGCCGCCTGAGGTCGTCGTAGCTCTCGGCGATCTCGCCGACCCGCCCCTCGACCTCCTCGTAGTACGTCTCCGGCGTGTCGAGGAAGGCGATCCCGCGCTCCTCCAGGGCCTCGACCGTGCGGACGACGTCCTCCGACTGGAGCGCGATGTGCTGCACTCCCGGGCCCTCGTTGAACTCGAGATACTCGTCGATCTGGCTCTTCCGCTTCCCCTCGGCCGGCTCGTTGATCGGGAACTTGATCTTGCCGTCGCTGCCGGCCATCACCTTGGACATCAGTGCCGAGTACTCGGTCTGGATCTGGTCGTCGCCGAAGTGGACGATGTTGACCATCCCGAAGACCTGCTCGTAGAACTCGACCCAGCGATCCATCCGGCCGAGCTCGACGTTGCCAACGACGTGGTCGATCGCGACGAGGCCGACGCGGCTGTCGCGGTGGCCGTTTCGCGTGAGCGAGACGAACCCCGGCAGGAAGGGGCCGGCGTAGTCGGCGCGGTTGACGAAGGTGTGGACGTTCTCGCCGTAGGTCGCGATCGTCGCGAGCTCGACGCGGCCATGCTCATCCTCGTGCCAGCGCGGCTCCGAGATACCTGTCGCTCCGCGCCCGACCGCCTCGCGGTAGGCGGCGCCGGCGTCCGGCACCAGCAGCGAGACGTCCTTCGCTCCGTCACCGTGCCGGGCCGCGAAGCGGACGATCTCGCTGTCCGAGCGCAGCCCGCTCGTGACGACGAGCCGGATCTCACCCTGCTCGAGCACGTACGAGGCGCGGTCGCGAACGCCGGTCTCCGGCCCCGCATAGGCGACGCGCGTGAAGCCGAGCGCGTGCTCGTAGAAGTAGGCGCTCTGCTTGGCGTTCCCGACCCAGAGCTCGAGGTGGTCCCAGCCGTCGAGGGGCATGAAGTCGCGCGGGGACATGAGCGCGATCGTACCGCGTTCCCGGGGCGTGGGTGCCCTGGGAACGCCGTGCGTCAGGCCGAGAGCAGCCGGTCGAAGAAGGAGCGGTAGCGCGCTATTCGGCCATGACCACCGCCCGCGCCTGCCGCCGGCGCGCGAGCAGGATGCCGCCGCCGATCAGGACGCCGCCCGCGACCTGGAGCAGCGTCATCTGCTCGGAGAGGAGGACGACCGCGACCACGGCGGAGACGAACGGCTGCAGGTTCGCGATCAGGGTCGCGCGTGAGGCTCCGATCCCGTGCAGCGCCCTGAACCAGAGGATGTTCGTGAGCACGAGCGGGCCGAGCGTGGCGAGGACGAGGAGCACCCAGATCTCCCAGCCGAGCCCGTAGTCCTGGCTCGCCGTCTGCGGAGTCCCTACGAGTGCGATCGCGACCCAGCCGACGGGTAGGACGACAGCGCTGATCCGGGAAGCCGAGTAGCGGCTCATCAGCGGAGCGATCGCGATCGAGTAGACAGCCCAGCTCGCGGCGGCCGCCAGCCCGAGCGCGATCCCGACCCAGCCGGCCGAGAGGCTCGAGCCCGAGCCGGCCGCGACGAGCGCGACCCCGACGAAGGAGACGGCCGTGGCGAGCCAGAACCGTCCCGATAGCCGCTCGAGGCCGAGCGCGAGCCCGA
>JANDLU010000138.1 GCA_024330215.1 Candidatus Gaiellasilicea maunaloa
GAGCGGGATCTCGAACCGCGCGCAGGGCGCTGCCGCCGAGCTCGCGGGCGCGGATCTGCAGGGCTTTCGATCTTCGAGCTCGCCCGCTACATGGGCACGTCGGTCGACATGATCGACCGCACCTACGGTCACCTTGCCCGAGGTTCCGAGGACCTCGCCCGCGCAAAGTTGGACGCCCACGCCGCTTCGGACGTGGGGCGTTTGGGCCAGGATTGGGCCACACTCTAGGAATCGTCGCCATTGGAGAAGACGAAAGCCCCGTATTTGCGGGGCTTTCTTATCATGGGCGGTACTGGGCTCGAACCAGTGACCCCCAGCTTGTCGAGCTGGTGCTCTCCCAACTGAGCTAACCGCCCTTGCGCGGGGGATCTTAGCCGAGGAACGGCCACGGGTTGATCGGAACGCCGGCCTGGCGGAGCTCCAGTGGAGATGCGTGCACGAGCCCGTGCAGCCGGCGATGCCGAGCGGCTCGCCGGCGTCGAGCCAGTCGCCCGGCCGAACCCGCGGCGGCCAGATGTGCGTTGAGCATCGTGTAGCCGCGGCCGATGTCGATGGCGACGCCGTGGCCGTAGCCCTCGTAGCCCGCGCGATCTCCGGCGGCGGTCACTGTCCCCGCGGCGGCTGCGCGGACGTCGAGCGAGGTGAGGATGCCGACGTCGATCCCGAGGTGCATCCGGCCCCAGTGTCGGCCGAAGCCGTCCGTGACGGTGCCCTGCGCCGGCCAGCCGAGCGAGATCGGCGCGCCGTCCAGCGCGTCGAGGTGCTCGAGGGAGACGTCCACCGGGCCGTCGGGACGGCGGTCGCGGGCGCAGCGAGACGAGCATGACGAGGAGCGCGCCGAGCGCGCAGAGGGCCGCATCGGCGCGGCACGGTACCAGGTGGGCGATACGGTCAGGCCGGATGCCGGACGCGATCGTGATCGGAGCCGGGCCGAACGGGCTCGTCGCCGCCAACCTCCTCGCCGACGCCGGCTGGTCGGTGGAGGTGCTCGAGGCTGAGGCTCGACCGGGGGGCGCCGTCAAGAGCTCCGAGCACGTCGAGCCAGAATTCGTCCACGACGAGTTCAGCTCGTTCTATCCTCTCGCGATCGCCTCGCCCGTGGTCCGCGCACTCGAGCTCGAGCGGTACGGCCTGCGGTGGCGGCACGGGCCGCTCGTGCTCGCGCACCCGACCGAGGATGAAACCTGCACCGTCCTCTCCAGAAACCTCGACGAGACGGCCGCCTCGCTCGACTCCTTCGCGGCCGGCGACGGCGACGCCTGGCGCACGCTCTTCGCGCGCTACCGCCGGATCGAGGAGCCGCTGCTCCAAGCGCTGATGACGCCGTTCCCGCCCGTTCGAGCCGGGCTGCGAATCGCGTTCCGGATGTGGAATGAGCTACCCGAGCTCGCCCGCTTCGCGCTCCTCCCGGTGCGCCGGCTCGCCGACGAGCACTTCCGCGGCGTCGGAGCCGCACGCCTGCTCGCCGGCAACGCGCTCCATGCGGACTTCGCGCCGGAGTCAACTCTCGGCGGCTTCTTCGGCTGGTTCCTCAGCTCCCTGGGCCAGGGCGTCGGCTATCCCTTTCCCGAGGGCGGCGCGGGCAAGCTGACCGAATCGCTCGTGCGCCGGCTCGAGGCGAAGGGCGGCCGCGTCACCTGCGACGCACGCGTGCACGAGATCGTCGTCCGTAATCGCCGCGCCGTCGGTGTCCGCTCGAAAGCCGGCGACGCCACCGCCCGGCGCGCCGTGCTCGCCAACGTGCACGCGGTCGCGCTCTATCTCGACCTGCTGGCACGGAAACACGTGCCCGCGCGGGTGCTCGACGCGATCGGGAAGCTCGAGCTCGACCCGGCGACGCTCAAGGTCGACTGGACGCTCGACGGTCCGATTCCGTGGACGGCGCCCGACGCGCGGCGAGCGCCCGTGATCCACGTCGCCGAGTCGATCGACGAGCTGACTGTGACGGCGAGCGAGCTGGCGCGGAGGCTCGTCCCCAGCAACCCATTCCTCGTTCTCGGCCAGTACTCGATGGGCGATCCCAGCCGCCAGCCGGAGGGGAAGGAGACGGCCTGGGCTTACACGCACCTTCCCCAAGGCGTCGAGCCCGGTGACCTCGCCGAGCGGATGGAGGCTCGCGTGGAGGCGCTCGCTCCCGGCTTCCGCGCCCTGATCCGGAAACGTCACGCCTGGACGCCGGAGCTGCTCGAGCGGGCGAACGAGAACCTCCTCGGCGGCGCGCTGAACGGCGGCACGGCGCAGCTCCACCAGCAGTTGATCTTCCGGCCGGTGCCGGGGCTCGGTCGGGCCGAGACGCCGGTGCGCGGTCTCTATCTCTGCTCGTCGTCGGCGCATCCCGGCGGCGGCGTCCACGGAGGTCCGGGCGCGATCGCCGCGCGCACTGCGCTCCGGAACCCGCGTTAGCGCAGGCGCGTGACGCGGCGGAACCGCCGCCACATCAGCGCGAGGCCAACGGCGAGCGCGAGCACCAGGATCAGGGCGAGCACGGGTAGAACGAACGCCGCAATGACGAGGAGGAGCGAGCCTGCGTCTTCGACCAGCGAGACGAGGGGGTTGCCGAGCCCCGCGGTCGTTGCGGTCGAGACCGGTCTGACGGCGGCGCGGCCGGCGTGGATCGAACCAGCCGTGACGCCTCCGAGCAGGACGGCAACGAGCGTCGAGAGGTCGGTCTCGAGCCCGGTCTGCCCCGCGAAGAGGATCGCGCCCGACGCTGGCGCCACGATCGTCCCGACGAGGTGGAGTACGTGGTCGACGACCGGAATCTTGTCGCCGACGAAGTCCGCAGCCGTGAGCACGCCGAGCAGGACGAGCGCAGGCGTCGAGGTGAGGTCGTCGACCGGAGCGGCGAGCTCGACGATGTCAAGCCGGGCGAGGAGAGCGCTCGCGAGGAGCGGCAGCCACGCGTTCAGACCCGCCGCGCCCGAGAGCCCGAACGCGGCGAGCAGGCTACCTAGCGCGGTATCGAGCCCCACCTAGAAGATTTCCGGGCACCAGGGCTTGCGAGGGATCGCGAAGAGGCGATCGGCGCGCTGCGCCGCACCCTCGCGTAGCTCGCGGACGAGACCCGCGCGCACGAGCTCCGACGCGCCGAACGCGCCGAGATAGAGCGAAGCGGCCTCGGTCACGTCGAGCGCCAGATCGGGCTCGTCCTCGGTTCTCTCGGCGCCACCGTCCGCGATCCGCCAGCGCCCGCTGTTCTTCGGGAGGAAGTCGTCCTCGAGCTCGAGCACGAGCGCTTCCTCGCTCGCGTAGGAGCGAGCGGCGAGCGCGGTACCAACGTCGACGAGGCGCAGGAAGAGGGTGTCGTAGAGACGGAGCAGCGCCCGGCGCGGGTAGACGAGCGCGTGCAGGAGCGGATGGTCGATCGGGAGGTGATTCGCGCGGAAGTTGCCCACCCAGTCAAGTCCGAGCAGGTAGCGCCAGAGCTCGAGCTCTGCCCGGTCGTCGCCCATCGCCTCGATGATCCCGACGTGGCCCGCGTTCGCGGCTCCCTCCCACTTCGAGACGACGCGGTAGAGCGCGTAGGCGGAAGGGACTCCGTCGAGGTCGGCGATCGCGGCGTTCTTGGCGGCTCCGTCCTCGCGCCGGTCGGGCGGGTCGTCGAGGATCCGAGTCCCCCACCAGTCGGACGAGCGCGCATACATCCCGGGCGTCCGCAGCCGGGTTCGCTCGTAGATCTGCGGCACGAGCTCCTTTGCGTCTTCGAGCGAGACGAGCCGCACGCTGATCTCCGGATCCGCGGGTGGGCGCAGCGCGTGGTAGCCGCGAGCGAGCGCCAGCTCGGTGCCGAGCGCGGCCATCCCGTAGCCGTAGCGTCGGTAGATCGCCTCCTCGGAGGCCCAGAGCGCCGCGAGCGGCTCGCCGCGGTCGCGGATGTCCTCGAGCTGGGCGCGCATCATGCTCGTCAGCACGCCGCGCCGTCGGTGCGTGGGCAGGACGCCGACGACGGTGACGCCGCCGCAGCGAAGCTGCCCGCCCGGAATCGTCAGCTCGAACGGAAAGGCACCCGCGCCGCCGACGACGTTCTCCCCGTCGAAGGCGGCGTGCATTCGCTCCAGCGGCAGGTTGCGGCCGAAGCGCTCCGCCTGCTCGAGCGTCGGCCAGCCGCCGAAGTAGTGGCCGATCGCACCGATCCCGGCGGCGAGCTCCTCGACGTTCTCGACCGGCCGAACCGCCAAGCTCATGCGATCTTCTCCAGCGGGGCGTAGTCGAGCATCAGCTTCCGCTCGCTCCCGTCCGCGGCGAAACGCACGGTGACGAGGCCACCAGCCTCCAGCCGCGTGACGACGCCCTCGCCGAGCGTCCCGTGGCGAACCGAGTCGCCGGTCGAGAGGGCAGGATGATCGGTCTTCGGCTGGAGGTCGCGCGTCTGTGCCGGCGTGCCGTAGTTGCGCCACGACGCCGCGCGGAGCCGCTCTCGCTCGACCTGGCCGCTGGGCAGCTCGTCGAGGAAGCGCGAGGGGAGGTTGTGCGTCGTCCGACCCCAGAGCAGTCGCGAGGAGGCATGCGTGAGGACCAAGCGCTCCTCTGCCCGCGTGATCCCGACGTAGAAGAGGCGGCGCTCCTCCTCGATCCCCTGCTCCTCGATCGAGCGCGAGCTCGGAAAGATCTCCTCCTCGACGCCGACGATGAAGACGGCCCGGAACTCGAGGCCCTTCGCGTTGTGAATCGTCATCAGGGTCACGTTCGAGACCTCGACGTCGTCGAGCTCGTCCTGGGCAGAGAAGAGCGAGATCTCCTGGAGGTAGCTGCCGAGCGTCGGCTCTTGGGCCTGCTGCTGGTACTCGCGCGCGCCGTCGACGAAGGCCTCGAGGTTCTCGATCCGCCCGCGCGCCTCGATCGTCCGTTCCGCCTCGTACGCCTCGACCGTGCCGGTGCGGTCGAGCACCTCCTGGATCAGCTCCGGCACCTCGAGCTCCTGAGCTGCCGAGCGGAGCGAGTCGAGCAGGTTCTTCAGCCCGGTGACCGCCTTGACGGCAGGCTTCGCGAGCCCGGCCTCCTCGGGATGGCCGAGGGCCGCGTGGAGCGAGATCCCGTGCGCCTCCGCGTAGGCGATGAGCCGCGAGAGCGTCGTGTCGCCGATCGCGCGCCGCGGCCGGTTCGCGATCCGGAGCAGCGAGATCGCGTCGGTCGGGTTGTCGAGCACCTGGAGGTAGGCGATCGCGTCCTTCACCTCGGCGCGCTCGTAGAAGCGCGGGCCGCCGATCACCTGGTAGTCGATCTGCGAGAGCCGCAGCGTCTGCTCGATCTGGCGCGACTGCGCGTTCATCCGGTAGAAGATCGCGATCTCGCTGCCCGAGTAGCCCTCCTCGACGAGCGCGGCGATCTGCGAGGCGACGTAGCGGGCCTCGGCGTTCTCGTCCTCGACCTCGACGACGCGCACCGGATCGCCGTCCCCGAGCTCCGACCAGAGCCGCTTCTCCTTCCGCTCGCTGTTCCTGGCGATCACCGCGTTCGCGGACTCGAGGATCGCGTTCGTGGAGCGGTAGTTCTGCTCGAGCGCGATCGTCCGCGTCTCCGGAAAGTCGCGCTCGAACTCGAGGATGTTGCGGATGTCGGCTCCCCTAAAAGCGTAGATGCTCTGATCGGGATCGCCGACGGCGCAGACGTTGTGGTGGTGCTCGCCCAGGATCTGGAGAAAGCGGTACTGGGCGTGGTTCGTGTCCTGGTACTCGTCGACGAGCACGTAGCGGAACGCCTTCTGCCAGCGGGCGCGCGCCTCCGGGAAGCGCTCGAGCACCTCGACGGTCAGCATCAGCATGTCGTCGAAGTCGACCGCGTTCGAGTCGTGCAGCCGCTTCTGGTAGAGCGCGTAGACCTCGGCGACGGTTTGGTCGTAGAAGGAGGCGACGCGCTCCGCGTAGAGAGCCGGAGTCAGGAGCAGGTTCTTCGCGTTCGAGATCTGGGCGTGGATCCCGCGCGGGACGAAGCGCTTCGGATCCTTGTCGAGCTCCTCAAGGCACTGCTTGACGAGCCGCACCTGGTCGGCGGAGTCGTAGATCGTGAAGTTGGAGCGGTAGCCGAGCCGCTCGGCCTCGGCGCGGAGGATGCGGCCGCAGGCGGAATGGAAGGTGAGGATCCAGATCGCCCTCGCGACAGGGCCGAGCATGCTCGTCAAGCGCTCGCGCATCTCCCCCGCCGCCTTGTTCGTGAAGGTGATCGCGAGGATCTCGTTCGGCTTCACCCCGAGCGCGGAGATCAGGTGCGCGACGCGGTGGGTGAGGACGCGCGTCTTCCCCGAGCCGGCGCCCGCGATCACGAGCAGCGGTCCCTCGGTGTGGAGAACGGCCTCGCGCTGGGCGGGATTCAGGTTCGCGAGGTAGGTCTCGGGCGAGGCGACGGGCATCTCGTCGATGCTAGCCGCCGGTCAGGTCGGCGACTCTCCCTACTAGATGACGTGCCCACACAGGTTGTGAACGGCTGAGGGGTTCATCCGGGCCTCC
>JANDLU010000139.1 GCA_024330215.1 Candidatus Gaiellasilicea maunaloa
CCCACGGGCAGCCTCGGCAGAGGCCGTCGAAGGTCGGCACCTCCGAGGGGAAGATCGTCGGGTGGTTGATCTGGGTGAAACCGGGCTCGGCCTCGATTCCCTTGACGGCTTCGAAGATCTCGCTTGCCGGGCGCGGGTCGCGAACCTGGTCGGTCGACCCGTCGTCCTGAAGCTCATGCAACGGACCGGTGCGGTAGTCGACCGGGGCGGTGATCCCGTGCGCGTTCGTATGGCCGCGGTAGGTGATCACCTCGGCGCTGGGAATGATCAGCTTGCCGGGATAATCGGCCTGAAAGCGCCCGATCTCGCCCCATTGAGCGCCGCCCACGTAGTCGGACAGGGTGATGAAGTCGAGACCGGCGCCGGGCTTGTGAAGCTCCTCGTCGCAGATCGCCGCGAACGCGGGGTCGGGGTCGGGGCAGAACGAGTAGCCGAAGACCTCCTCGAGCGGCGCGTCGCGAAGCGCCGAGTGCTCACCGTG
Source organism: Candidatus Gaiellasilicea maunaloa (assembly GCA_024330215.1). GTDB lineage: Bacteria > Actinomycetota > Thermoleophilia > Gaiellales > Gaiellaceae > Gaiellasilicea > Gaiellasilicea maunaloa. The sequence continues at coordinate 482 of JANDLU010000139.1, forward strand.
GACGTGCAGGTCGCCGCTGTACCAACCGGGCTCGCGGATCGCCGGCCTTCGGTCGTAGTCGCAGCGGCCGCTCTCGGCGCACGGGGTGGTCTCGTAGGGCTGGTCGGCGAACGAGGCGTCGGTGAGGAAGTCGACCTCCACCCGCCACGCGACCTCGCCGTCGGAGTCGCCCTCGGTCTCGGAGGCGACCGCGGCGACGCCGAGCTCGGCCGCCCACTCGCCGGGGGGGGTGTCGCCCGGCAGGAACGCGCGCGTGGTCGCGCCGTCGTCGGCCTCGAAGCCATCCGCCGAGAGGGTGACGTCCGGGTGGCTCGAGCCACCCCAGCCGCGAAACTCCGCAACCCCCCACGGCCTCGTGGTGGCACGCGGCTCGTAGAGGCCGAGATCGAGCGTGTTATCGACCTGGGCGGCGGGCATGTCGGGCTGGTCGTAGCAGTACTTGACCCGCAGCCCGGTGACCGCCGCGCCACCGACCTTCGCCGGGACATCGAACGGGACGAGGACGTAGCTGCCCTCGAGCTCATCTCCAAAAGATCCCGTGCGCACGCGATCGGGATCCGGCATCGGCGTGCCTCCACACGGGGCGTCGACCGCGGCGAGCGCCGCCTCAGGTGCAAGCGCCGCCGAAAGCCCTGCGTCGTCGTCGCCGGCCGCGACCGGGAGGATCATCCCGGCGGCGATCGTCAAACCAAGCATCAGCGTCGGGCCGGCACCGATCCGCCGCGCGCTCTTCCCCACGCCATCACCGCCGCTCACGCTTTCAAGTGTAGGAGCGCCGGCTCGAGCGGGCGTCACCTTCGCCGAGCGGCGGAGAGCATCAGCGCCGCCGGGTGTGGATGAAGTCGGTGATCAGCTCGAGGTCGGCGGTCTCGTCCTCGACCTCGGCGAGCGCCGCGCGGGCGTTGGCGTGCGACTCGGCGGCGAGCTGGCGCGCGCGCTCGAGCCCGAAGAGGCTGACGTAGGTGAGCTTGCCGTGGCGTTCGTCCGAGCCCCGCGGCTTGCCCAGCTGCTCGTCGGACCCGGTCACGTCGAGGATGTCGTCGACGATCTGAAAGAGCACCCCGAGCTCGGCCGCGAAGCGTTGATAGGGCTCCATCGCGGTCTTGGTGAAGCCGGCGAGGATCAGCGGCACGGCGACGCTGGCGCCGATCAGGCGGCCGGTCTTCAGCGAATGCAGCTCCCGGAGCTCGTCGGCGTCGGCCTGCGCCAGGGTGACGTCACGGTACTGGCCGCCGACCATGCCACCGACGCCGGTTGCCCGCACCAGCTCGGCGAGCGCGGCGAGCGCCAGCGCCGGCTGCCCGTGCTGGCGCTCGCAGAAGTGGCGAATCGCCTCGGCGAAGAGGCCGTCGCCGGCGAGGATCGCGACATCCTCCCCGTAGACGACGTGCGAGGTCGGGCGCCCGCGGCGCAACGCGTCGTCGTCCATCGCCGGCAGGTCGTCGTGGATCAGCGAGTAGGTGTGGATCAACTCGATCGAGGCGGCGGCCGGCAGCACAGTCTCGGGCTCGAAGCCGGCCGAGCGAGCCGCGGCAAGGCAGAGGACCGGCCGGATCCGCTTGCCTCCCGCGAGCAGCGAGTAGCGCATCGCTTCGTCGAGACCGGCGGTGGCCTCGGCCTCGGAGAAGCTGAGGCCGCTGAGGTACTCCTCGACCAGCTCGCGCAGGTCGTCCGGGTAAGCCCTCAACTCACTCCCCGGCGGCACCGGCATCGCGCAGCGCGCGATCGAGCTCGGTGCCCGCCCGGCTGACCAGCTCGGCCGCCTCGCGGGCGAGGGCCTCGGCGCTCTCGTCGGCGAGCTCGGGGTCGCGCAGGCGCTCGGCCAGCTCGCCGAGCTGGGCCGCGATCCGGCGGACCTCGGCGGAGGCGTCGGGGCCGCTCACGGGCTCGCCTTCTGCAGCTCCCGCGCGGCGGAGCCGAGGATCCCGTTGACGAACCCGGGCGCGTCGGCGCCGCAGTACTCCTTCGAGAGGTTGACCGCTTCGTCGATCGCGACCTCGGTGGGCACGTCGTCGCGAAAGCGCATCTCATAGAGCGCGACCCGCATGATCGAGCGCTCCAGGGCCGCGATCCGCTCGAGCTCCCAGCCTCGCGAGAGCCGCGCGATCTCCTCGTCGAGCCCAGCGCGCTCGAGGTCGACTCCCTCGGCGAGCTCGCGGGTGAACTCCTTCGAGCCGGCGAGCAGCTCGCCGAGCTCCCTGCCGGTCACGTCGCGCTGATAGAGCGCGAACACGGCATCGCGTCGTTGGTCGGAGCGGCGCATCAGGCCCCGCAGCGTACGCGCCGCAGCGCACCTACCCCGCCCCGCGCCGCCCGGCCGGCCGACCGTCGACTCGCTTACGGATAGGAGAAGCGAGTCGACTCTCGGGCTCGTCCGGGACTCCGGCTGCGCGGATCCGAGCGATGGTTTCGGCGCGGCGGGTCATTGCCTGGTTCCAGGTCACGCGGATCACCCGCTGGCCGTGGCTCTCGAGCAGGGCCTGGCGCTCGGTGTCGTCCTCCCGGGCGATCCGGCCCTCGTGCCAGGCAGCGCCGTCCGCCTCGACCACGACCGCCTCCCCGGGCCAACGAAAGTCCGGGATCACCCGGCGGCCAGCGATCGTAATCGGCTTGTTGACGTCTGGATGGGCGAAGCCGGCGCTCAACAGGAGGTCGAGCACCACGTCCTCGAGCACGCTGCGCGTGGGTGCGGGTCCCGTCGCAACTGCCTGCGCCAGGCTGCGGCTGCCGCGCCTCGGACCGAGACGATCGAGCACATCGACCAGCTGACGCACGTTGACCCGGCCGAGCCCTTGACCCCTGCGGACGACGCTACGAACGATGTCAGGACTGACGACCGCGGCGAGGTCGAGAACGGTTCGGGCAGGCGCGGTCACCGGGACCCGCCTCAGCCGGGTCCGGTCGATCGGCTCGAGCGTGGCGGTCCGATGGACGATGATTTCCGGCAGGATGCGAGTGCGCGGGCCGCGCACTGTCACGTGGGGGTAGCGATCGGAGGGGTCGAGCAGGCCCCAGTGGACTGCTGCGGAGTGATGACTGAGCAACGCTCCCGCCCCGCAGGCCTTGACCGCGGCAAGCAGCCTCCCCTCGATCGGAGGATTCGCATGCCCGACGGCCCAAACGCCGGTGTGAAGCTGGTGGAGCCAACCGCGACGCGCGCGGCGCGAGATCGCCGCATGGGTCATCCCGCACTCGAGCAACTCGGCCGTGGCGAGCACCCCCCACTGCTCGCCCGCCCGCCGCGCCACCTCTCGATCGCAGCCAGCGTCGACTCGCTGACGCGCAAGAGAAGCCAGTCGACGCTCGGGCATGGGCGGAGGGTGGCGAGGCCCGGCGCGCGCGAGGTGCGCGGGCTGTGGCGGAGGCGTACCTAGGCGCGGGAGACGTACTCGCCGTTGCGGGTGTCGACGCGGACGCGGTCGCCCTCGTTGACGAACAGGGGCACCTGGATGACGACGCCGGACTCGAGGGTCGCCGGCTTGGTGCCGCCGCCGGAGGCGGTGTCGCCCTTGAGGCCGGGGTCCGTCTCGGTGACGGCCAGCTCGACCGCGCTGGCCACCTGGACGCCCGTCGGTCGCTCGTCCACGAGCAGCAGATCGACCTCGTCGTTGGGTCGCACCCACTGCATCTCGTCGGCGATCGAGTCACGCTGCAGCTCGGTCTGCTCGTAGCTCTCCGTGTCCATGAAGACCGCGGCCTCGCCGGCGTCGTAGAGGTACTGCATCTTGCGGGTCTCGGTGCGCACCGGGCGAAACTTCTCGCCGGCGCGGAAGGTCTTGTCGACAACGTTGCCATCGCCGACGCGCTTCAGCTTCGTGCGCACGAAGGCGCCGCCCTTGCCCGGCTTGACGTGCTGGAAGTCCATGATCCGGAAGATCGTCCCGTCGACCTCGATGTGGGCGCCGTTCTTGAATTGGTTCGTCGAGATCAAGCCTCGTGAGAGTAGCGGCGCCGGATTGCTGTGACAGCTCCGCAGTTTTCCGGTCGCAGGGGCAGAACATCATGATGCTAAGATGTATCCATGTCGAAGACCAGGACAACACTGACCGTTGATGAGGAGGTTCTGCGAGCAGTCAAAGTGCGGGCCGCCCGGACCGGCAAGGGCGACAGCGAGGTGATCGAGGAGGCGCTTCGCAAGGAGCTCGGACTCGATCTGCTCGACCGCCTTTGGGCTCAGAGCGACCTTTCCGCGGAGGAGGCCGAGGCGCTGGCCGTCGAGGCCCAGCACCGGACCCGCAAGCGCCCCCGATAGCCGGTGCGCGCCGTCTGCGATCCGAATGTCCTGATCTCAGCGGCCCTCTCCCCCAGCGGCACGCCGGCACAGCTCATGCTCCGATGGCAGAGCGGCGACTTCGAGCTCCTCGTTTCGCCGCTCCTGCTGGCCGAGCTGAACCGGGCACTCGCATACCCGAAGCTGCGCAAGCGGGTACCGCCGGATCAGGCGCGCGAGCTGGTGTCGTGGCTCGAGCGAACTGCGACACTCGTCCTCGACCCCAAGAGGGCGCCAGCGGTGCGCTCAGTCGATCCCGGCGACGATTACCTGATCGCCTTGGCTCAGGCTCAGCGTGCCGCGCTCGTCTCCGGAGATAAGCACCTCCTCGCGCTCGTCGACCAGCTTCCCGTGTTCGGTCCAGCCGAGTTCCTCAGCTCGCTGTAGCGTCCGGACATGGGCACGATCGAGGAGTTGCTCTCGGCCTACGAGGACGCTGAGACGCTGGCGGAGGCTGAGTCCGCGCTCGACGCCCTCGCCGGCCAGGCGCCCACGGATGAGCACCACATCGGAGACCTCTACGACCAACTCGCCGATCTGGCTGTCGAGGAGGACGATTTCTCGCTCGCCGTCCGCGCCCAGCGCAGGGCGATTGAGCTCGGTTGCGAGCACCTCGATATTGCTCGCGAGATGCTCGCCTGGTACCTACTCAAGGAGGGCCAGCGCGAGGCCGGGGAGGCGGCTTTCTCGCAACTGCAGGCGGAGCGCGGAGCAGACTTCGCACTACTGCTGACGATCGGCAATGCCCGTTTGGACTCGGGCGACGCCTCGGGTGCACTCGATGCGTTCGATGACGCCCTGGCGCTGGCCAAACGCAGCGATGACCCCGACGCGATCTACGAGGCCCGAGCCGAGAGGCGCGGGTGCCGCGAAGAGATGCGCCTCGAACCTGACGACGACGACCTCGAGGTCCGCAGGGTGGCGATTGGACGGGGTTCTGCGGGAGCTCGCGAATCGAAGGGAGCACGATGAAGGTCGCGATAGCCGGAGGCCACGGCAAGGTGGGGAGCTCCTCGAACGGGGCGAGATCAGCCGCGGTGGCCTCGCTCTAGGCGTCCCTGGGGTCTCGAGCAGCGCCCGACCTACCACCTCAATAGTCTGCC
>JANDLU010000140.1 GCA_024330215.1 Candidatus Gaiellasilicea maunaloa
CTGGATCAGGACGCGACACTTTCTGGACGGGCCTTATGTCACGTCTACGACGCGAACGACGCTCTGGCCTGTGTCCGTGTCGGTCTCGGCCCAGGCAACGCGGGTCTCGTCGGTGGTGAGCGCGGTCACGAGCCGCCGCGGGCCGAGAGGCCTCTCGAATCGGGCAGGCGGGATGCTGACGAGCTGCTCTTCGGTGCCGCTGCGCGGGTCGTGGATCGAGACGTGCTGGCCATCCCAAACGATGAGCTTGTCGCCGGCGAGCGAACTCTCCGCGGCCCAGGGTTCGGCGGGTACACCCGAACAGGTCGCGCCGGATGAGCAGCCGGCCGGAGTCGATCTCGTAGACGTCGACCCGCCCCTTGACATCCTGGACCGCGAGCAGAGACGACGAGAGCGCAACCTGCGTGCTCCACTGGAGATACCCGCTCGCAACGACGGGCGCGTTCAGCGGGCCTTCGAGCAGAACGCGGCCCTACCGTTTCGGTCGCGCGGCCTTAGGTTCGACAACGACGGTTGGGCGACGTGCGGGACGCAATGGTCGCCGTCCTGCGCGAGGAGGGTGACTTCTTGCGGGTGGCCGTGTCCCGCGTCACAACGGGCCTCGTGGTTTGAGTTACGAGTCTTTGGTGGGCCGAACCGAGTATTGCGCGAACCAACGCGAGCTCTGCGAAGACCTCTTCGATGGGCCGCCGCTAACGGTCTGACGCGAGGACGCTTGTACAAGCGAGAATCTCGAAACTCGGCCCGTTGCCCCGCGTCGCCTTGGTAGTGGCGTCGCGGCAAGATTGGGCCATGTTCGCCGGGGGACCTTTCCTCGGGTGCGCTGGTGGGCCATTGCCATGACCGGAATTGAAGCTTCGACCTCTCCCCCTGCCTTGCCGCGCTGGTTCGGGCCTAGAGCCAGCGAAGATGATCCGGCCGTCTCGGCCCTGATCGCCCGCGTCGCGCGCGGGGCCGGATGGGCAGACATCGGCGGTGAGTTCAACCTCAACGTGCGGGTAGACGCCGAGTCGCCGGTTGTCCTCCGGGTTCATAGGCCCTGGGTCCGCCGCGGGCGAGTAGCGGGACTGCGGCGTCTGCGGGAGCGGCTCCAGCGGACGCAAGTCCGGGTCGCTCGGCCGATTCGGATTGCCGGCTTCGACTTCCTGAGGGTCGCTGATCGTTGGGCTGAGCTTGAGGAGTTCATCGGTCACGTCCAGCCACCGGCGGGCGAGGACTCCTACGTCCGCCTATTCGAGGAGCTCGGACGTCTCCACACTGCGCTCAAAGCAGTCTGGGAGCCCGGTCCGCCCGAACCCCTCGACGACCACAGAACATTCGGGCAACTGCGATACTCGGTCGGCTTCACGCGCCGCAGGCTCGGACTCGGTAGCGAGCCGGTCGTGCGTCGGATGCGCCAACTGACCGGCGAGCTCTCCAAGCTCCGGAGGGGCCTCGAACTGCCATGCGCGCCGATTCATGGGGACTACAAGCTGGGCAACACGGGAGAACTGTCAGACGGCTCATGGGCCACCTTCGACCTGGATTTCGCGAGAGTCAGGGAGCGGCTGTACGACGTCGCGGGCAGCCTGAACCACATCGCACAAAGCGGCCCCGATGGCGTGGGCCAGCCGGTTGAATTGCTCGAGCCGCGACAACTGCTCGAGGCCTACGAAGGCACGGCTCCGGAACCGCTGACTCCCGACGAGCACCGTTGGCTCCCCGGGGCTCTGGCCCTCGTACCATTGCACTGGGCCGCCACCGCAGGACTCGTGGGCAACGACATCCATCAAGCCGAGAGCGCAATGACCGCAGCCGAGGCCTGGTGGTCGCGCCGGGCCGAACTGTCGCCGTAGTCCGGCGGCTTCCACGCTCGTGCAAGGTCTCGGACACGGACGACAACGGGCATAGACCGTCGTTCGCACCCGCCCCACTCAGGGTGTCTTCGCGAACGCTCGCTCACGCGAGCGTCGGCATCCCGGATGAGAGGAGCAGGCGTCAGGAGACCGACGGCGGCCAGCGATGCCGGCGCCACTCGTCCCATGTCGCGAATCCAGCCGCGTTGGCGGCGAGACGTCGATCGCGGTCGTGTTCGGCCGGATCTCGGTGCCACGACCGTCAGTACGCGGACACGAAGCGAGCGTATGCCTCGGGGCGTGATCGCGAGTAGGGCGGAAGATGGCGTCGGGAAGCACCAATCCGCGAGCGAGGCGGAGTCGAGAGGCGTAAGGTGTCAGCAGCTGCGGCAGAGCTAGTGGTGACCGCGATGGTGACTAAGGATCTGCTCGGGAACGAGCCGCCGAATGCCGACCTCCGTGCGTTCTACGCGACTGCGGACTCCCGTGTCGTAGACGATGCTGCGACTGCTGTGCGCCTGGCGGGAGCGTTCCGTCGTCGTTACCGCGGCCGCGTTGGTGAGCTCTGCCCATCCGAATTCGCGCGCGCGTTGCGCTCACTCGAGCGAATTCATTCCCGGTCACAACGCCCGCAACAGTTCGCGCACCTTGTCGCCACGGCAGACGGGTCGCGCCACGACCTCAGAGCCCTTCACCAGCAGATCGAGGAACTCAGTGCGCGCACGAACGAGGAGCTTCTCTTTTTTCTTCTCGAATGGATCGCATTGAACGAAGGCTCGGCCGCAGCGATGCTCGCACACGACGAGTTGACTCACTACAAGCACACCCTTCGTACTGAGCGTCGATTCCGCCCTCATACCCTGTCGATCACAGAGGAGCGTCTGCTGGAGCGCTTTCGGGTGGTGGGCCACGACGCATGGTCGCGGCTGCATGGCGACATCCTCATGCAGTTGAGACCACGCCTCCGGGGCCGCCCCCAACCACTCGAGAGCACACTCGCTCTCCTTCAGGACCCGGTGCGCAGTGTACGTCGCCAAGCTGCGCGGGCGGTCAGCTCCGCGCTCGCGGCCGATCCCGAGCCTCGTGCGCACATCCTGAACGTCGTCGCCCTCGAAGCTGCCCTCGAGGACGACCTACGCGGATATGACGATTGGCTTCAGCGGCGCAACCTCGAGAACATCCTCTCAGACCGAGCAGTCGAGGGGCTGGTGACTGCGGTCGAGGCTCGCTATCACCTCGCGCACCGATTTGTTCGCCTGAAGGCACAATTGCTCGGGGTCGACCGCCTCTCAGACTACGATCGTGTCGCGCCGATAGGCGACGGCGTGACTTCGAGTTGGGGTGAAGCACGAGAGCTCCTCATCACCTCCTACGAAGAGTTCTCCGCTCGCGCGACCGGACTGGTGCGACGATTCTTCGTTGAAGGGTGGATTGACGCCGCCCCTCGCTCACAGAAGGTCGTCGGCGCGTTCTGTTCACCTGGGACGCGACAAACCCACCCAGTCATCGTGCTCTCCTTCCATGGCGACCGACGCAGCGTGGTCGGGCTTGCGCATGAAGTCGGTCATGGGTTGCATTATCTCCTGGCGCGCCGGCAGTCGTTTCTCAACGCGAGAATGAGCCCGGCCGTAACGGAGGTGGCAGCGATCTTCAGTGAGCTCCTCGTGCTACGCCACCAGCTCGCAAGTGCGGCGGAACGTGATCGTCTCCACGTCTTGATCGGCGCGCTCGATGATGCGTTTGCAACCGTGTTTCGACAGATTGCGATGCACCGGTTCGAGGCCGCTCTTCACGCACATCGACGCACGGAGGGAGAGCTGACTGTCGACGAGATCGGAGCTCTATGGCTTCATCACCAGAAGTCGATGCTCGGGGATGGAGTCGAACTGTCGCCCGGCTACGAGCTCTGGTGGAGCTACGTGCCTCACTTCGTGATCTCACCGGGATACCTGTACTCGTATGCTCTCGGGTACTTGGTCGCGGCAGCAGCGCTGCATCAGAATGATGAGTAGTCAGACTTCGCCAACCGACTTCTAGGCGCCCTGGCAGCCGGAGGGTCAGAGTCACCAGCCAGCGTCATCGCGCGACTAGGGCTTGACCTCGAGAGCGATGAAACCTGGAATCTCGGACTCGATGTGATCGAGGCACTGCTCGTGGACGCAGAGCGCCTTGCTCAGGTCGAGCATTCCAGCATGAGCGTCAGACGCCGTGTCGGTCTCGATTGACATCTCGCTCCTGCGAGAGCGGAACTTTAGGCTGCTGTTCGCGGGCCAAACGGCGTCGATACTGGGGGACTTCCTCGTCCCCGTAGCCCTGGCGTTCGCGGTTTTCGAGGTGACCCGCTCCCCAACGGCGCTCGGCGCGGTGTTCGCCGCCAACTTGATTCCTTCGGTTGGATTCCTGATCGTCGGTGGTGTCTTCGCCGATCGTCTTCAGCGTCGCCGCGCGATGCTTGCCGCCGACGTACTTCGGTTCATGTCCCAGGGGATTCTTGGGCTGCTTCTCGTGCTCGAAGCCGCAGAGCTATGGCACCTGATAGCCGCACAACTTGTCCGCGGAACGGCATCAGCATTCTTCGGTCCCGCCTCCACGGGACTTCTCACAGAGATCGTTCGACGTGAGCAGATACAAGCCGCGAACGCGCTGCAGAGTATCGCTCAGGCGGTAGCGAGCATTAGCGGCCCGGCGATCTCTGGTGCGCTGGTTGTCCTGGTCGGAGCCGGCTGGGCAATACTGATCGATGCCGGCAGCTTCGCGATCAGCGCCTTCTGCTTGTTCCGCGTCCGCCCGGCCATTCGCGAGAAAGGGCAGACGACCAATCTCGTGAACGAGCTCGTCCTCGGATGGCGTGCCTTTCGCGTCCGCAGATGGCTCTGGCTAAGCGTCTGCGCGTTCGCGCTCTTCAACGTGTTCGCTTACGCCCCGTTCATGGTGCTTGGCCCGCTTGTGGCTGACGAGGAGCTGGGTGGGCCGGGAGCGTGGGCCGCGATTCTGAGTGGAGCCGGTGTTGGCGCGCTCCTCGGCGCGTTCGTCGCTTCGCATCCGACCCTATCGGCCATTGCGCCTAGCGATGATCCTTCTTGCGTTCTACGGGGTTCAGATCGCGTTGCTCGCCGCACAGGCTCCGCTTGTGGCGATCGTGCTGGCCGCGGTCTGCGCAGGTGGCGCGGTCACGGTATCGAATACCTTGCGCGAGACGGCCCTCCAGCGCCACGTCCCTCCAGACATGATGTCGAGGATCAGCTCGTACGATTGGCTCGCCTACGCATTCGCGCCACTCGGCTATCTCCTGGCGGGAGGGGCTGCGTCCTTGGTCGGACTTGCCCAAGTCCTTTGGTTTGGGGCCGCTTGGATACTCGTAGCGAGCATTGTCTTCGCGACTCGCGGCGATATCGTCAATCTCGTGGACGACGGGGGAAGGGCCTTCGACCCCTCCCCCGTCGAAGGTGCTCGCAAAGACACACCCAGAGATCGTCAGCGATAGAAGCCTCTGACCTCCCAAACTACGCCGTTCCCAGCGTCACACACGAACATCGTCTCGCCGTCGTCGGCAAAACGAATGCACGAAGGCCACCCCGGGCGCGGCAGCTGGAGCACTGGAGCGTCGAAGACGTAGTTGTGCTGGACGTTCGGGTCGATCGCCATCACATAGCCTCGCTGAGGCTGACTGACGTAGACGAGCCCGTTGCTTGGATGCTCCTTCATACCACCCATCGGTTCGAGGCCCCAAGCAACGACATTGCTCGAATCGGCGACGATCGACATGAAGTCGCCGCCATCTTTCGGTGCCAGCGCCAAGAGACCCAGCGATGACGCGGCAACGATGAGCTCACTGCTCTCGCCGAGCACGTAGACGATTCCCCAGCTGTTGCACTTCGAGCCGTTCATGAGCGTGCTGATGTACTCGAAGTCGTCAGCCGGCGTCTGACCGAGCTTGTCGTAGTCGATAGTAGAGACGGGAGGATGTCCCGCTCGTCGTGGAACTTCGCGACGGCGGTCCCGGTGTGACGGTCA